>NZ_BAAAIR010000006.1:0-227103 GCF_039526165.1 Brachybacterium tyrofermentans
TCAGCACCACCCATCGTGCCGGTCAGGGACCCGTTCCTTCATCCCCGATCCGTGACTACAACGTCATGACCCGCAACAGCTAGGGACGCGGCGATGAACGCGATGCCGAATCCGAGCACCAGCAGAGCCGGCCCCAGCGTTCCCAGCGTGTACCGGAGCTGGGCGAAGGCCGAGAGCTCGTAGAGGAAAGCACCGTAAGTCGTGAAGAACAGCAGTGTCATGAGCAGCCCGCGGCGCACCGTCGTCAGCCGCAGCACCGACGGCGGCACCACCGGCACCGTGCCTCGCTGTTCGGCGCGACGTTGCAGCACCCAGAAGGCTGCGAGCAGTGCCACGCCGACCAGCAGCGAGATGAAGGTCCAGGATGGCCAGCCGAGCGAGCGCCCGAGGGTCAGCGGCACCACGATCAGCAGCAGGCTCGCGCCGAGCACGGAGGCGCCGATCGCATCGAGGGAGAGCGGGGCGGTCGAGCGTGTGCGCGGCACGGTGCGAAGCCCGGCGACCGCGGTCAGGGCGATGAGCCCGGTGAGGATCTGCACGGCCCGCCACCCCAGGTGCTCCGGCAGCGCGTGGGCTACAGCCCCGGCCACGATCTGCCCCACCACCGTGCTCGCCCCGCTGACCGCGACGAACAGCATGAGGCCTCGAGTGCGGGCCGTGCCCGAGGAGGTGGATTGGATGGTCGCCAGCACCTGCGGGGTGAGCAGCCCGGCCGCGATGCCGAGCAGGACGCGCAGCGCCACGGCGGATGTCAGTCCCGGGGCGAACGCGGTGGCGATGCTGATCACGGCGACGCCGAGACCGCCGAGCAGGAGCAGACGGCGTCGGCCCCAGCGATCGCCGAGCCGGCCGGCGATGACCAGGGTCGCGGCGAAGGCCGTGGTGTAGGCGGCGAGCACGAGCTGCTGCCCGGCGGCGTCGGCCCGGAGATCCCGGCCGATCGCATCGGCCAGCACGTTCACCGAGCCGAAGGTGAAGTTCACCGGGGCATAGGCGACCAGCAGCACACCCAGACCCCAGGCGGTGAGCGACGGCGCCGGCGGGGGAGCGGCTGAGCTCGTCGGAGCAGGAGGGTCTGCTCGGCCCGGTGGCACTGGAGCGGGAGGAGCGGTGAGGGTTTCGCAGGACATGGATGCACGGTCCCTGCGTGCGGATCCTGGAACCAGGAGCCTGCTCATACTGGTACCAGCACCACCTGGCAGGAACGGGCGCGACGTCGCACACTGGAGGGATGGAGAGCTCCGCCGAACGACGCAAGCAGCTGGGCGCCTTCCTCCGGGCGCGCCGCGAGAAGGTCACACCCGAGCAGGTGGGCCTGCCGCCGCTGGGTCGTCGCCGCACGCCGGGGCTGCGACGCGAGGAGGTCGCGCAGCTCTCAGGCATCGGCACCACCTGGTACACCTGGCTCGAGCAGGGCAGGGCCACGGGGGTCTCCGATCAGGTCCTCGAAGCCGTCGCCCGGGTGCTGCGGATGACCGAGGCGGAGCGGAACCACCTCTTCGTGCTCGCCGATCGCGCGCCCTCCAAGGCCGCCCCGCTGATGGCTCTGCGACCCGAGCACACCGCCCTGCTCGAGCAGCTGCTCCCCTTCCCGGCCGCGGTGCAGACGGATGCCTACGAGATCGTCGCCTCGAACCGGGCCTATCGATACCTCTTCAGCGACCTCGATGCGCTGCCGGTCCAGGACCGCAACTGCGCCTGGCTCCTGTTCACCGATCCTGTCTGGCGCGGCAGCCTGCCGGACGAGACCCTCGTGCTCCCCGACATCGTCGCCCGGCTCCGCGCCCGCCGGGCCGAGCATCGGGGCGAGCCGAGTTGGGACGAGCTCGTCGACCGACTGCTGACGCACTCCGCGGACTTCCGTGCGCTCTGGGACAGGTACGAGGTGGCCGACGACCAGCCGCGGGTACGCGAGTACGACTCCCCGCATGCCGGACACCTGACCGTGCACTTCCAGAGCCTCTGGATCGACCTCGATCGAGGGACGCGCCTGATCTCGATGGTCCCGGCCGACGACGTGACCCGGGAACGGCTCGAGCGCTTCTCGGCTCTGCTCGAGGCCGCGCCGGCCTGGACCGCGTGGGAAGAGGTCCAGGCACCGCAGGCGAGCTGACCCGGTGGCGTCTGCGTGCCCGGACGTGTGGCGCGGACGGAGGTCAGGGCGCGGTGTCGTCATCCAGCTCCGCCAGGGAGGCTGCGGACTCCTGCCGCAGCAGCGTCAGATCCGCCCCGAACTCCGCCATCCGGCAGCCGCGTCCGTTGGGCTTGACCGTGATGCCCTCGGCCTCCCAGTAGGGGAGCGCGCGGGCCAGCAGCGGGTGGTCGCCGGAGGCGTTGGTGACACGCCACCACGGCACGCCCGACCCCCAGGTGCGCAGGATCCGACCCACCAGGCGCGGTCCGACGCCGACGACCGACCCGACCTCGCCATAGGCCGCGACGTGGCCGGCAGGGATCGCCTCGACCACGCGCAGCACCCGCTCGACGGTGACGTCGTCCATGCGGGTGCGAGGGAGGTCCGGTGCCATGTGCCACAGTCTGGCACTGCTCCGCACGGCAGCGCGGGCGACGTCGACGTCACAGAACGAGATGAGGGTTCACCTTATGACGCTCATTAGCTAACGTGTGCCCAATGATCCTCACCGGCCTCCTCATCGGCGCCGTGCTCGGCTACGTGCTGCAGCGGTCCCGCTTCTGCGTCACCGGCGCCTTCCGCGACATCTACCTCTCCCGCTCCACCCGCTACTTCACCCCGTTCATGCTGGCGATCGCCATCCAGGCCGTGGGCGTCGCCGCGCTCACCAGCGCAGGGGTGCTCGCCCCGGAAGCCGCGCCCTTCGCCCCGCTCGCCGTGATCGGTGGTGGGCTGATCTTCGGCGTGGGCATCGTCCTCGCCGGGGGCTGCGCGACCGGCACCTACTACCGGGCGGGCGAGGGCCTGATCGGCTCGTGGGTCGCCCTGGTCTTCTACGCCCTGTTCGCCGCCGTCATGAAGTTCGGGCCACTCGGCGGATTCACCGAGGCCGCCCGTGCCCGGACCGTCGGCGAGGCCACCATCCAGGAGACCCTCGGCGTCAGCGTCTGGGTGCCCACGGTCATCTTCTCCGGCCTCGTCACCGCGCTGGTGGTGTGGCAGGTGCGCCGCAACTCGGCCCGCACCGGCGGCCGCTCCTCGGTCGCCCTCCCGGCCCGCCGCACGGGCCTGGGCCACTACCTCGCCGACATTCCCTGGAGCCCCTGGGTGGGCGGCGTGCTGCTGGGCCTGATCGCCATCATCGCCTGGGTGGCCTCCACCGCGGCCGGCCGCAACGGCGGCCTCGGCATCACCACCCCGTCGGCGAAGATCGTCACCTTCCTGACCACGGGCGACGTGACCCTCGTGGACTGGTCCGTGATGCTCGTGCTCGGCATCCTGCTGGGCTCGTTCATCGCCGCGAAGCTCTCCGGAGAGTTCCGCTGGCGGGTGCCGGACGCCGGCACCATCCTGCGCAGCGCCGGTGGTGGCGTCGCCATGGGTGTGGGCGCCGCGCTCGCCGGCGGCTGCACCATCGGCAACTCCCTCGTGGAGACCAGCCTGTTCAGCTACCAGGGCTGGGTCTCGTTCGTCGCGATCATGCTCGGCACCTGGGGCGCCGCCTGGGTGGTGCTGGTGCGGCCGCAGAAGGCCGCCGCCGCCTCGCGCCCCGCCCCGGTGCTCACCCCGGCCGCCTGACAGCCGGCCCGCTGACACCGGGCCCGGGCCCGATGGTCGCTGACCGCAGGCCCGTCGACACCCGACCCGCTGGCTTCTGCCGGCCCGCCGCCTCTGGCATGACCTCGAACCAGAACACAGATCCCACTCCTCAGGAGGAAACCATGGCCGCCTACACCCTCGAGACCAACGGGGCCGTCTGCCCCTTCCCGCTGATCGATGCGAAGACCGCGATGGAGCAGCTGACCACCGGTGACGACCTGATCATCGGCTTCGACTGCACCCAGGCCACCGACTCGCTCCCGCAGTGGGCCACGGAGGCGGGCCATGAGGTCGTCGCCTTCGACCGCGTCGGCGATGCCGGCTGGACGATCACGGTGCGCAAGGGCGCCTGACCGGAGCGGCGCCTGACCGAAACAGCGCCTGACTCCAGCAGCATCCGACACGGACGGCGGCCCGGGAACCTGATCAGATTCCCGGGCCGCCGTCCGTGGTGCCGGCTGAGATCAGCGGCGCGGCTCGGTGCCGTCCTCCGGAGCGCGGAACTCCGGAGCCTTCGGCGGGAGCTCACCGTTCTCGTCGGTCAGGGGCTGCTCGGGAGCAGCCTGCTGCTCGCCCGGAACCTGCTGACCCTGCGGGGCCTCCGGCCGCTGGCGGTACGCCTGGTCCTGCTGGCCGTACTGCTCGGCGTACCGCTGGTCGCGCTGCGGGTCGCGGTTCTCGCCGAACTGCTGATCCTGCTGCCCGAACTGCTGATCCTGGCCCAGCTGGCCACGCGAGGGATGGGCCTCACGGGACTGCCCGAACTGCGCCTCCTGGTCGTAGCCGCCCTGCTGGAACTCCAGCGGCTCCGCACCGTACTGACCCTCCCCGTACGGGGACTGGTAGGAGGGCTGCTGCGATGCCTGGTGTGCGCCCTGCTCGGAGGGAGCACCCTGGGGGCTCCCGCCCAGCGGCCGTCCGTGGCCGCTGTCGACCTGATCAGCCGTGGCCTCCGAGCCTGCTGCCCGGCGGCCGTGCGGGACGTCGGATTCACCCTGCGGCGCGACCGCGCCCTGAGGGGCGGTGTCGTGACCGGTGGACTCGCGCCCGGCGGGATCCTGACCGAACTGGTCACGGCCCGCAGGCTGCTGTGCGACCGGCTCCTGGCCGACGGGACCGCGGGTGCGCTCTGCGTCGTACCCCTGGGTATCCGCCGCCCGACGGTCCGGCTGCTCGCCGAATTCCGCGGCCCGCGCGTCGTCGTCGCCCGCAGCGCCGCCTGCTGCGGCGCCACCGGCGACAGCTCCGCCGGCGGCTCCTGCTGCGGCCCCGGTGCCGGCACCGGAGTGCGAGGACTCCTGGGCCGGACGGCCCGCCTCGCGCTCCGAGATCGGCTGACCGGGCTCACGGGATTCGCGGGAATCGCTCCGGGAGTCGAGATCCGCCTCGGAGCGGTTCTGGCCACGGGCGACTCGTTCCTCGATCGTGCTGTCGTCGAGGGGATCGCCCGAGGGCTCGGACGGATCACGGCGGGCACCGTCGGCGGCGCCCGGAGCACGGTGGCCACCGGAGACGCCAGCGGTGTCCTGACGTCGGTCGGTGACCTCCGCGTCGCGGGCCGGACGGTCGCCCCGGAGCGAGTCGTCGCCGCGCTCTGCGCGGTCCTCGACCCCGGCGTGGTCGCCGCGTCGACGGTCACGGTCATCGTCGCCGTCGTGCGCGGCCATGGCGGCTCCGCCGACGCCTGCGCCGGCGACACCGGCACCTGCAGCAGCGGCTCCGGTGTGGCCGTGCTCCTCGCGGGGAGCACCAGCGGCGCCCTCGCGAGCTGCACGATCGTCCGCGACCGGAGCGCCGTCGCGGGCGCCCTGGTCGTCTCGGAGTGCCTGGTCACCGGCGACGGGTGCACCGTCGCGGGGGGCCCGGTCATCGACGGCCGGGCGGCGTGCCTGGTCGTCACGCACAGGTGCGTTCTCGTCCCGCTCGGGTGCCTTCTGAGCACCAGCGGTGTCATCTCGCCGACGGCCGCGGTCCTCCTGGTCACGGTCACGGTCACGGTCACGGTCCTGGTCGCCGTCGTGGGCGGCCATGGCGGCTCCGCCGACGCCTGCGCCGGCGACACCGGCACCTGCTGCTGCGGCTCCGGTTCCGGCGTGGCCGTGCTCCTCGCGGGGAGCACCAGCGGTGCCCTCGCGAGCTGCACGATCGTGCTCGATCGGAGCGCCGTTGCGGGCGCCCTGGTCGTCTCCGAGTGCCTGGTCGCCGGCGACGGGCGCACCCTCACGGGCAGTGCGTCGGTCATCGGCGATCGGGGCGCCATCACGGGCGGCCCGGTCGTCGCCGGCTGCGCGTGCTGAACGGTCATCGCCGACCGGGCGAGCGGTATGGTCGTCCCGGTGTGCCGGATCGCCGGCAACGGGGGCGCCGTCACGTGCGGTCCGGTCATCGCCGACCGGGCGAGCGGTCGGCGATGACCGGACCGGGGCGTTCTCGTGACCGGCGGCGTCATCATGCCTGCGGTCACGGTCACGGTCACGGTCACGGTCACGGTCCTTGTCGCGGTCGCCGTCATGGGAGGCGACGGCGGCGGCTCCGAGGCCTGCACCGGCGACGCCGGCACCCGCTGCTGCGGCTCCGGTGTGGCCGTGCTCCTCGCGAGCAGCGTCGGCGGTGCCCTCGCGGGGAGCATCTGCCGCGCCCTCGCGAGCTGTTCGGTCGTCGGTGGCCGGAGCACCAGCGTGCGTGCCGTCCTCACGACGTGCATCGGCGACGTCGTCGCGCGAACCGTGCTTGTCGTGCTTGTCCTTCTTGTCCTTCTTGTCCTTTACGGCAGCGGATCCTGCGCCCGCACCGGCTGCGGTGCCGGCAGCGCCTGCGCCCGCGCCGTCCGTCGGCGTATCCGGGTCCAGGCGGTCGGCCTCGGCGCGGCGCTGCTCGAGCGAGCTGCGGTCCTCGTCGACGGCGGAGCGCTGCTTGTCGGCGTCGGCGCGGCGACGCTCGGCGGCGATCTGCTCCTGCTCCGCCTCCTTCGCCTTCTTCTGAGCGTCGAGATCGGCGCGCTCGGCCTCGACCTCGGTCTCCTTGGCGGCGAGCTCACGCTCCTTGACCTTCTGCTCGTCACGGGCTGTCTGCTCCCGGAGCTCGGCGGCACGGCGGCGGTTCTCTTCCTCCTGGCGGGCCCGGCGTCGCTTGGACATCACGACGCCCACCACGATCAGAATGACCAGGAGGAGGAGCACCAGCACGATGATTCCGATGAGTACGGGCAATGAGACGGGGAGGTTGTTCATCGTCAGCTCCTTGCGGTCGGCTCCTTCGCACGATCGAGCGAAGGGAATCCTGCTCTCGAGCCTGATTCCACCAGAAACCGCGGCCGGATGCATAGCGTTCGGCCTGAACCCGTTCATCGGGCCGAACGATTCGCCGTCGTCATCGCCGGTAAGGTAGGGCTGTGACCAGCTCAGCGATTCGATACGCAGCCGATGTCGACCAGGACGCCGGGGACGGCGACACGCCGTCGGCGCCGGGTGCCGCACTGGTCGAGGAATCCCGACGGGTGCTCGTCCACCTGATGCAGGGCCCGTTCCTCGACGGACGTCGTGATCCCGCGCGCTACGCCCAGCTGCTGCGCGACCGTGCGGCGATCGAGGTGCGCCTCGCGGACCTCTTCCTCGAGCTCGTGGTCGACGACGACGCACAGGTCGCCTTCGTGCGCCAGAGCGAGTCCGACCCCGACGCCCCCAAGCTGCTGCGACGGCTCACCGGACTGAACCGCCTGGACTCGGTGTTGTTGCTGGTCCTGCGTCAGATGCTGCTCACGCAGTCCTCCCGCGGTCAGCGCACCGTGGTCTCCGAGGCGGAGGTCCAGCAGGCCCTGGCCGCCTACCGGCGCACCACCTCCACCGATGAGGCGGGCTTCGCCAAGGAGGTCCGCGCGTCGATCGCCAAGATCCAGCGCGCCGGGCTCCTCGACGAGCAGGGTGACGACTACGAGGTCTCCCCGGTGCTGCGCCTGATGATCGGCCCCGATACCGCGCGGGAGTTCATCGCGCTGTATCGCCAGGCCGGCGTGGGCGGCCTCGAGGATCCGACGGACGGCGATCAGGACGACGACGGCGAGGACGCGGGCTCCGACGCCGGGGGCCCCACCACCGCTGACGAGGCCTGAGCGACCCGCCGCCCCTTCGAGCCGACCAGGCGGTCCGGATCCGCGGCCAGGCCCTCACCGCGAAAGCCGATCCCCACCGGGGACCTGCACGGATCCCCGGCACGGCCGTGGTCGACGTGCCCCCGCATGAGCGATGCCCGGACCCTCTGGGGTCCGGGCATCAGCGTGTCACCGCCGTGCGGTGACTCGTCAGCAGGTCAGTTCTCCTCGCCGCCGTCGGTGTCCTCATCGCCTTCGTCCTGCGAGGCGGTGTCGGTCGCCGCCAGGTCGCCCGGGGTGCCGGACGGGTCGGCGCCGCCGCCCTCCTCACGCTCGGAGGGGGCGTTCTGGGCGGCGAGGGACTTGCGCTCCTCGAGCACGACGTGGCGTGCGGCGCCGACGAAGGCCTCGGCATAGTTCTCGGGCGGGAACGGGCCGAGGTAGTACTTACGGGTCGCCTTGCGCTGCTCCGCCTTGGAGTCGTGGAGCAGCAGCTCGTCGAGCGCGCTCTGCAGGGTGGTGAGCTCGCGGTCGATGACGTACGCGGAACGGGCGAGCGGGAAGGCCGTCTCGAACTCCTCCACGGTGGAGGTCATCGTGACCAGCCCGTACGGCTTCCCCGAATACAGGAAGTCCGGGACCACCGAGGAGACGTCGGAGATCATCGCGTCGGCCGCGTTGAAGCATCCGAAGGCGTCCAGGTGCTTCTCGGCGGGAGCACCGAAGAGATGCTCCCGGCCGCTGGCCTCGGCGTCTTCACGCAGCAGCCGCTTGATCTCCCGGATGTTCGCGCTGGCCGTCGGGTTGCGGTAGCTGAAGGGGTGGGGGCGGAACACGACCGTCTGCTCCCGGGCGATCAGCTCGCGGATGAGCGCGGGGCCGACGGGCAGCGAGCCATAGTTCGTATCGGCATAGTGCCCCTCCCAGGTCGGGGCGTAGAGCACGGTGCGAACTGGGAGGTTCTCGGGGCCCTGCTGCTCGACGGTCTCGACCTGCGGGCGCCCCACGATCGTGAACTTCTCCTCGGGGATGTGCACGCCGTTGTTCTCGTAGCGGTCGATCGCCGCCTGGCCGGCCACGAAGACCCGGTCGTAGAGCGCGGTGACGGGGTTGAAGCTCGAGGCCTTGTCGCTGTCACCGTGCAGCAGCTGCACGTGCGTCAGGTGCGGATACCGCACCAGGTGCACGTTCGGGGCGGAGTTGTTCACGTAGAAGGCGGCTGTCATCGTCGGGGTGATCACGTCGTCCAGCTGCCAGATGTTCGTGCGGACCACGACGGGGGCGTCGGTGAGCCGGGAGATCTCGCGGAACGCGGAGGTGCGGCGGAGGACCACGATGAACTTCTCGCCGATGCGCTCGAGATAGTCGATCCACATGCTCACCTGGTACGAGGAGCCGGAGGGGACGCCGTAGTAGAGGACGAACTTCGGGTCGTACGCCTCGACGGCCCCGTACAGATCGTTGTCGGAGTTGACCGACTCCCGGATACGACGGAAGGAATCGAGCGCCGAGTACCCGGCCACTCCCAGCGCGATGAGCGGCAGCAGGATCAGCGCTCCGGCGGGGACGTGGAGGAGGAGCAGGATGCTCGCGAGAGCGGTCAGCGTCAGATCGAGCAGCAGCACCACGTTGACGGGGATCCGCGGTCCGCGGGTGTCGGTGATCCCCGGGAGGTTCGCGACGCGGAGCTTCCGGCCCGGGGCGACGCGGGTGACGACCGGCTCTGCAAGGGGTACCAGCGCGAACAAGCTCAGCGCCACCCAGCCGACCGGACCTGCGGTCCCCATGCTCCAGGCGATCCCGAGCGGGAGCAGGCCCAGCGCGAGGCGGATCCCGTGCTCGCCCGAGAGGGCAGTGCGCGTCACGCGCTTGCGCAGGCGGCGGTACCCGCGACGGATCAGGATGAAGAACGGGTACACGGCCGGGATCGCCGCGATCGCCGGGTGCACGCCGATGGCCAGCAGCACGAGCGGGGCCAGCGCGAAGACCGTCTGCGTGAGGCGGCGGCGCAGTCCGGCCATCCGCTGCCACGGAATGGACATCCGGCGGCCGGGCGCGGCCTCGCTGCCTGGGCTGTCGTTCTGGGTCATCGCCGAGGGGCTCCTTGGTGGACATCTGATCGGGGGCTGTCGTCCCGTCGGACCGAGGCGTGCGCAGGAAGCACCCGGGTGAAGAGGCTGCTGCTGACGTCGCGGTCCGGAGGTCGACAAGGGATCACTGTACTTTGGCGACCGGCCACCTGTGCTTCACCTCCCGGCTACGAAGGCATCCCATCCGTGGGTTCTGCCCGACAACCCAGGTAGGGCCTCGTGTGTCGGAGAGTGCGTCTGCGCCGGCCGACCGAGCCTTCCTGTCCACGGAGGTCACTCCTATAGTGGACGCCTGCTGTCACAGGCCGGGCCACGACGCCCACAGGATCTGAGGTGATCGCGCTCAGATCCAGGTCCCAGTCCCACCCCTGCGAGCTGATTGGAGAACTCCATGACGACTCCCACTGATGCCCCGACCCCGCTCGTGTCGGTGGTCATCCCCGTCTTCAATTCCGTGTCCTATCTGGCCGAGACGCTCGACTCGATGCTCGTGCAGGGTCTCTCGGAGACGGAGCTGGAAATCGTCGTCGTCGATGACGGATCCGACGACGGCTCCGAGAAGATGGTGGATGACTATGCCCAGCGATACCCGAACTTCCGAGTCATCCATCAGGCGCCATCGGGTGGTCCGGCGTCCCCGTGCAACGTCGGAGCCTATGCGGCACGCGGGAAGTACTTCTTCATCCTGGGTTCCGATGACGTGCTGACCCCGAACGCCATGCGCGACCTGGCCGGGATCGCGGAGCGCGAAGGATCCGACATCGTCCTGGGACGGCTCGGGGGCATCGGCGGGCGCCGCACTCCGGGTGCGGTCTTCGCCAAGACGGTGTATGACGCGGACCTGGTGGAGAACCGTGTGTTCAATACGCTCAGCGCCGTCAAGCTCTTCCGGACCGAGCTGCTGCACAGGACAGGGGCGCTGCACCCGACGAGCCTGCGCATCGGATCGGATCAGCCGTTCGTCGCGACTCTCTTCCTCGCTGCGGGGAAGGTCAGCATCTGCGCGGATCGTGACTACGTGCTGATCCGTACTCGGGAGGACGGCACCAACATCACCTCCACGCGGAGGACTCCGCAGGACTACATGGACCTTCTGGTGCTGCTCATCCCCGTCATCGTCGCGGGGACGGAGCCGGGAGCGTTCCGGGACGGTCTGCTGCGGCGCCCCTTCCGGAACACGCTGACCAAGAGCATGAGGACCGGGTTCCTGGCGCTGGACGAGGCGACCCAGCAACGCGTCGTGGACCAGCTCCGCGAGACGATCACCCCGCTGTACAACGAGGCGACGGCCGCACATCTCGACGCGCTGACCCGCACCAAGGTGGAGCTCGCGCTCGATGGTGACGTGGAGGCCCTGCGTGAGGTCATGGGCTGGGAGGCCGGGGTCGGTCACCGTCAGCTCGTCCATACAGGGGAGTCGTTCGTCCTTGACCTGCCCGCAGGCCTGAGGAAGAGGCTCGGCGAGCATCGGATGCATGCAGTCGATGCCAAGGCGGACGTCACTCTGAGGAGGGTGTCCGCAGATGGTTCCACTTTGAGAGTCGAGGCGCGGGCAATCGCCCTGGGCGCCACGGAGCCACCGGACGACGTTCGCCTGCGCCTTGTGAACAGGTGGAGCGAGGAGTCGATCGAGGTCGAAGCAACGGATGCTCGACGGGTCGACACCTCATCCGGGACCGGCCGTGACTTGGGCGCGGAGGTGGATCTGGGACCGCTCGCCCACGGAGTCTGGGACGCCCATCTCGTCCAGAAGTTCGGAAGTGCCGAGGTCGTCACGAGGCTCGGTTCCAAGCGCCGGAAGGGGTTCATCGCCGAGCCCGTTCACGTCTTCGCGAACGGAGAGGGTGGGGAGGCGTTGGGGAAGGCCTATTACACACGGGGTCGCGGGTATCTTTCCCTCGACGTCGGCTACACGCAGACCGGCAATGCCCTTCCCGAGGTGGAGGTGCGAGGTGTCGTGGCCAGTGCCGACGGGCCCCGCCTGGCCGTTGTCTCGGTGGCCAGTGACGACTCGCCGGAATTCTTCGTCTCCCGCGTGTCCGAGTTGGGGAAGGATCGGCGCCGCATCGCATCGAGCGCGGTGGACAGTCAGCTCTTCTTGCTCGAGATCCCCTCCGACCTCCCTCTCGAGGACAATTCTGCAGGGCTCGTCGTCCGGGCCGATGGGGAGGAGAGGACTCTTGGGTGGAGCGATCGCGTTATGACGGCGCGTGGGCCGCGGCCGGCCGATTCCTCCGAGCGCTGGAGAGACGATGAGACGAGCGTCGATGTCTTACGCCACTCGATGTACGGGATCCTCGTTGTAGGCCGTAGAGCATTCCAGAAGATCAGGAAGGCGGTGGCGCGTCGTCACCAGGCGTAGCCGAACGCTCGAGACCACCGCTAGCAGTTGGCGTCGAGTCGAGGTGCCGGCAAAGTCGCATCGGAGGTGCACTTGAGGAGTTCTGGGGTCGCCCGCGATGTCGATCGGACGGTGGTCCGCGATGACCGAAAGCACGTCTCAGCGTGGGGAGGACCCGGTCCTCCCCGTGACAGAGCAGTAGTCAGGCCGTCACCTTGGTACGATCCGGCAGGTTGGGTGAGCACCCAGCATGGCGTGCAACGCGAACCGCGTTGCTCGCTTCCATCGTGGCTCGACTGACAGTCGCTGCCGGTTTGACGTGTTAGGTGAGCACCTATGGATTCCCCTGATGTCTCGGTCATCATTCCCGTCTATAACGCCGTCGATTACGTCGGGCAGGCGGTCGCATCGGTTCAGTCGCAGTCCATCTCTCCTGAACGTGTAGAGATTGTGATCATCGACGACGGCTCGACAGATGGCAGCGGTGATATCGTCCGTGAGCTCGCGCGGGAAGACGCCAGGATCCATGTGCTCTTCCAGGAGAATTCTGGGACTCCCGGCGGGGCGCGCAATCCTGGCATCCGTGCTGCGCGGGGGAACTATGTGTTCTTCCTGGACGCCGATGACAAGCTCACCGAGCGGGCGCTGGAACGAATGGTGGATACTGCGATTGCCGAAGGGTCTGAAGTGGTGCTCGGGAAGATTGCGAGCATCGACGGCCGACGAGTCCCCACGAGCATGTTCCGGTCGACCGTCCTCGACGCGGATGTCGTCCGGGACAAGGTGTTCAACACTCTGGGGCCGACGAAGCTGGTGAGCAAAGACCTGATCGACAGGTTGGAACTTCGTTTCCCGACCGACCAGAAGGTGGGCGAGGATCAGCCGTTCATGGCCGCCGTATATCTGAATGCCTCCAAGATCTCGGTTCTGGCCGATATGGACTACTACCTGACCCAGCACCGTCCGGATCGCGGGAACATCACTTTCACGAAGCAGGATTCGTTTGCGCATGCCGAGGTGGCGATCAGACTTTCTCGAGTCATCGAGAAATATACGGATCCGGGCGAGGTGCGCGACGCATTGATCCGTCGCCCCTTCGACTGGTCCTTGCCGCGGGCGATGGATCGGCGTTGGAACACCATGAGCCGTGAACGGCAGGGGGAACTGGCCGCCTACATCCGGGACAGCATCGGGTATCTGTACACCGAAGGTGTTCGAGCCCTGGTGCGTCCGGAGACTCGAGTACGGACCGATCTGGTGCTGTCTGCGGATCTGACCGCGCTGAGCGAGTACATCAAGTTCCTCTCCACCCCGGACGCTCGCAAGATCGAGTGGCGAGACGGCGATTTCCGGGCAGTGCTGCCGGGGGACCTTCGCGAAGCTGTTCCGGTGGAGGATCGTCGAGAGCCTGCACCGAAGATGACGTGCAGGCTGGAGGCGGTCTCGGTCGCGGGAGGCAGGACGTCGGTCTCCGTGTCGGTCGGAATCCCCGGCTTCGTGGACGTGCCCGATCGGCTCGCCGTGCGAGCGCGTCACAGAACGTCCGGCGAAGTCCGAGATGCCCACGTCGTCGACGAGGAGTTCGCGCCGCGAACGGAGAACTTTTTCACCTCGGGAGAGTTCGATCAGCTCGGGCGCGGGGTGTGGGACGTGTTCGTCCTGGTGGGCATCGGGTCCTACGAGAAGGAGATTCGTTTCGGATCCGCTCGGAATGCGAAGATCCCGCCGGAGGGTGTCTCGAACGCGTCCGAGGAGCCCTCGCCCAGGAACAGCGTCCTTGCGTACTTCACCCAGGGTGCGGGGAATCTGTCGATCGATGTCGGCTCGGTCCTGCACAAGGATGTCGCCAGGGCCGACGTCGTGGGGCTCACGATCGATGAGAACGCTCGTCCTGTGGCCATCGTCCATCTGACCAGAGCACCGAAGCCGAAGGATGAGTTCTTCGCGCATCTGGACAACACCCCCTCGTACGGGGGCCGCATGCTCCTTCCGACCGTTCGCCTGGGAGTCCGGACGATCGGGCTGCGCCTTCCCCTGACCGCACAGATGCAGGGAGCCTCGCTGACCGTCTCGGCAGTCCTGGGCGGCGAGCCGACGCGATTGGCGCTCCAGGGTGCCGACTTCTGGCCGGCGAGGGCGGCGGGATTCGGCCTCACCGACATCGGAGGAACCCTGACCGTCACGGACGTTCCCGTGCGATCCACGGCTCGATCGGATCTCAAGCAGGCACTGTCACCGGCTGTCTCCCGCTTCCAGGAGACCGCGAAGACATCGCGCCGCGGGGCTCGATCCCTGGTGAAGTCGGTTCCCGTGGTCGGGGGCCTCGCGACGCGGGTCGCCAAGAAGCTGCGGAGTGGTCGCTGATGGCGGCGACGGTGAAGGTTTTCTGGTGGCGTTGGAAGCCGCCGCAACGATTGAACTTCGGTGATGAGATCACCGCGCCGCTGGTCGAACGGATCACGGGCCGGACCGTCAAGTGGGCCGCGCCGGACCGCTGCGATCTGATCGGAGCCGGATCCGTGATGCAGATGCTCATCAAGCGCAGAGGGGACAACGACCCCCTGGCGTGGGGGAGCGGGTTCATCGACGATCCGCATCTCCGCGGAGACTTGCCGACGGTCCGTGCGAGTGCGGTGCGAGGTGAACGAACTCTTTCGAACATCGAGAGCAGCGTCGGGTCGGGTGTGAGTCTCGGAGACCCGGGACTCCTGGCACCGTTGTTCCTCCACGGCGCGGTGAAGAAGCGATACGCGCTGGGCGTCATCCCGCATTACAAGGATGCGGAGTCGGAGTTCGTGACGAGTGCCCGAGGGATCGGATCGTCCGTGCGGGTGATCGACGTGGGCTGGACGCCAGAGGAAGTGGCACGGGAGATCGCCTCGTGTGATGCCGTGATCTCGTCGAGTCTGCACGGACTGATCTTCTCGGACGCGCTGGGCGTCCCCAACGCGCATGTGCGCCTCGGCGGGAAGGTCAAGGGCGGGCTCTACAAGTTCGGTGACTACTACTCGGCCTTCTCCGGCGCGGACCGCTACCGCGAATACGTCCCGTCAGCGGATGGGCTCGGGTCGCTCCAAGCTGTCGTGGACAGCATCGGGGGTAATTACGTGGCCCCCAGGGGGTTGTCGGATCTGCAGGAAGGCCTCGTCCGCTCTCTGGGCGAGCTCTGAGAGTGATCGATCCGTGACGTGCGCCAGGCCCCTCTGTCGCAGGATCGACCATGTCCGTCCTGGCGGTCATGCCCGCGATGGCCGTTGCAGTCGTCGTACGCGGAGTCCGACGGTCCGGGAATGCCAGCTCGAGGACCTGTCACAGGTCTCACGATGACGTGGGGATGAGCACGGCAGGGCGTTCTGGTGAACACGGCGTCGCTATCATGGCCGGTAGTCCGAGGCTCCTGCGGCGCGGATGGACAGTACCCGGCGAGATGGGAGCAGCACTTTGACTGCTGGCGAGGCGAAGGGCGTCACCGCACCGAGGGTGCCGGCGCCGCTGGAGCGCGCCTACGACCAGGCCGAGGTCGACACCGCGGCCCGGGAGAACGGTCTCGAGCAGATCGGCGTGCGCCCGCATCTGATCCCGTACATCAAGGATCTCTGGGCCCGCCGCTCCTTCATCAAGGTGATGGCCGTGTCCAAGGCGCAGGCCGAGAACCAGAACACCTACCTGGGCCAGCTCTGGACCCTCTTCTCCCCGATGATGAACGCCGCGGTGTACGTGGTCATCTTCGGTTTCATCCTGCAGCTGGGTCGTGCCGGCATCGAGAACACCATCGCGTTCATCGTGTGCGGCGTGTTCATGTTCCGCTTCTTCGAGCGGTCCGTCATGGCCGGCGCCCACTCGATCAACAAGAACCTCAACCTGGTGCGGTCGGTGAAGTTCCCCCGCGCCGTGCTGCCGATCGCCGGGGTGCTCACGGAGCTGACGATCCTGCTCCCGGCCGTCGTGGTCATGGCTGTCATCTCGTACGTCTCCGGTTTCCTGCCCTTCGCCGGCAAGGTCACCATCGACTGGTACTGGCTTCTCACGATCCCCGCGATCACCCTGATGTGGATCTTCTCCACCGGTTGCGCGTTCCTGGTCGCACGGTGGGTGGCGCTCGCCCCGGACCTCGACAACATCATCCCGCACATCATGCGCGTGCTCATGTATGCCTCCGGCGTCATCTTCTCGATCGACCGGTACCTGGGCCAGTTCAGCTGGGGCTGGATCGCGCAGTACCAGCCGGTGGCGGTGTACCTCTATCTGGTGCGCTCCTGCCTGCTCAACGAACCCGCGTACCAGCCGTCGCTCACGATGTGGCTGTTCGGCATCGGATGGGCAATCATCTTCGCGATCGTCGGCTTCGTGGTGTTCTGGCGCGGAGAGGAGCGGTACGGACGTGACTGATATCGAGGACGAAGTCGATTTCGAGATCGACCCCGAGGACCTCGACAGCGCCCCTGTCGTCGCAGTCCCTTCGGAACAGCTGTCGTTGCTCGTCAACGATCTGCACGTGACCTATCGCGTGTTCGGTGCGAAGAAGGTGGGCCACGGGCCGCAGCGTAAGCAGGGCTTCTTCCAGAAGCTGCTCCGGCGCGGAGCGAGCCAGCCCGCGGTCCGTGAGGTGAAGGCCGTCCGCGGCATCACCTTCTCCGCCAAGCACGGCGAGGCCATCGGCATCATCGGTGTGAACGGTTCGGGCAAGTCGACGCTGCTGCGCGCCATTGCGGGCCTCATACCGCCTGCCTCCGGCACGGTGCACGTGGCCAGCTCCCCGGCGCTGCTGGGCGTGAACGCCGTGCTCATGAAGGACCTCACGGGCGAGCGCAACATCATGATCGGTGCGCTCGCGCTGGGCCTGACCACCAAGGAGGTCAACGAGCGCTACCAGGAGATCGTGGACTTCGCGGATCTCGGCGACTTCGTGAACCTGCCGATGAAGGCCTACTCCTCCGGTATGGGGGCGCGACTGCGCTTCGCGATCTCCGCCTCTGCCGTCCCGGACATCCTCATGATCGACGAGGCCCTGGCCACCGGCGACGCTGCGTTCCGCGCCAAGAGCAAGGCCAAGATGGATGCGGTCCGCGAGCAGGCCGGCACCGTGTTCCTGGTGAGTCACTCCTTGGGGACCATCCAGAGCATGTGCAGCCGCGTGCTCTGGGTACACGAGGGCAAGCTCGTGATGGACGGAGATCCGAAGGAGGTCTGCGGGCGCTACAAGAGGTTCGTGGCGGAGTCCAAGAAGAACGCCAAGGCGAAACCGAAGGCCAAGGGCTGATCGTCCTCGGCGGGGGCCTTGGAGGTCCCGTCCACACTGAGAGCGTTTATGATGACCGATAGAACAGGACCCGCCCCTAGGCGTCAGCGCGTGGAGATCGTGGACTATCTGCGTCT
Source organism: Brachybacterium tyrofermentans (assembly GCF_039526165.1). Lineage (NCBI taxonomy): Bacteria > Bacillati > Actinomycetota > Actinomycetes > Micrococcales > Dermabacteraceae > Brachybacterium > Brachybacterium tyrofermentans. The sequence continues at coordinate 17,628 of NZ_BAAAIR010000006.1, forward strand.
CCTCGCCGCAGTCTCGGTGGTGGCTTTCCACTACCTGTACAACGGGATCCATAACGGCAAGGTCGACTCGATCGACCACGAGCCGATTGCAGCCGTTGCGCAGTACGGCTATCTCGGCGTGAACTTCTTCTTCATGATCAGCGGGTACGTCATCTTCGCCTCGGCGCGGGGGAAGACGGCGAAGCAGTTCGCCGTGGGGCGCGCATTGCGCCTCTATCCCGCCTTCTGGGTCGCGCTGATCATCACCACCGTCTTCACACTGTTCCTCGGCGGGGACATGATGACCGTGAACCTCCCGCAGTTCCTCGCGAACCTCACGATCGTCCCCAAGCTGCTCGACCAGCCCCTCGTCGACGGCGTGTACTGGACGCTGCTGTACGAGGTGCAGTTCTACTTCCTGGTGTTCCTGCTCATCCTGTTCCGCCAGGGGAAGCGGCTCGAGATCCTCATGCCGGCCTGGGCGATCCTCATGTTCTACCTGACCATGGCCGCCCCCGATATGACCAGCAGCGCCCCGTACCTCGGCGGCTACTTCATCTGGTTCGCCGGCGGCGCGATCATCGCGTCGATCGTCGACTCGGGATGGTCTGCATACAAGGTCGTGGGGCTCCTTGCCGCCTACCTCCCGATCAGTCACTTCGAGCTGACGCTCCTCAGCGGTCTCAAGACGCTGATCTTCGTGATCCTGCTCGTGACGCTCAGCCCGGCCGTGCGCCGACTGCGACTTCCCGGGTCCCAGACGGCCGGCGCCCTGACCTACCCGCTGTACCTCCTGCATGCGCACATCGGCTATATGCTCCTGGATCGGTTCGCGACCGAAGAGAACAAGTGGTTCGTGTACCCGCTGATCCTGACGTTCGTGGTCGCCCTCGCCTACGGCCTGCATCAGGTCGTCGAGAAGAATCCGACCTCTCGACGCTTCTGGGCCTGGTTGTTCGCCAATACCCTCGGACGCTTCGTCGGCCTCCTGCAGCGCATCGTCGACCTGGTGCTGCCTGCCGAGGCGATGGCACCGCCCCATGCTTCTGAGAGGCCGGGGCGTGACGGAGGGGGTTCGGCGCCGCCCGTGCCCGCTCCGTCCTCCGAGGCCCTCACCACTGCGCGGTCAGAGGCGCCCTCCGCTGCGTCCGCGAGGGTGCCCGCAGCTCCCGAGGGGAGCTGACCCGCACAACGGTCGACGCAACCAGCCAGGCGGCCCGCTGGCCAGTCGTCGCTGCCGGTCCGCGCAGGCCGGCTCCTGCCGCGGGAGACACGAAGTGGGCGCGCCCCCGATCCAGAATCGGGGGCGCGCCCACTGTGGTGGAACGGCCCGTCGAGCGGGCCCCTGCGTCAGGTCAGAGCCGCACGACGATGTTCTCCGAGTCGATGTAGCGACCGACGCCGGAGGACAGGGTGCTGATGACCTGGGCGACATGCTCGGGCTGCATGATCGTCGAGGGGTCCTCGTCGGGGGCGAGGGTCTTGCGCAGATCCGTCGCCGTCCGGCCGGGGGACAGGCAGACCACACGGGTGCCGTAGATCGACAGCTCCTCGCGCATCACCTGGCTCATGTTGATCACCGCGGCCTTGGAGGCCGAGTAGGTGAGCCAGCCGGAGCGGCCGTTGATGCCCGCGGTCGACGCGATGTTGACGATGAGATCGAAGCGGTTGCCCCGGTTCAGCAGCGTCTTGACGATGGTGAACGGGCCGTAGAGGTTCACGCTCATCGTCTTCTCGAAGTCCGCCATCTTGACCTGCTGGAGCGGGACCGGGTTGGTGTAGCCGGCGTTGTTGACGAGGATGTCGATGTTCCCGACCTCGTCGTACGCCTGCTTGACCGCCTTCTTGAGGGCCGAGCGGTCGCCGACGTCGACCTTGTACGGCACGAGCTTGCGGCCGATCGGGAGCTCCTTCTCGAGCTCCTTCACGTTGTTGTCGAAGTCCTCCGAGTCACGGGCGAACATGACCACGGTGGTGATGTCGTCGTGGTTCAGGATGAACCGGCGGGTGGTCTCGAGGCCGATGCCTCGCGACGCCCCGGTCACGAGTGCAGTCTTACTCATCGTCGTCCTCCTCAGGTCGCAGGAGGAACCCTGCCATCTTCAGATCCGTGCTGGTGGTGACCTTGAAGTTCTCGTCCGAGCCATCAATGAAGTAGACGGGGAACCCGCTGTCGGCCACGAGCGTGGCGTCCTCGGTGAACTCGATGCCCTGCTCGACCGCACGGGTGTGCGCGGCCTCGAGGTCGGACTTCGAGAACTTCTGCGGCAGCTGGACGTTGCGCAGTCGGTCGCGGTCCAGGGACCCGGTGACCTCGGAGGTCTCCGGGTCGACCGGAGCCACCGTGAAGGAGATCGGCGACATGAGCGAGACGTTCGCGTGCTCGGAGTCGATGAGATTGCGGAAGTCGCGCTCACGCACCAGCGGGCGAGCGGACTCGTGGATGATCACGTCGTCGTTGGTGCAATGCGGGAGCATCGCGGCGACCGAGGAATGCCGGGAATCGCCGGCTTCCACCAGGGTGACCGGGGTCGAGATCGCGTAGGCCTCGAGGACCTCCTCGATCTGCTCCCGCCACTGCGGCGGGTAGTTGACCACGATCTGGGAGATCTGCTCGACACGGTCGGCCGTGACGAGTGCGTAGACCAGGATCGGGATGCCGCGGAGCTTGAGCAGCTGCTTGGGCTGACTAGCACCCGTGCGACTGCCTATTCCGCCGTTGAGGAGGATGAGTGAGTACATAGAGTCGTTCCTTCGTGCGGGTCGGCGGCGCTGCCGGATGACCGACGGTCATCTGCAGGAACCGCATCCGTCGAGTTCACTGGGCCGCAACCGGCGCGACCCTCGATGTTCACTGTACGAGGTCGATGGGCTTTTGTTCTGCGGCTCGCGGAGAGCCGACGGAATCCGTGGTTCCTCTCACGGTCGCCGCAGGGCCTGCGGGAGGCCCCGCCGCCGTGGAGCAGCCGCCCTGCAGTCGCCCTACGACCGCCCTACGACTGCACTGCGACCGCCCTGTGGCGGCTCTGTTCCCCGTCCTGAGGCTCCGTCCGCATGATCCCGCTCACGTCCCCGCGAGCGTCCGGGCCTGCGGCGTGCATCGATGACGGAGGCGGCGATCCCGTCGGTGGACGGCAATTGCGTCACCCACGCCTTGCGGAATAAGGTCAGGCTTGCCTCATCGCACACCGGTGCGCGGGGGCGTCCCGGTGCGGGGAGGGTCTCCGACCCCGACGGACCGTGGACGCCACGGAGAAGCTTGCGACGGGAAGGTGGTCGGCTGATGGCACTGGTCCAAGCTCGAGGGCTGCACCTGGCCTACGACCGTCGGGAGATCGTCCACGACCTCGATCTGACTTTGCCCGAAGGGCAGATCACGATCATCGTCGGGGCCAACGGCTGCGGGAAGTCCACCGTGCTGCGCGGCCTGTCCCGGCTGATGGCGCCGCGCGGAGGCGACGTCGTGCTCGATGGCAAGGACATCCACGCCCTCGCCGGCAAGGAGCTCGCCCGGCGGCTCGGTCTGCTCCCGCAGTCCCCGCTCGCCCCCGACGGCGTCACGGTGCGCGAGCTCATCGCCCGCGGCCGCTTCCCCCATCAGGGCCTCTTCTCGCAGTGGAGCGGGGACGACGAGCAGGCCGTGCAGGATGCCCTGGCGGCGACCCGCACCACGGATCTGCAGGACCGACCCGTCGCGGAGCTCTCCGGCGGGCAGCGGCAGCGCGTCTGGATCGCCATGGCGCTCGCCCAGCAGACCGAGGTGCTGCTCCTCGACGAGCCCACCACCTTCCTGGACCTCACCCATCAGCTCGACGTCCTGGACGTGGTGCGCGACCTCAACCGCGAGCGGGGCACCACCGTCGGCATCGTCCTGCACGATCTCAACCTCGCGGCCCGCTACGCCGATCACCTGATCGCCGTCAAGGACGGCCGTATCCATGTCGAGGGCCCACCGGCCGACGTCATCACCGAGCAGATGGTGCACGACGTCTTCGCCCTCGACTGCCATATCGCCCCGGACCCCCATTCGGGCACGCCCATGGTGCTGCCTCGCGGGCGAGGGCGCACCCACCACGACGCCTCCGAGGAGGACGCCATGACCACGATCACCACTGACCCGTCAGCGCCTGTCACCGACCTGGCTCCCGCTCTCGAGCACAGCCCCCTGCTCGCCTTCGAGCTCACCGTCGCCGCCCGTCAGCAGCTGGGGAAGAACCTCGTGCGCTTCACCTTCACGGGTGCGGATCTGGTCCATTTCGGGGCCAACTGCCATCCCCTGGACATGCGCATCAAGCTGATCGTCCCCGGGCCCGAGACGAGCCGGGACCACTTCGTCTCCGTGCGGCCGGGCGGCCTGATCGATCCGGCGACCCAGCACGAGTGGTACCGCACGTGGTTGCAGATCGATCCTCTCGACCGCGGCTGGATGCGCACCTACACCGTGCGCGATGCCCGGGCGGCCGGCCACCCCGGCAACCACGGGGAGCACCCCGAGATCGACGTCGACTTCGTGCTCCACCTCGAGCCGGAGGTGACGCAGGGCAGCGGCGTCGCGGCCCGATGGGCCCAGCAGGCGCAGGTGGGGGACACCATCTCCATGCTCGGCCCGAACAAGCATCTCGTGGGCCCCGACTACGCCGGCATCGAGTTCCGACCGGGCACCGCGCGCACCGTGCTCCTCGTGGGGGACGAGACCGCGCTCCCGGCGATCGGCTCGATCCTCGAATCGCTGCCGGCCTCCATCACAGGGCATGCCCTCGTGGAGATCCCGGACGCCGCCGACGAGCAGCGGATCCTCACCCGCTCCGGGGTTCAGATGCGCTGGCTGCCCCGGGGGGATCGGCCCCATGGCGAGCTGCTCGCCGCCGAGGTGCAGCGTCTCATGGGGGAGAACGCCCAGGCCTTCCGGGGCACGGGCACGCCCGCCGACGCCACGACGTATGCCTCGACAGGGGCCGCGAGTCCCGAGGCCCTCGAGGACGTCGACGTCGACTCCTCGATCCTGTGGGAGACCACGACCGGACACGGCGCGTTCTATGCCTGGCTCGCGGGCGAAGCGGGCGTCATCAAGTCGCTGCGCCGGCACCTGGTGAGCGATCTCGGCCTGGACCGCAAGCAGGTGTCCTTCATGGGCTACTGGCGTGCAGGGCGTCCGGAGCACTGAGCCTGCCCGTCCGCCCGCCCGTAGGGCCGTAGGGCTATAGGCCGTAGAGACGGGGCGTGCCCCGCGCGGCTCAGCTGGTCGCAGTCCGCGGATCCGAGGGGTGCTCGTTCTCCGTGATCTGCTTCCACAGCTCATCCCGCTGGACGCTGAGGTCGCGGCAGGCGGCGAGGAAGCGCGCCAGCGAGGCGCCGGGACGGGTGTCGCCGAGGTAGTACTCGGTCAGCCGCCGGCGCTCCTCGCGATCCGGATCGACCTCGATCTGCTCGGTGACCATCTCCCCGGCATGCTCGGCATCGGCGGCGTCCAGGCGCGGCAGCACCTCGAGCATCCTGGTGCCCGCATCGCGGGAATCGGCCCCGGCGGAGCGGGTGACGATCACCGGCTTGCCCGTGGCCAGCCAATCGTTCGCCACCGCGGAGACGTCGCAGATCAGCAGATCCGCCTCGGCGAAGTCGCGCTGCAGCGCACGATCGCCGGAGATGGTGTGCCAGCCGCCCTCGAGCAGCTCCCGCACCGCGCGGTCCGCCTCCCCGAACTCCGGGACGCGCACGCCCGTCAACGGGTGGGGGCGGTAGATGATCCGATAGCCCTTCGCGAGCAGCGAGCGCAGCATGGCGTCGGCATGCGTCTGCAGAGAGCTGTACGCGACGCTCGCCTGCCCGCCCTCCCAGGTGGGGGCGTACAGCACCACCGGATCGTCGCCGCGCCGCTGAGCAGTGCCGGGTTCCACCCTGTCGGTGTCCAGCGAGGGGCGGCCCACCTCGATGCAGCGCGATTCGGCGTCGAACAGGGAGGTGTACCGGGCGAAGCGGTCGATCGCCGCCTGCCCGGCGACGAAGGAGTAGTCGTACGCCTTGACCTGGTTCGAGACGGAGACGCCCTTGTCGGAGTCCCCGTGGAGCAGGGAGACGTGCAGTGCGGAGCGCGCCCGCAGCGGTGCCATGTTCAGCGGGTTGTAGTTCACGTACAGGATCAGCTTCGTGCCGCTGCGGATGATCAGCGCATCCAGCGTCGCGTCCTGCGCGATCGTCACCACCGGCAGTCCGGACTCCTCCCGGATCGTCGCCGCGACCCGGGAGTCCATGCAGACGATGGTCACCCCCTGGGCACGGTGCAGCTCTCGCAGCGGCCCGTACCAGCCGCGCAGCTGGTAGAGGCTGTCGGCGGTGTCGGCGAAGTACACGATCACCTCGCCGTCCAGCGCACTGTCGCGGAGGGTGGCGTCGTCCCCGAGCCCGTCGGGCATCCCGCCCGGCAGCAGGCCGTATCTGCGCAGGAACTTGCCACCGGCGCTGCGGATGCGACGGTTCAGGGTGTTCTCCCGGGGCTGCATGACCTATGAGCCCCCGTTCTCGGCGTGCGACGGGGCGACGGACCGGTCGAACTGCTCGGCCCATGCCGCCTTGGTGGTGGCGCGCGGGAGGTCCCGCCGGTACTGCCGGCGCAGCGACGACCAGCGCAGAGCCATCCGCAGGTGGCGTCCGAGGGTCCGGGTGAGGAGATGGCGGGCCGTCGACCCCCGCACGAGGTGGACGGCGCCGTCCGGGCTGCCCCCGTCGGTGATGATCACGGCGTCGGCGCCCAGCGCGGTGCGCCAGTGCAGCTGCTCGGCGGTCATCGCCACCACGACCCGGGGCTCGGCATCGGGCCGGACGATCCGCAGCAGGGCACGCAGCAGCGCGGGAGCCAGCGGCAGGGGAGCGGCGCGCGGGGTGGGCAGGGCATCCGCGGAGGTCGGGTTCCGAGCGTTCCACCGCGTCACCAGCTCCTGCCCGTCGGCGCGCGCCCGCTCGAGATCCAGGCCCAGCCAGCTGGACGGCCCGGCGAGGAAGGCGTCGATGCCGTGGTCCCAGAGGGTCGCGGTCAGGTGGTGACCGGACAGGATGTGTTTGAGCTGGTGCAGCAGCGAGGAGAGGATCACGCCGCGACCGGCGTCATACGCGGCGGCGGTGGCCAGGCGGTTGCGATGGAGGACTCGCGAGGTCCAGGACATCTGCGTACGGAACGCATCCCACGGAGGATGCGTCACGCTCGTCCCGGGCAGCACCACGTGGCGGTAGCCGTGGCGGGTGGCGCGCAGGCCGTATTCAGCGTCGTCCCACTTCAGGAAGAACGGCGCCGGCAGGCCCAGCTCGGCGACGGTTCCGGGCGGGAGCAGCGTCGCCCACCATCCCGTGTAGTTGGCCTCGCCGCGGGCACGCAGGAACGTCCAGCGATCAGGCGACGTCCCGGTGAGGTCGACGGGGCCGCGCACCCCGTCGGCCGCATGCCACTGGAAGTCGTTCGCGCGCACCGCCTCGGACAGGGCCGTCAGCCGCATCGGGTCCTGCGCGGAGAACAGCGGCGTGCCGAGGATGGTGGGCTGCGCGGCGAGGGACTGGAAGGTCACCATGCGGCGCAGCGACTCCTCGCTGATGATCGCGTCGTCGTCCGAGAGCAGCACGGCATCCTGCGGGAACCTCTCGGATTCGCGCATGCCGCGGGCATAGCCCCCGGAACCGCCCAGGTTCGCCTGCGTGATCAGCTGGATCTCCGGGGCAGATCGTTGGAGCCGACGGAAGTCGTCGTGGTCCGCGAGGCTGTCGCCCTGGTCCACGACGATCACGTGCTGCACGCACTGCATCCGGGCGAAACGCGCGGCCTGCGCGACCGCATCCGCCTCCCGGCGGTAGGTCGGCATCACCACGGTGACCTGCGGGGTCGTGATCGAACGTGCGGTCGTCCAGGCCACCGAGCGCACCTCGCCCTCGACCCAGAGCCAGTCGTGGTCGTCGGCGGCGAGCGAGATCTCCCGGTGCCCGTCGACCAGGGGGCCCAGAGGGAGACGACGCCCGTCCCGGGATCCCCACAAGGTGGCGCGGGCGCCTTCGACCTGTACGGCGACGGTGCTCGCGCCGAGCACGGTGCGCCAGACGGACACCGGGAAGGCCTGCTCCCAGAGCGAGGCCGTGGCGGTGGTCCCTGCAGTCCCTGCAGTCTGTGCGGTCTGTGCAGTGTTCGACGTGCCTGCCACGAGCCCGGCCGTGCCTGCCGCGTCCTCGGCGGCGTCGACGGTGCACGAGGCGAGAAGGAGGGGCGAGGGATCCGGTGCGGCGTTCATGTGGCGCTCACGGGGTGACCCGAGGGGACGCTGCTCACGGGGAATCCCGAGGGAGCGCTGAGGCGTCGATGCGGGCTGGGTGCCATTCGTCGACGCTCCTCCCGCGTGTGCTGGATCAGGGGCTCGAGCGTTGTCCTCGCGGGGGAGACGCCGAGTGTGGCGGTGACGCCGCATGCGAGGAGAACCCCCGGGACGGCCGGGACTTGGACTATAGCAATGTGAACTCCGCATGAACGCCATCGCGATGCTGATCGGCGCGCCGAACCGCACTGCCGCGGAGGCGCCACGGAACAGCCCTCCGTCCCGGTACCCTGCAAGGGTGAATTCCGCAGCCGAGACCCTCGATCTTCCGGGCATGCCCGAGGCCGACGCGCCGAGCGCCCGGGTGGGCACCGACCCCGACCATCCGCATCCGGGCCAGTGGCGCCTGATCGCGGTGCAGGTGTCGAACTGGGGGACGTTCCACGGCACCCATGACCTGAAGATCTCCTCCAAGGGCTTCTTCCTCACCGGCGGCCCCGGCACCGGCAAGTCGACGCTGCTCGATGCCGTCAGCGCCCTGCTCACCCCGCCGCGCACGCTGCAGTTCAATGCCGCGGCGTCCGACGCCGGCCCGGCCCGCTCGAAGTACCGCCGCACGGTGGCCAGCTACGTGCGCGGCGCCTGGGCTATGCACTACGACCAGGCCACCGGAGAGTTCAGCCAGGAGGTGCTGCGCGACAAGACCACCCTGTCGGTGCTGACCATGCGCTACTCCGACGGGATGGGCGGCATCGTCCAGCTCTCCCGCCTGCTCCTGCTGCATGCCGGGCACACCTCGGACTCCGACGTGAAGAGCCTCTACGTCATCTCCCGCACGCCCCTGGACGTCACCGACCTGCGGCAGTTCGTCTCCACGCAGATCGAGGGCAAGGCGCTCGAGAACGCGCACCCCGGCACGGAGACCTTCCGCCAGTTCCGTGAGTACCGCGCCGCCTTCAGCCAGCTGCTGGGCATCCCGGACGAGAAGGCCCTGGGCCTGCTGCACAAGATCCAGTCCGCCAAGGAGCTGGGCGACGTCAACGCCCTCCTGCGCGACTACATGCTCGACGCCCCGCGCACCTTCGAGCTCGCCGACCAGGCGCTCGCGAACTTCCAGAACCTCTCCGAGGTCTACCAGGCCCTGGTCACCGCCCGGGAGCAGCGCGACCTGCTGCGGGGGCTGCGGGAGAACCACGAGGACTGGACCGCGATGCGCGCGCGCGGCGGGGAGCTCGTGGACCGCCGCGCCGATATCGATGTCTACGCCGCCCAGCACCTCGTGCGCCTGCTCGGTGACGAGACCGGCAGGCTCCAGCTCGAGCGCGACCGGCTCGGGGCTCAGCAGCGACGGCTGACCCAGGATGTCGCCGAGGCCCGCTCGGACCTCGCCCAGCTCAAGGAGCAGCGCAAGCGGGCCGGCGGCGGAGAGATCGACGACTGGAAGCAGCAGATCGCCGGCCTCGAGGTCGAGCGCGACCGACGCCGGGAGCGCGGCACCGAGTTCGCCGCCCTGCTGGCCACCGTCGAGCTGCGCACCCCCTCCGGCGAGGACATGTTCCTGGCCCTGCAGCGCGAGGTCGACGCCCTGCGCGATGCCCTGGAGGCCGAGGAGAAGGGCGCGGACTCCGCCCGCTGGGAGGCGGAGGCGATGGTGCGCGAGCTCTCCACGACCCTCGCCCGCACCCGGGAGGAGCTCGCCTCCCTGACCTCGCGCGCCTCGAACCTGCACTCCGAGGACGTCGCCCTGCGCGACCACATCGCGTCCGAGGTGGGCATCGCCCCCACCGAGCTGCCCTTCGCCGCCGAGCTGCTCCAGGTGCGCGGCGGCGAGGAGGAATGGACCGCGGCCGCCGAGCAGGCGCTGCGCGGGCTCGCCCGCTCGATCCTGGTGCCGGACCGTGTCTACCGCGAGGTGGCGGCGGTCATCGACCGCACCAAGCTGCGTCGGCGGATCTCCTACAACCGGGTCAACACCGACCTGCGCCGCCCGTCCAAGACCATCGACGAGCGGTCACTGGCCGCCAAGCTCGAGGTCAAGGACGGCGAGTTCCACGTGTGGCTGACCAGCGAGATCGCCTCCCGCATGGACTACACCTGCGCGGAGACCCTGGAGGAGTTCACCCGGCTGAACCGTGCGGTGCTGCGCTCCGGCCAGATCAAGCACTCCGCGTCGCGGCACGAGAAGAACACCGACCGCCAGATCAACGACCGCTCCCAGTGGGTGCTCGGCTTCGACAACCGCGCCAAGCGCGCCGTTTTCGAGCAGGAGCGCACCCGCGCCGAGCAGTCCCTGTTCGAGGCGCAGGCCCGTCGCAAGGACGTCGAGTCCGAGCGCGAGCAGCGCCGGGAGCGGCTCTACGCCCTGCAGTCGATCAGCTCGGTCACCTGGGACGACATCGACGCCGCCTCGGTCGCCCGGCGCGTGTCCAACCTGCGCGACATGGTGCGCGCGGCGGAGGACGGCTCGGCGGCGCTGAGCGAGCTGGCACGGCAGATCGACGACGTCGAGCGCTCGATCGCGGACTCCGACGAGGAGCTGCTGGAGGTGGTGCGCACCGCCGGCAAGCTCGGCGAGCAGGCCGAGCGCGCCGAGGAGCGCCTGGTCGAGGCCCGGGACCGGGTCGCCGAGTCCAGCCTGGCGCCCGAGGTCGAGGCGGAGCTGGCCGAGCGCTTCACGGCGATCGCCCCGACCCTGCTGATCGGGAACATCGATCAGGTCACCAAGGACGCCTCGGCGACCCTGGACGCGGAGCTGATGGCCCTGACCCGGCGCACCTCCCGCACCGAGGAGGACATCCGCACCGTGATGCGTGAGTTCTCCCGGCGCTGGCCCGCGCAGGCCGGGGACACCGCGGCGACGCTGGAGGCGGCCGACGACTTCCTGGCGATCCTCCAGCGGATCGAGGAGGAGAAGCTGCCCGAGGTCGAGGACCGCTTCTTCGAGTTCTTCACCGGCAACACCCTCGGAGACGTGCAGGCCCTGGCCACGGCCATCGCCCGCGAGCCCGCCGAGATCCGCAAGCGCCTGCAGCGCATCAACGCCCTGCTGTCCCAGGTCGAGTTCCATTCCGGCCGGTTCCTGCAGCTGTCCATGCGTCCCGTGCACCTCACCGCGCTCGATGAGTTCAAGCGTGCCCTCGAAGATGCCGTCGCGGACATGGCGCTGAACGACATCAGCCGAGATCGGGACCTGGCGGAGGAGCGTTTCCTCTCCCTGCGCCACCTCATGGACATGATCGGTGCGGCCCGCACACGGGACGACCAGATCTCTCGGGTCATCCTCGATGTGCGCCGCCACGTCCACTTCCATGCCGAGGAGGTCGACGCCGAGGGGACCGTGGTCCATGCGCACGAGTCCGGCGGCCCGCTCTCGGGCGGCCAGAACGAGCGCCTGGCGACCTTCTGCCTCGCCGCGGCGCTGCGCTACCAGCTGGCCGGCACCGGCCAGGAGGTGCCGCGCTTCGCCCCGATCATCATCGACGAGGCCTTCTCCAAGGGCGCCGGCAAGTTCATCACCGCGGCGATGGAGTCCTTCCGTCACTTCGGGTTCCAGGTGATCCTGGCCAACCCGGGGAAGAACCCCCAGGCCCTGGCCCCCTTCATCGGCGGCGTGGGAGTCGTCTCGATCCGGCAGGACCGCTACTCCTCGGTCGCCCCGGTGGAGTTCGTCCCCGTCCAGGAATGAAAGCCGCCGGTGGGGAGTTCTCCCCATCGGTGGCCCCCCGGGCGACGATTACGCTGGACCGCGGAGTCGGCGGGATCAGCAGGATCGGCGAGTTCGGCGTGATCGACGGGTTCGACGAGTTCGACGAGATGACCATCCACGACTTGATCGACAGCTCAGCCCCGGACGGGCCGGCTGCACAGCGCATCGGCGACCCCGACGGCGCGCGACGCGAGAGGCGGGCACGCATGTCGACAGCGCCCACAGCATCCCCGGCGACCCTGCCGGAGCAGCATGAGATCTACGACTGGGTCCGCGGGCTCCTCACGGGCGTGACCGACGCGGTGCTGGACGAGCAGCCCGAGCTGGGCGGCTTCGTCGACCGGCGGCCCCAGCGCGATCGCTCCTCGGGGGAGACCTGGCGCGGGACGGGGACGCTCTGCCATGTCAGCGCCCTGCTGGCCAGTTCCGGTGCGCCGGACCTGAGCGGGGACAGCGCCCGGGACCTGCTGGCTGCCGCCGATCGAGCGGCTCTGGCACGGGGACTGCGCCGTCGGTCGGAATCCGAGTCCCAGGGGATCAGCGGCGCCACCTGGCGCACCGGGAGGGGAGACCTCCTCGAGGTGATCGTCGGGGTGCAGGTCGCCGTCCGCGTGATCAGCGCGCCGTTCCTGGCCGCAGCGGCCTCCCCGGTGGTGGTGTCGACGAGCCCGACGACCCGCCCCTCGCGTTCCGTCGGCTGATCCGTCCGCGGACCGGCTGCTCGCCTTACGCGTTCCGTGCACTGATCCGTTCGAGGGCGGCCAGCGGGATCGGCAGCCAGTCCGGGCGGTTCCGCGACTCGTACAGCGCCTCGTAGACGGCCTTGTCGGCCTCGAAGGCCGCCAGCAGCACGCCGAGGGCATCACCAGCGGTGTCGACGTCGGTGTCGGCACGGGGATCGGCCTGGGCCGCCGCCGTGACGATCATCCCGTCGGCCGCTCCCAGGCAGCCCTCCAGGAACGCCGCCCGGGCGGTCCGGACCCACGAGGAGGCGTCCGCGCCCTGCTCGAGGGCCACCGCCCCGCCGACGTAGTCGAGGCTGCGCAGCATGCCGGCCACGTCCCGGAGCGGGGAGTCGGACAGCGAGCGCTGCGCGAGCGGGCGCAGCGGCTCGCCCTCGAAGTCCAGCAGCACCCAGCCGCGGTCCGGGACCAGCAGCACCTGTCCCAGGTGCAGGTCCCCGTGAATGCGCTGCATCGGCGGCCACGGCACGTCGAGCGCGGCATCGAGCAGGGCGTCGAGCGCTGTCCGATGCGCGGCCACCTGGGGGACCTCCGCGGCGACCATCGCCGCTCGGGAGCGCATCTGCTCGACCATCCCGGCTCGCAGCGCGTCGTCGGTCATCGTCGTGCCCAGGGCGCCGGCGAGGTCGCGATGGACCTCGGACACCGCCTCGCCGAGTCCGCGGGCGGCCGCGCTGAAGTCCTCGCCCGCGACGGCGAGCCGCAGAGCCGTGCGCCAGGCGTCCTCGACGCCCGGCAGGAACTCCTGGGCGAACAGGGAATGGGTGCGGAGATCGCCGAGCTCGAGACTCGCCGATCCGATCAGCCGCGGCACGCGGGTGCTGCCGGCCGCGGTGAGCGCCCCCTGCAGCACCACGTCGGGGTTCTCCCCGTCATGGAGCACACGGAACAGCTTCAGGATGATCGGGGACGTCCCCTCGGGCTCGACGATGATCGAGGTGTTGGACTGCTCCCCGGACAGGATCCGGCTGCGCAGTCCGGGGCCGAGGGGGAGCGGAGATCCCGGCGCAGTCCGGTGGGCGAGCACGCTCATCCCGGGCCCCTGCGCCTGCTCGTCGGAGGCCAGGAGGGCGAACACGGCCGCACGACCGTCGACGTCACGCAGGGCGTCGTGCACCCGCACGCGGGCGGCCGGGGTCTCGAGGACGGACACCTCGGAGCCCTCGTCCTGGTCGGTGGTGCGTCGATCGGCGGCCGGGGAGTCCTCAGGCCGTATCAGGAGGGGCACCTGGTAGAGGGCCTCGGCCGGCTCCGTGCCGGCGAACCTCGCGCCGACCACCACGAGGACGACGACGTGGTCCGGTGCGACGCGCAGCGGGGCCCAGCCCCGGATCGAGACCTCAGGAGTCCCTGCGCCCATGTGCGCGAACCACCGCTGATTCGGCATCCAGTCGGCCAGGGGCGAGGTGAGGGCATCGAGGAGCTCATCCATCGGCGGCATCGCCGTGGCGTCGAACTCAGGAGCAGTGGCGGGGGAGCTCGGCTCGTCCATATGGTCACTGTAGGGGCTGGCCCGTCGCCCGGACGGGGACCCGACCACTTTGTCGGCGGACCCTGCTCGCTTGCTACGCTGAGGACGTGCCCGAGCCGACGTCGCGTCCCTGTTCGCGCGCGGGCCTGCGACAGGCCGCCGCGCGCGTCTCCGCGCTGTGCGCGGCCGGAGCGCTCATGGCGTCCCTGACCCTGCCGGCCGCAGCTCTGGGCGAGGACGGCCCCTTCGACTTCCCGGCCGAGACCGACACCCTTGCGATGGTGCCCGGGGCGGTGACCCACGTTCCGCTGGGCGCGCTCATCGACGACCAGCTCGAGGCCGAGGTCGACCTCAGCACCGCCCTCCTCGCCGTCCCGGAGGACAGCGACCCCGCCGTCCAGGGGCTGATGGAGGTCGCGGAGGACGGCCGCAGCCTCACCGTGGCCGGAGAGGGAACCTGGACCCTGCTCGGGGCCGATCTGGTGTTCACCCCGCTGGCAGGGGTCGAGGGACCCGCCGTCCCGATCTCGCTCACCATCGAGGGCCTCCACGACGTGCGGTCACGGCCCGCGGAGTTCACCCCGGAGCTGGTCGAGCTCGAGAACATCCCGGTGCGCGGCTCGGCCGGCCAGAACACGGAGATCCCGCTGGACGGGCAGATCCCGGAGGGCGGGAAGGCCCGCCTCGAGCTGGCCGGGCTGCCTCCGGGGTCGACGCTCGTCGCGGACGGGAGCCGTGCGATCGTTCCCGACCAGGGCATCTGGCAGCTCTCGGCGGACGGGAACACGCTCAGCCACGCGCCGGCAGGGCCGGGACTGGGCCGGCAGGTCGATCCGATGCGACTGGTCGTCCAGGACGAGGAGGGGACTGTGCTGCGCGCGATCGAGGCCCGGCTCACCGTCCCGATCATCTCCGACCTCGACTGGTCCGCCCCCTACGGCGAGGACATCCTGTTCGTGGTGGGGGAGGGCCAGCAGTTCATCGACCCCAGCACCTTGGAGCTGGTGCCCCTCACCGGCGAGGAGAACGTCGAGATCACGGACGAGGGCACGACAGTGGTGGTCCCGGGGCAGGGCTCCTGGACCCTGGATCGTGCCAGCGCCACGGTGCGCTTCTCCCCCGAGAGCGCCGAAGTGCAGGATGCCGCCCCGATGGGCATCTCCGGCGGGGACGGGAAGGGCGCGACCTCCGCGGTCGCGCTGCTCAGCACCGCCTACCCGATGCTCATGGACCGATCCGCGGCGGCCACACCCGGATCGGTGGTCCAGTTCGACCTGACCACGGGCGTGCGCGACGTCCGCTCGGAATCCCTCCGGTTCGATCCGGACTCGCTGCCACCGGGGGCGAAGATCTCGGACGACGGCACGACAGCGGTCGTCGACGGCGAGGGGACGTGGAACATCGACTTCGAGGCGCGCGCGGTGACCATGACCCCCGTGGAGGGGTTCACGGGCCGGGCGGAACCGGTGGGCATCACCGCCCAGGGCATCTTCGCCGACAACGAGGTCCGTGCGTCCCTCACGGCTCGGTTCGCCCCCGAGCTCGCCACGATGCGCGACGACGAGGAGCGCACCGCGCCGGGGACCTCGGTCACCGTGGACCTGCTGGGCAACGACACCGCCGGCAGCGCCTCACAGGCACTGCTCCCGCAGTCGGTGCAGATCGCCTCGCTCTCGGCGACGAACCTCACCGAGCTCACGGACAGCCGCGGCAAGAGGCTGGTGATCCCCGGGGAGGGCACCTTCACCGTGATGGCGAACGGTGCCGTGACGTTCATGCCCGAGGACGGCTTCTTCGGCCGCACCACCCCGATCCGGTACGAGGTGCTCGACGCGACGGGGAACACCACCTCCGCGAACCTCGTGGTGGAGGTGGACCGCGCTCTCACCGGCACAAAGGAGTCGGCGAACCAGGTCACCGGGATCAACGCTCTGCTCTCCGGGCTGATGCCCTCGGCCCCTGCCACCTCGCTGGTGTTCGGCACCATCGTGACCCTGCTGCTCTTCGGCGGCGGCGTCGCGCTGTGGATCGGCCTGCGCATGGAGAACGAGCGCCGCCGCTGGGAGGACTGAGCGACGAAGGGCGGTGCCGGGAGCATGCCCGGCCCGCCCCAGCCTCTCGGGTCCGCCTGAGCGTCCGATCGATCAGCTCGTCGGGCAGCCCTCGGGGATCTCGACCGGCTCCTCGAGGGCGACGGTCGCGTCCTTCTGCTCGACGAGGGTGGAGAACCCGTTGCCCAGCAGGAGGTCCACGGTCTCGTCCTCGCGCTCGTCCAGCTGCAGGGCGGCGTCGGGGACCTGGGCCTGCACGGACTGGGCGGCGAGATAGCCCTTCGGGCCGTAGACCACCGTGGCGGCTCCGCTCGCCTTCTTCGTGTTCCCGGCGTCCCCGACCGCGAAGCCCCGCTCCGCGAGCTGCTCGGTGATGTCCCCGGCGAGCCCGCCGCGTCCGGTGCCGTTGAGCACGGTGACGGTCACCGACTTCGGCGGCAGCGGGACAGCGCCCGGCTCCGGGCAGGTGAGGCCCGTCGACTCCTCGGTGGCGGACGTCGCCCCGATCACCCCGGGTTCCTGGACGGGTTCACGGAACTGCCCGACCGCGTACACGCCGACGCCGATGAGCAGCAGCGCGAGCAGGGAGAAGATGCCCAGCTGCGTGGCACGCAGCTGACGCGTCCGCCGGACGCGCTGCTCGCGTCGGCGGACGTCATCGGCCGAGCGCCCGTAGGGATGGGCATCACGGTGGGATGTGGACATATCAGTCCAGCGGGCGGTAGCGGATGCCGAACGCGTCGAGGCGAGGGAGGTGGGCCCGGAGGCGCTCCTCGAACTCGTCCCAGCTCTGCTCGGGCGATCCCCAGGCGCGCTCGGCGAGGGCGCACATGCGCGGGAACGCCATGTACTGGACCTGCTCGGCGGTGGGCATGTACTCGGTCCACAGCTGTCCCTGGAGGCCGATCAGCAGCTTCTGCTGGTCCTCGTCGAGCTTCTGCGGGGTGAACGAGGCGGTGTAGACGTCCTTGACCGTGGTGAGGCCGCCGATGGCGAGGGGCTCGCCCTTCGGATCGGCCTGGTAGTGGTCGAAGTAGGTGTGCTCGTTGTTCGCGATGATGGTCCGGAAGCCGCGACCGGTGGCGGACTTCAGCCCGTTGCCGTGGCGCCAGTTCATGATCACGGTGTCGTCGGGGAGGTGGCTCTCGAGCACCTCGTCCCAGGCGATGATCCGCTTGCCCGCCTCGGAGAGGACGTCGGCGGCGAACTGCGTGAAGCGGCCTTGGATCTCGGAGACCCGGGTCAGGCCCCACTCGTTCATCCGGGTGCGGGCGGCCGAGGAGCGCTCCCACTCCACGCGCGGGCACTCGTCGCCGCCAATGTGGACGTAGGGCGCCGGGAAGATGTCCGCGACCTGCGTGAGCACGTCACGGAGGAAGTCGAAGACCTCGTCGGAGACCCCGAGGACGTGGTCGGAGATGCCCCAGACCTCGCGCACCCCCACCCGCTGGTCGGGGAAGTTGCCGAGCGTCGGATACGCGGCGATCGCGGCCTGCATGTGCCCGGGCAGATCCACCTCGGGAATGATCATGATGCCGCGGCGGCGCGCGTACTCGACGAGGCCGCGCAGCTCCTCCTGGGTGTAGAAGCCGCCGTGCGGGGTGCCGTCGAACTCCCAGGCGGACTCCTCGCCGCTCATGTGACCGATGAGCGACTGCTCGCGCCAGGCGCCGATCTCGGTGAGCTTCGGGTAGCCCTTGATCTCGACCCGCCAGCCCTGGTCATCGGTCAGGTGGAGGTGAAGGACGTTCAGCCGGTGCAGCGCCATCGCGTCGATCAAGGTCTCGACCTCGGCTACCGCGAAGAAGTGCCGGGAGACGTCCAGGTGCATGCCGCGCCAGGCGTGCTGGGGATAGTCGCTGATGGTCACGCAGGGGATCGACCCCTCGGAGCCGGTGACGATCTGGGCGAAGGTGTTGCGTCCGTCGGCCAGGGCGGCCTCGCTGCCCGCAGTGAGGTTCGCCCCGGTGGGGGAGATCGACAGCGCGTACTCGGTGCGGGGGAGGTCCTCGGTGATCCCGACGGAGATCTCGTCCCACGGCGAACTGGTCTCCCAGGTCCCGTCCGACCAGATGACGGACTGCGGGTACGGCACGAGGGCGAGAGGGTCGGGCATCAACTTCTCCTGAACAGCGACATCGAGTGGTCGATCCCAGTTTGCCATGAGACGCCCGTCACGGTGGACCGTGCCCGCTGTGCAGACCTCCGCATCAGCCAGTGCGCTGCCTGTTCCCTGTTCCCTGTTCCCTGTTGCCTGTTGCCTGTTGCCTGTTGCCTGTTGCCTGCTGCCCGCTGCGTCGCCGTCGGATGTTCTGTGGTCGGTCGCCCTACCTCGCGGGTGCCCGATGGACTCCGGACGCACAGGAGCCCGGTCGGCAGTGCCGACCGGGCTCCTTCACGTCGCCCTGCTCCTTCCCGTTGACGCTGTCGCGTCGAGCAGGCCGTCGTGGTCCTGGACGTCAGTCCGTGCAGCTGGTCCGAGGATCAGCGGTAGGTGACGAAGACATGCGGCGCGCCCCAGATGGAGCGCTCGACGACCCGCTGCTGTGAGCCGGAGGCGTCGATGATCTTCCCGTTGCCCGCATAGATGCCCATGTGGCCGTAGTCGTTACCCGTGAAGGCCACGAGGTCACCGGGCTGTGCCTGGGACTGCGAGATGATCCTGCCGCCGAAGGTGTAGCCCTTGGCGGTCTTGCGCGGCATCGAGTTGCCGGCCTGGTTGTACGCGTAGTACACCAGGCCCGAGCAGTCGAGACCGGTCGAGGGCGAGGAACCGCCCCACGTGTAGCCGACCCCGACCTGACTGCGGGCCGCATTGACGATGGCCTGCCCGTTGATCGAGTTCCCGGTGCTCGGTCCGCGGTCGTCATCTCGGCTGGGAGCGCTGTTGGAGATGCGCACCGAGCTGTAGACGGCGTTCCAGGTGTTGTGCCCGACGACGGTGTCCACGCGGATGCCGGCGGCGGACTGCAGGGAGCGGACCGCGGAGGCGGTCGCCGGGCCGAAGGAGCCGTCGACCGCGATCGAGGCGCCCCGGGCGTTGAGCTGCGACTGGAGGGTCTTCACGGCGCCGCCGCGACTTCCCTGACGCAGCTTCGGCTGCGACGACGACGACGAGGAGTCCGAGGACGAGGATCCGCCGCTGAGGGAGTTCCAGGTCACCGGCCCGACGACGCCGTCGACGTTGATGCTGGCCGACGACTGCTGAGCCTTGACGGCGCGCAGGGTGGAGGAGCCGAAGGATCCGTCGACCCGGAGCGAGGCGCCATGGGAGTTCAGCTGGCTCTGCAGGTGCTTCACGGCATCGCCGCGAGCCCCGAGACGCAGCTTGACGCTCGAATAGTTGGACTGGGTGGGGGCTGCGGGCGCGACGGCCGGTGCAGCGGCGCGCACAGTGCCCTGGGGTGCCGCGGGGGCGGCGGGCTGCGCGGTCGCAGTGGCGGTGCCCGTGATGGCGGCGGTGGCCGAGACGGCGCCGATCACGGCGACACCTCCCACGCCTCGACCGACCGGAGCAGCAAGCCCCCGGTAGTCGATCACGGCACGGCCGGCTGCCCGGTGCGTACCTCGAGTTGCGGTGCGGAACATCTGCAGCGATCACTTTCTCCGGCGCCTCGTGGAATTCTCGCGCGCTGCGCGCGTGAGAAACCTGCGCCCGTCACCCAGGGAAGCGAGGAAGGGACCGGGCCGGTGACGGGAAGGCGGCGACTCGGTCGGTGCCCAGCTCGAGGCAGCACCACAGGTCACTGTATGTGCAGGGAGTTTCCAGCCCACAGGTGGCTTTACTCAGGAAGTCCGACGTTTTTACCAAGATTTTGTAAGAAATCTGGAACCCTCGACGTGTTGTCCACACAATTCGGACATCACTGTGATAGTTACACCAATGTAATTCAGGAGCCCGTTCTCGCCCTCTCGGTGTGCCGGACGGCGGGCGCCGACTGTTCCCAGGCGCGGCTCCGGCGAGAGCAGCCCGGACGTGAACGGCTCCGAGGCGAAGGGCCCGGAGGCGAGCAGCTCAGGGGTGAGGGCCTCGGCTGTGAACGGCCCAGAGGCGAATGGCTCGGATGGCCCGGAGGCTCATGATCCGCGGGAGGCCGGGCCCGGGGTGGATGGAGGCGCGAATGACTCAGGGCCGCGATGCTGTTGCCAGCATCGCGGCCCTGAGAACCGGTCGGGGTGACAGGATTTGAACCTGCGACCTCCTCGTCCCGAACGAGGCGCGCTACCAAGCTGCGCCACACCCCGGTGATGCGCTGCCGAAGCGGTGCATCGAAGAGAAACTTTAGCAGGGGTTCTGCAGTGTCAGGAACCCGTGCTCGCCTCGCGGGCGCGCAACGTGAGCAAGGTCGCCTCGGGTGGGGTGAACAGCCGATAGTTCGAGTAGGGGCTGGCGCCCATGCCGGCGCTCACATGGAGCGGCACGTCCTGCCAGGTGGACAGGCCTCGTGCTTGCTGCCGGGGCAGATCGCAGTTGGTCACCAGCGCGCCGAACCCCGGCAGGCGGAGCTGCCCGCCATGGGTGTGGCCGGCCAGGAGGAGGTCGGAGCCATCGGCAGTCAGGGCGTCCAGCACCCGGCGATAGGGCGCATGGGCGACTCCCAGTCGCAGTACGTGGCCGTGAGCAGGGTCCGAGGGGGCCGGATCCGCCGGAGCCGGCATCTCGTCGCGCTCGAGGTGCGGGTCGTCGACACCGGCCAGACGCACCTCGAGCCCGCCGAGCTCGATCACAGCGCGGGAGTTGGTGAGGTCCTTCCACCCGTGAGCGGTCAGCCGACGCGCGAGCTCCTCCGTGGGGAGGGTGAAATCCCGCGGTGCGGTCATGCCGTCCGGGCGAGGATCCGGGAGGAGGTAGCGGGCAGGGTTCTTCGGGGCGGGCTCGAACATGTCGTTGGAGCCCATCACGAAGGCGCCCGGGCGCCGCAGCAGCGGATCCAGAGCCTCGGCGAGCACGGGGATCGCTGCTGCCGAGGCGATGTTGTCCCCGGTGTCGATGACCAGGTGCGGGTTGAGCGCCCCGAGGTACTCCAGGAAGGCGATCTTGCGCTCCTGGTCCGGCACCAGGTGGATGTCGCTGATGTGGAGCACGCGGATGGTCCGGGTGCCCGGCGGGAGGATCCGCAGCGTGAGCTCACGCAGCGTGTACCGGTGGATCTCGACGTGGCGTGCCCAGATATGCGCCGCCGCGCCGACTCCGAGTCCCGCGAGGCCCACCGAACCTGCGGCCGTGAGAAGCGGCCGCATCTCAGCCCTTACCGGTGGACTGCCGGATGACCACGGTCTCCCCCTCGGGCAGCGAGCTGCCAGCGGCGGGATCCGTGCCGATCACGTACCACTTGCCGACCGTGCTGGAAGGCTCGTTGCGCACCTCCGGCACATACCCGGCGGCTTCGATCGCGGACTTGGCCTCGGAGAGGTACTTGCCGGACACGCTGGGCACCTTGCCCTTCTCCACGGACCCGTTCGCCTGGGTCTTGGTCGCAGGCGGAGCGGCGGGGAACGGCTTGCTCGGCAGTCCCTCGTGCGCCTTCGTCATGTACTCCTGC
The DNA here is from genome assembly GCF_039526165.1 of Brachybacterium tyrofermentans. Lineage (NCBI taxonomy): Bacteria > Bacillati > Actinomycetota > Actinomycetes > Micrococcales > Dermabacteraceae > Brachybacterium > Brachybacterium tyrofermentans. The sequence goes on from NZ_BAAAIR010000006.1 coordinate 39,406, forward strand.
CAGGTGGGCAGGGAGACGGTGTTGCCCCAGACGTGGCCGCTGCGGAGCATGGTGTCGTCGACGGTGAAGCCGCCGGGACGCTTGTCGCCCTGGGGGTGGCCGAACCACACGGCGGTGGACATCTGACGGGTGAAGCCGACGTACCACGTGTGGTACTGCTTGTTCGAGGTGCCCGTCTTGCCGCCGGCCGGATGGCCCGGGATGATCTTGCCCTTACCGGTGGCCTTGGGGTCCTCGAGGTCCTGCTGGAGGGTCCAGGCCATGGTGTCGGCGACCTTCTTGTCGACCACCTGATGGCACTCGGATCCGGAGATCCCCATCGCCTCGCCGTTGCGGTCCGTCACCTCGGTGATGGACTGCGGCTTGCAGTAGGTGCCGCCGGCGGCCCAGGTCGCGTAGGCGCCCGCCATGTCGAGGGCGGAGACCTGGAGCTGGCCGAGGACCACCGCGGAGGGGGCCAGGGTCTGGCCGTACATATCGGCGATGTCCATGTCCCAGGTGGTGCTGTCGTACGGGTTGTACTTGCCCGGGATGGCGCCGATATCGCGCGCCCCGTCGGCGATGTCGCACAGATCGATCTGGCGGGCCATGTTCGCGTAGGCGGTGTTGATGGAGAACTTGGTGCCGTTCAGGACGGTCTCCATCGGCGCGATCTGCACCGAGACCGCGTTGTCGGGGTTGTATCCCGGCTGCTCACGCCAGGCCCCCCGGGGCAGGCAATGCGCCGGGAAGCTCGGCATCGACTCCCGCTTCGTGCTGACCTTGTCCTGGATGCTGCGGCCGCTCTTGAGCCATTCCTGGAGCACGAAGGGCTTGAACGTCGAGCCGACGGGGAATCCGTTCGACCCGCCGAGGGCCTGCGGCACGTTGTAGTTGATCGCCGTCTCGCCGGGCTTGGCGTCCTGGTACGGATTAAACGTGCGGTTCTCCGCCATGGTGAGGATCTTGCCGGTGCCCGGCTCGACGGTGACGATCGAGAGACCGAAGCCGTTCTCGGAGTCGCCGGGGACCTTGCGCTGGAGGATGTCCTTGGCCGTGGCCTGCTTCTCCGGGTCCAGGGTGGTCTTGATCGTGAGCCCGCCGCCGTAGAGCAGCTTGCGGCGCTCCTCGTAGGTCGGGGCGAACTCCGGGTCGTTCAGCAGCGAGCGGGTGACGTAATCGCAGAAGAAGCCGCCGTCACCGGCGTCGGCGCATCCGGCCCGCAGATTCTGGATCTTGAGCATGTCCTCGACGGGCTGGGCGGTGTACTTGTCGTACTCCTCGTCGGTGATGTACCCCTCGCGCTTCATATCGCCGAGCACCTCGTTGCGGCGCTTCTCGCCGGCTTCCGGGTGGCTGACCGGGTCGTACTGGTTCGGGCCGTTGGTGATCCCGGCCAGGAGCGCCGCCTCACCGGGGTTGAGGTCCTTCGCGTTCTTCGAGAAGTAGTGCCGCGAACCGGTCTCGACGCCGTACTGCGAGGGGCCGAACTGGGCGACGTTGAGGTAGGCGTTGAGGATCTCGTCCTTGCTCCACCGCTTCTCCAGCGAGATCGCCAGCTTCGCCTCTTTCGCCTTGCGGCTGTACGTCTGCGCTGTCGCCTCGTTGATCCCTTCCTGGTCGCCCTTCTGGACGGCGTCCATGAGCAGAGCGTTCTTCACATACTGCTGGGTGAGCGTGGAGCCACCCTGGGTCGCGCCGCCGCTCGCGTTGGAGGCGAAGGCGCGGATCATGCCCTTGGCGTCCACGCCGCCGTGCTCGTAGAAGCGGCGGTCCTCGACCGCGATCACCGCGTGCTGCATGTACGGGGAGATCTCCTCGAGCGGCACCATGATGCGGTTCTCGGTGTAGAAGGTCGCCAGCAGGGAGCCGTCCGAGGCCTCGATGCGGCTGGCCTCGTTCAACGGCTCGACCTCGAGCTCGGTCGGATACGACTCGAACAGCGCGACGCCATCTTCGGCGACCTTCGAGGAGGCGGAGACCGCCGGCAGGAAGAACGCGGCCAGGAGCACCCCGGCCAGAGCGGAGACGGCGAGCATCCCCAGCAGCAGGTAGATGGTCTGCGCCAGGGCGACGGGGAGGGAGCGTCCGGAACCGGAGCTGGACGGAGTACTGGCCATGCTCCAACAGTACGGCGAGGACACCCGCGAGGCCACGAGACGTGCCCAAGCTCAGGAAATCTTCACGAACTCGGTGCACGTCCGAGACGTGCGGGGACGGCGAGATCGCGCGGCAGCGGTGCCGCAGGGGTGCGGGGTCGCTGTGCCGTGGAGTCTCAGTGCCGTGGGGTCGCGGGATCGCAGAGTCGCGGTGACGTGGGGTCGCAGAGTCGCGGTGCCGTGGGACGGCCGGGGTGACACGCCGATCCATTCCACGAGAACGTCCCGCTGGTGGCACGGTTCAGTGGAATCGGTGACCGGGGGGACGCCCGGTTGCCGGGACGGGGGAAGGAGATGGGCGTCGGGGCCGGAAGTTGGGTGCTGAGTGCTGAGTGCTGGGTGCTGGGTGCTGGGTGCCGTGTGTTGGGTGCTGGGTGCCGGGAAGCGTTGGCGGGGGCGAGGCGCTGGACAGCTGGGGTGACACGCCGATCCATTCCACGAGAACGTCCCGCTGGTGGCACGGATCAGTGGAATCGGTGACCGGGCGCGAGCCTGGGGCCGATGCGGGGCCGATGCGGGGCCGATGCGGGGTCGACGTGAGGCCGAGACGGGGCCGAGAGAGAGGCTGACAGAGTGGCCGATACAGGAGCTGGCAGTGGGGCCGACGGGGTCCGGATATCGGGCGTGATTATCACGCGAAGGTCACGCGATGGCCTCAAATTTTGCACTGTGGCGTGCGTCTCCATACAGTGGTCAGAGAAAACGGGTCAACGAGGATTCCGAAAGAGGATGCACATGACGATCGGGGCCATTCCCATCACCGAGGATTCGAGCTGGGCGACGCGCGGAGCGTGCGTGACCATGGATCCGGACGGCTTCTTCGTGCAGGGCGCGGAGCAACATGCAGTGAAGACGGCGTGCGGAGCATGCCCGGTGAGGACTGAATGTCTCGCCGATGCTCTGGACAACCGCGTGGACTTCGGGGTGTGGGGCGGGATGACGGAGCGAGAGCGGCGTCGGCTGCTGCGCCGGAACCCTGACGTCAGCGACTGGTCCTCCGTGCTGCGCCGCGCGACGCAGGAGGCCGTGGGCAGTTGAAGGGTCCCGGGCGTTCGGGAGCACGTCGGGCGGCTGACGGCCCGCCGGGCGGCCGATGACCTGCCGGGTGGCTGACGGCCCGCCGGGCGGCCGATGACCTGCCGGGTGGCTGACGGCCGCCGGGTAGCCGATGCTTTGCCGGGTGGCTGACGATTCCGGACGCGGTCGGTGGCTCGGGACGCGGCTGACGGTTCTGGACGGGGCGCGCGCCCCGACCCCTCCGTCGTCGCGTCCGGCCGGTAGGCTCGCCCCATGAGCACCATGACCCGCTGGGAGTACCTGACCGTTCCGCTGCTGATCCACGCGACCAAGCAGATCCTCGACAACTACGGCGAGGAGGGGTGGGAGCTGGTCCAGGTCGTCCCCGGACCCAACCCCGAGAATCTCGTCGCGTACCTCAAGCGTCCCCTCTCTGCGGGTTGAGCCGATGAGCACCCCAGCACAGGGCCCAGGAACGCGGGTCCGGGCACGGCTCGACGAGCTGGGTCTGAGCCTGCCCGCCGTCGCGGCTCCCGTCGCCGCCTACGTCCCGGCGGTCGCGAGCGGGAACCAGGTCCACACCTCCGGACAGCTGCCGTTCATCGACGGCGCACTCCCCGAGACCGGCAAGGTCGGGGCGGAGGTCACCCCAGAGCGCGCTGTCGAGCTCGCCGCGACCAGCTGCCTCAACGCACTCGCCGCGATCGAGGACCTGATCGGCGATCTCGACCGCGTGGTGCGGATCGTGAAGCTCACCGGCTATGTGGCCTCCGACCCGTCGTTCACAGCGCAGCCCGCCGTGATCAACGGCGCCAGCGAGCTGCTCGGCGAGATCTTCGCGGACGCCGGTCGGCATGCGCGCAGCGCGGTCGGGGTCGCCGTGCTCCCGCTGGATTCTCCGGTCGAACTGGATCTGCTGGTGGAGCTGGACGGCCCTGCCGCGCCGGACTCCGCCCCCGCGGTCTGAGCGCGCCATGGCGGATGCATCCGAAGACCTGCCGCAGCGGGACCCGGAGGTCGGCGCCGTCGAGCTGATCGCGGTCCGGGCCGGGAACCCCGGCCCGATGACGCTCACCGGGACCGTCAGCTACATCCTGCGCGACCAGGACCAGGTCTGGGTGATCGATCCCGGCCCCAAGGACCCGGAGCACCTCGCGGATCTGCTGGTGGCCTGCGGTGCGCAGGCGCGGCCGATGGGGGTCCTCGTGACCCACCGTCACCTCGACCACACCGCCGGCGCCGCGACCCTGGCCCGTCAGCTGTCCGCGCGCAGCGGGCGGGACGTGCCCCTGTGGGCCGCGGACCGGACCGCTCTGCCCGGCTCCCGCCCCCTGCCCTCGACCCTCGAGGGCGACCAGGGAACGGTCGGGCACATCATCCACCTCCCCGGCCACACGGATGACTCCGTCGCCGTGCTCGTCGACGGCGGCCGCCTGCTCAGCGGTGACACGCTGCTGGGTGGCTCCTCGACCGTTATCGTGCCGGACGACGGCGGGAACCTGGCCGAGTACCTGCAGTCGCTCTCGATCCTGCGGGCGATGGCGCTGGACGGGCGGATCGGCTCGATCCATCCCGGCCACGGCCCGGCCTACGAGGACCCCCTCGCCGCGCTCGAGGCGATCGAGACCGCCCTCGCGCACCGCTACGAACGGATCGACCAGGTGCGTCGTGCCCGCACCGCAGGGGTGCTCACGCTGGAGCGCCTGCTGCGATCGGTCTACGGGTCGGATCTCCCCGAGTCCCTGCAGAAGGCCGCCCGCTGGAATCTCCGGGCGACGCTCGACTACCTCGCCGAGGCGGGCTGAGACAGGAAGGTGCGCCGGGCCAGGAAGGTGCGCTGAGACAGGAAGGTGCGCCGGGCCAGGGTGGCGCGCTGGGCCAGGACTGCCGACGCGGCGGCCATGCACGACTCCGCCTGGCGTGCAGCTGGAACCCCGGCACGGCCCGGACGGCTCCCCAAGAACGTCGAATCCCCCGTTTCGCCACCATCACGGTGCGAAACGGGGGATTCGACGTGCGTGTCGGATCGTGTGCGCCCGACAGGTGCCGATCAGCGGGCGCGGCGGCGCAGTCGCTCGACGTCGGAGATGAGGACGGCGCGGGCCTCGAGGCGGATCCAGCCGCGCGAGGCGAAGTCCGCGAGTGCCTTGTTGACCGTCTCGCGGGAGGCGCCGACCAGCTGGGCGAGCTCCTCCTGGGTGAGGCCGTGGGCGACCATCACGCCGTCGTCGGTCTGGCGACCGAAGCGCTGCGCGAGGTCGAGGACGTTCTTGGCCACGCGACCGGGGACGTCGGCGAAGACGAGGTCGGCGAGCGACTCGTTCGTCTTGCGCAGGCGCCGCGCGAGCGAGGCGAGCAGGTGACGGCCGACCTCGGGACGCTGCGCGAGGACCCGGTACAGGTCCTGCTGCGACAGCGAGTAGAGCGTCGACTCGGCGACCACGGTCGCGGTCGCGTTGCGCGGTGCGGGATCGAAGAGCGACAGCTCGCCGAGGGTCTCGCCCGGGCCGAGGACTGCGAGCAGGTTCTCGCGGCCGTCGCCGGAGGCGTGACCGACCTTGACCTTGCCCGAGCCGATGATGAAGAGCCGATCGCCGGGATCACCCTCGCGGAAGATGATCGCGCTGCGGTGATAGTCCTCCTGCTTCATCGACGCCAGCACGGCCTGCTTGCCGTCCTCGTCGAGTGCAGCGAACAGCGGCGATGACCGTACGATGTTCTCGTCCACGGAACCTCCTGATGGTGGGGCCCCGACTGCCGGGACCGTACTGTGCTTCCCTGTGACCGATGCCACTAACTTCGGTGGTGGCTGTCACATGATGGACAAACACTATCGCGCCGAAGCCCCTGTTATGTGTCACACGCTGGATGAGGAGCATTTCGCATGGTGCAGAGCAGCGCTCGACCGGGTGCCGCCAGCCGCCCCGTCGGACCGGCCGACGCTGGCATCGTCGCCTCGCGGCTCCGCGATCTCCACCTCGACGCCCGCACCGAGCTCGACCATTCCGACGCCTTCGAACTGCTGGTCGCAACGGTGCTGTCCGCCCAGACCACCGATGTGCGCGTCAACCAGGTGACCCCTGCACTCTTCGCCGCCTGGCCCGATCCGGAAGCGCTCGCCGGGGCGGCCGATGCTGATGTGACCGAGATCGTGCGTCCGCTCGGTATGGGAGCGACCCGGGCGCGTCGGATCATCGGCCTCGCGCAGCGCCTGGTCACCGAGCACGGCGGCGAGGTGCCCGACTCTCAGACCGCCCTGGAAGCACTGCCCGGGGTGGGTCGCAAGACGGCCCATGTGCTGCGGGGCGCGTGGTTCGGCCACTCCCTGCTCGCCGTCGACACGCATGTGGGTCGACTCTCGCGCCGGCTGGGATGGACCGAGCAGACCGACCCGCGCAAGGTCGAGGCCGACGTCGTCGGCCGGGTCGCCGCCGACGGAACCGGCAGCCCCGACGAGGACCTCGCGGTCCTCGGCCTGCGGCTCATCCTCCACGGGCGGCGCGTCTGCACCGCCCGGGCGCCGGACTGCGGCAGCTGCGTGCTCGTGGACGTGTGTCCGCGCATCGGGCTGACCCAGCAGGCAGGTGTCGCATGACCGCACTCCGTCCCGGAGGCGGGCGCTCCGCCGCGCTGCCGGGCTTCCTCCTCCCGCTCGCCGAGCGGGCCCGCCGCGGCGAGGTGCTCGTGCGGCGCGACGCCGACCCCCGCGATCCACCGGTCGACGGTGCGCCGGCGCGGCGCAGCGCCGTGCTGATCCATATCGCCGGCACCGGGCTGGACGACGCGCAGGTGGTGCTCGAGGAGCGCGGCCATGCCCTGCGCTCGCAGCCCGCCCAGTTCTCCCTCCCCGGAGGCGGAGCCGACCCCGGCGACCGGGACGATGTGCACACGGCCCTGCGCGAGGCTCAGGAGGAGACCGGCCTGGTCCCTCAGGATGTCGAGGTGATCGGGGCATTCGCCCCGATCCCGATGCCGTGGCGCGCGCAGCGGGTCACGCCCGTCCTGAGCTGGTCCCCGTCGGTTCCCGAGCTCGGGGTGCAGGACCCGATCGAGGTGGAACGTGTGGTGTGGGCGCCGCTGACCGGAGCGGGGTCCCTCGCCGACCCCGCCCACCGATGGCGCGGGCTGCTGCACGGTCAGGGCGTCGGCCCCGTGTTCGACCTCCCCGGGGATGCTTTCGTCTGGGGATTCACCGCGATGATCCTCGAGCAGATGCTGGTGGGCCTCGGCCTGGATCCGGTGCCGCCGGGCGCCGCGACTCGCGAGATACCGCCCGAGCGGCGGCGCTGAGTGCCCAGCCGACGGCGCTGAGCGGCCGTCCGACGGCGCTGAGTGCTCTCCAGAGGGACGCTGAGGGCTCGCGCGGACGCTGCTGAGCCCTCGCCCGGGCGATCGGGCGGCGACGCCCGTGGCCACGGTCACGAACTCGGGAAAGGCGCTCGCCCCGAGCGGTGCCGCGCACGCTAGACTGGATTGTTGCCGGACGGTCTCCGGCACGCCCGGGGAACGTACGGATTCCGTCGGATCCCCAGCGGATCCGTGATCGCCCGGGCACCTGAACCAGCAGACCGACATCAGCAGACAAGGAATGGGATCCACGTGCCACGCGGCAAGGTGAAGTTCTACGACGCCGAGAAGGGTTTCGGCTTCATCCTCGATGACGAGGATGGTCAGAGCGTGTACGTGCACGCCTCGAACCTCCCCGAGGGAGCCACTGCGCTCCGTCCCGGGGCCAGGGTCGAGTTCGATATGGTCGATGGCCGTCGTGGCCCGCAGGTGCTGTCGCTGCAGCTGATGGAGCCCGCTCCGTCGGTCAGCCGTGCGCGCCGGCTCAAGCCCGACGAGATGGCGGGGATGGTCGAAGACCTCATCCGTCTGCTGGACGATGCATCCAACGGCCTCCGCCAGGGCCGCTACCCCGATCGCGGGCACTCGCAGAAGATCTCCACCGTGCTCCGCGCCGTCGCCGATAATTTCGAGGCCTGAACATATGACCCAGCCGACCACCGCCCCCCGTCGCCCCCGCACCGTCCGGCCCCGGCTGGACGCGGTGGCGGCTGCTGCCGTCGAGCTCGCGCGCGAGGCGCTGCTCGAGGTCACCGAGCCCGGCCAGGTCGGCGAGCACCTGCGTGCCGAGGCCAGCGGGGACCGCATCGTCACGCATGTCTTCGAGTGCACGATGCCCGGATACCGCGGATGGTCCTGGGTCGTGGTGGTCACCCGTGCGGCGCGCGCCAAGGCCGCCACGGTGGCGGAGACCGCGCTGCTCCCGGGCGAGGACGCGATCCTGGCTCCCGAGTGGGAGCCCTGGTCGGAGCGTCTGAAGCCCGAGGACATCGGCGCCGACGACCTGCTCCCGTACCGCGACGAGGACCCGCGGCTCGAGCAGGGCTACGAGGCCACCGACGAGGAGGACGCCGACGCGGTCGCGCTGTGGGAGCTCGGCCTGGGCCGCCCGCGCGTGCTGTCCCCGCAGGGGCGCGCCGAGGCCGCTGAGCGATGGATCGATGGCGACTTCGGCCCGCGGGAGACCTCGGGCCGGGGCCGACGCGGAACCATCTCGGCGAACTGCTCCAGCTGCGGGTTCCTCTCGAAGCTCTCCGGCTCGCTGCGCGGCAAGTTCGGGGTGTGCACCAACGAGTGGTCCCCGGCCGACGGCAAGGTCGTGCACCTGGGCTTCGGCTGCGGGTCGCACTCCGAGACCGGCCAGGAGGAGGCCGACCGCGAGATCCCGCGCGCCGGCGGCGTCGTGGTCGATGAGCTCGATGTCGAGCTCCAGACGAGCGCCTCCGACGAAGCCTCGGAGGCGACGACGGACGCCGCGCCGAATGCGGCGCCGGACGCAGCATCCGAGGATGCTGCCGAGAAGCCTGTCGACGCTGTCGTGACCGTCGGGCCCGCGACGGGCGAGGCCACGCCGGAGGAGCCTGCGACGGATGCCCCGGCGACCGATGTGCCTGCGACGGACGCTCCGGCGACCGCCGCCCCCGTGACCGACGCGTCCGCTGCAGAGGTGCCCGAGGCGGATTCCGCCGAGGACGTGCAGGCCGCGACGCCCGAGGTCCAGCAGGCCGCGGCGGAAGCTCCCGCTGCGAACGCTGCTCCGGCGGCAGACGACGTTCCAGCGGCGGACGCTGCTCCGGCGGCAGACGACGTTCCAGCGGCGGACGCTGCTCCGGAGGGTGACGCCGACGCGCCGGCGCAGTCGACGGGCGACACCGATGCCTCGGGTGTAGCAGGCGATGCCCCGGCTGCCTCCGAGGATGGGGACGCGGCTCCGACCGAGGCCTGAGCTCGGCGTGAGTTCGAGGTGAGCTCAGAGGCGAGCGGGCCTCAGCGCTGCGAGACCGCCAGGCGGGCGAGCAGGGCCTCGATAGCGAGCAGCGGGGGAACATTCCCGCTGATGCGTGCCCTCGTCTCCTGCACCGCCTCGAGCAGCCCGAGCGTGGTCTTCGCCGAGCCGCCGCCCGCGGATCGTTCGATCTCGTCGGCGACCTCCACGTTCACCAGCTCGCTGCCGCTGCCGAGCTGACGGCTCAGCACGTCGCGCAGCACCGAATGGACGTCGAGCAGATAGCGGTCCAGCACGTCACGCACGAGGCGGGTCTGGCGTCGCTTGGCGTCCTCCTCGAGCTGTCGCACCTGGGAGCGCAGCGAGGGCGGGACCTTGCCGTCGTCGATGCCGGCGGAGCGCAGGAAGCGCTCCTTCTCCTCCACGGCGACCGTGTCGGCATGGGCCTTCGCCTCCGCCGTGGCGCGGTCCACGAGCGCCTGGGCCGCGAGCACGGCCTCACCCGCCCCGCGCAGTCCCAGCAGCGTGCGGGCCGACTCCTCACGGGCGGCGAGGGCGCCCTCCTGGGTGGCGTAGCGCAGCGCGAGGCCGATGTGCCCCTGCGCGGCGCGTGCGGAGCGCATCGCGAGGTTCTCGTCCACGCCGTCCCGTCGCCGCAGCAGCTCGGCGACGACGTCGGAGGGCGGCACCGAGAGGGCCACCAGACGGCACCGGGACTTGATGGTGGGGGCGAGATCCTCGGCCGACGGGGCGCAGAGCATCCACACGGTCGAGGGGGGAGGCTCCTCGATGGACTTCAGCAGCACGTTGAAGGTGCCTGCGCTCATGCGGTCGGCGTCCTCGACGATCAGCACCCGGTACCGCCCCGTCGCCGGGGCGCGCTGGGCGGTCATCACCAGCCCGCGCACCTCCTCCTTCGCGATGGAGAGCTTGTCGGTCGCGACCACGGTGACGTCCGGATGGGTGTTCGCCAGCACCGTCCGGCAGCTGCGGCAGTGCCCGCAGCCGGTGCCCGTCTCGCACTGCAGGGTCGCCGCGAAGGCGCGTGCCGCCGTGGACCGGCCGGAGCCCGGCGGCCCGGTGATCAGCCAGGCCTGCGCGAGGGAGCCCTGCGGGGAGGCGGCCCGACGGAACTGGGCGACCGCGGCGTCCTGACCGACGACGTCGGCCCATACCCCGGGCGCGGTTCCCCCGGGAGCTGCGTGGCCGGCTACGGCGGGATCAGCGGCCGTCGGAGCGTTCCCGGACATCCCGTTCGTGCTGGGGGCGGTCACATCTCGTCCCGGTGCTTCGTGGGCGGTGCCGGCTCGAAGGTCGGGTCGAAGATGCCCAGCACCCCGTTGACGGCCTCGAGCACCTGGGCGTGGACCTGTTCGCGCGGCAGGGTGCCGTCGATGACGGCGAAGCGCTCGGGATCGGCGGCGGCGAGGTCCAGGAACTCCTGGCGCACCGTGGCATGGAAGTCCTGGCCCGCCTTCTCCAGACGATCGTGGTCCGCGGAGACCCGGCGCTCGTCGAGGGCATCGGTGGGCACATCCAGCAGGATCGTGCGGTGGGGGAGGAGCCCGTCGGCCGCCCACAGGGAGAGCGATCCGATCTCGTCGGGCTCGAGGGAGCGACCTGCTCCCTGATAGGCGATCGACGAATCGAGATAGCGGTCGCCGAGCACCAGGCCGCCGCGCGCCAGATGGGGCCGCACGAGTGTGGCGATGTGGTGGGCGCGGTCCGCGGCGTACAGCAGGGCCTCGGCGCGGGGGTCGACGTGCTCGCCGTGCAGCAGGAGCTCACGGATGCTCGCGCCGAGCTCGGTGCCGCCGGGCTCGCGGGTGGTGAGGATCAGGTCCTCGGCGACGAAGCGCTCTGTGACGAGGTGGTCCCGCAGCATCTGCATCTGCGTGGTCTTGCCGGCGGCCTCGCCGCCCTCGAAGGAGATGAATACTCCCCGCTTGGGCGGATGCGGCGCCGGGATGCGCAGGCCGCGGGACATGTCGAGGAGGCTCATGGGTGCGCCTCCGAGGGGTAGGCCACGCCGAGCTCGGCGCGTACGGCATCCATCGTCTCCATGACACTGAGGGTATCGGCCCAGCTCATCAGCGGCGACTCGAGATCCCCGGCGGAGATCCGACGGGCGGCCTCCGCGATCTCGTACGCCATGCCGTCACCGGGCTCGCCGGGATGGGAGAACGTCGCGGAGCGGCCGTCGTGCAGGGACACCGTGAGGGTCCCCGGGGCGAAGAAGGCCCCGGAGAGCCGGGCCGACCCTGCGGTGCCGCTGACCACGCCCTCGGTCGGGGTGCGGGCGAGCAGGGTGGAGGAGAGCCGGGCGCGACCGCCCTCGGACCCTGTCGCGAGCAGGCCGAAGTAGGCATCGACCGCGGTATCCGTGAGGTCACCGCGCACGGCGAGGCCGGAGAGATCGCCCAGCACCATCTGCGCGAAGGAGATCGGGTACACGCCGAGGTCGAGCAGTGCGCCGCCCCCGAGATCAGGGTTGTACATGCGATGGGACGGATCAGCAGGGAAGGTCTGCCCGTGATCCGCCGCGACCTCGATGACGTCGCCGAGAACGCCGGAGGCGATCACCTGGCGCAGCACGTCGTACTGGGGCAGGAAGCGTGCCCACATCGCCTCCATGGCGAACACGCCGCGCTCACCGGCGAGGCCCAGCAGGTCACGGGCCTGGCCGGCGTTGAGCGTGAAGGCCTTCTCGACGAGCACCGGGATGCCGGCCTCGAGGACGGGACGGGTCAGCTCATGATGCTGCGCGTGCGGGGAGGCGACGTAGACGGCGTCGAGCCCGCCCGCGGCGAGCATTTCCTCGACCGCGTCGAAGGCGCTCTCGATGCCGTGCTTCGCGGCGAAGTCCTCGGCCCGCTGCTGGGAGCGGGAGACGACGGAGACCACGCGGGAGGCCGTCGCGCGGTGCGCCGTCGCCGTGAACTGGTCACCGATGTGCCCCGGGGAGATCACGCCCCAGCGCAGACCGGGGGCGCCGGCCGGATCGGGAACGGTGGAGGCAGGAAGGGCCAGGGTGGGCGCTGCGTCGCTGCCTCGGGATGCGTCGGACTCGCTCATGGGACCAATCTACCCAGCGACCCCGACACCGCGGAGGTGTCGGGGTCGCTGTGGAGAGACGTCCGCCGTCGGCGCAATCGGTCGATCAGCCCTTGACTTCCGGCTGGTCTCCTCTCCCTCGTTCCTCGCGATACGTCGATCAGCCCTTGACAGAGCCTGCTGTCATGCCGCGCACCAGGAACCGCTGGAGCCCGAAGAAGACGAGCATCGGGATCACCATGGAGACGAAGGCGCCGGCGGTCAGGAGCTCGGCGCCCTGCCCCTGGGTGCCCAGCATCTGCTGCAGGCTCACGATGACCGTCTTGTTGTCGCCGCCGCCCAGGAACAGCTTGGCGATGAGCAGGTCGTTCCACACCCACAGGAACTGCAGGGTGGCGAAGGCCGCGATCGCCGGCGAGGACATCGGCGCCACCAGCCGCCAGAACGTCTGGAAGTGCGAGGCACCGTCGATCTTCGCGCTCTCCACGACCGAGGTCGGGAGGGTCGCCATGTAGTTGCGCAGCGTGTAGACCGCCAGCGGCATCCCGAAGCCGGTGTGCAGCATCCACACCGCCACGAACTGTCCGTTGATCCCGAGCCCGCGCGGCCCGAGCAGATCCAGCATCGGCTGGAAGGACACCTGGATCGGCACCACCATCACCGCGACGATCGCGATGAACAGGAAGTCCTTGCCACGGAACTCGATGAACGTGAACGCATACGCCGCGAAGGCGGCGAACATGATCGGCAGCACCGTGGCCGGCACGGCGACCACGATCGAGTTGATCAACGAGCCGGAGATCGAGGGATCCCCGAGCACCGTCGCGTAGTTGTCGAAGGTCCAGCCGCCCTCCCAGAGGCTGCTCCACCAGCCCGTCGAGGCGGCGGCCTCCCGCGAACGGAAGCTCGTCACGAGCAGACCGAGCGTGGGGATCGTCCACAGCAGTGCCAGGAGCGGCATGGTGATGGTCGCGACGAGCGAGCGCTTGCGCCCGTCCTTCATGGTCCCGTTCATCGGTTCGCCTCCTGGTCCCTGAAGCTCTTGACCTGGTAGATCAGTATCGGGATCACCAGGAGGAGGAGCACGACGACGACGGCCGAGGCCTGACCGGCCTGCTGATCGGTGAACAGCTTGCGGAAGAAGAGGTTCGCGATCACGTCGGAGTTGTACAGGCCGTTGGTGGTGACGTAGATGATGTCGAAGACCTTCAGCACCAGGATCAGCACCGTGATCAGCACGGCGATGAGCGTGGTCCTCACCTGCGGGAAGATGATCTGCCAGAAGATCCGGATCTCGCTGGCGCCGTCCATCCGGCCCGCCTCGACGGTGTCCTCGGGGACGCCCTTGATCGCGGAGCTCAGCAGCACCATCGCGAAGCCCGTCTGCAGCCAGATGAGGATCACCATGAGCGCGAGCGAGTTCAGCCGCGCGGTGTCGATCTGGTACCAGGGCTGCGGATCCCCGCCGAGGGCGGTGACGATCGCGTTGAGCAGGCCGGTCTGTGCTTCACCGGGCGAGTTGTAGGCATAAACCAGCCCCCAGATCGTCGCCGCACCCACGAAGCTGATCGCCATCGGCAGGAAGATGAACGACTTCGCCGTCTTCTCCCCGGTGGGGGAGAGCTTGTCTGCGAGGACCGCGACCGCCAGGCCGAACGCCACGGTGACGACCGGGACGATGAGGATCCACAGGAAGTTGTTCAGCAGGGAGGACCAGAAGGCGCCGCTGCTGAAGATCGCCCGGTAGTTGTCCAGCCCCACCCAGGCCGTCGAATCATCGTTCGCGAACGAGTAGATGATCGTCTGGACCGTCGGATAGAGCAGGAACACTGCGATGAGGCTGAATCCCGGCAGCAGGAAGGCGTACGGGATGAGCCCCTCGGCGAACCTCGACGGGAAGCCCTCGATGCACAGGTTCAGGAAGTAGAAGAACAGCAGCGAGCCGCCGATGCCGATGACCAGCCCGAGGACCCCGACGAGGATCCCCGAGTTCGCGAACCACTGCGGGTAGTACGCGAAGGCGAGGAAGGCGTTGCACACGAACCAGGCCGTGACGGCCATGCCGACCGCACCGATGATCACCCGCGCCGGACGGGCCGGAGAGCTCTTGCGCTCGTTCCGCTCCAGAGGCGCTGCACCGTCGGACCCATGACGAGTGGGGGCCGTGGTGGTCACTTCGGCCACCCGGCCTCGATCTCGTCGCAGACCTCCTGAGAGGTCTTCGTGCCCTGCAGCCACTGGACCATGCCCGTCCAGAAGGATCCGCCGCCCACGGCCGTCGGCATGAGGTCCGAGCCGTCGTAACGGAACACCGCCGCCCCTGACGCGATCTCGGCGACCTGCCGGGTGATCGAGTCGGAGTACAGGGACTGGTCGAAGGTGCGATGCGGGCTCAGCCAGCCACCGGCCGCCGCCCATTCGCCGCCGAAGGCATCCGAGGTCAGGAACTCCATGACCTTCACGGTGTCGTCGTTGAGGGTGAACAGCGAGGCGAGGTCGCCGCCGCCGAGGATCGGCTGGCCGTCGAAGCCGCCCTCCCAGGTGGGCATCGCGTACACACCGACCTCGTCGTCCATGTTCGCCTGGATGTCCTCGGGGAAGAAGCCGGTGACGAAGTTGCCCTGGCGCACGAGCATCGCCTTGGTCGGATCCTCGAACAGGGGAAGGGGCGCCTCGGAGAAGGGGGTGTTGATGATCGCGTCGGTCCCGCCCAGCACGTTGCCCTTGCCCTTGAGGAGCTCGCCAACGATGTCGAAGACCTCGACGACCTCCTTGGCGTTGAAGGGGATGCGGTGCTTGGTCCAGTCGTCGTAGACGACCGGACCGTGCACACGGAGCATGAACTCCTCGATCCAGTCGGTGCCCACCCAGCCGGTCGCCTGGCCGTCGTCCCAGCCGTCGGACCACGGTGCGATGCCGTCGGCCTTGATCTTCTCCGTGATCGTCGTGAGCTCCTGCATGGTGGCAGGCTCCGCGGAGTAGCCGCCCTTCTCGTACGCCTTCTTCGGGTACCAGATGAGCGACTTGCAGGCCATGCGCATCGGGGCGCCGTAGACGCGACCCTCGAACCGTGCGGAGTCGAGGAAGCCGGGGATCAGGGTCGAATTCAGGGCGTCGTAGTCCAGGAACGCGTCGATCGGCGTGATCAGCCCCTTCCCGGCGAGGTCGAACATGCCGCCGGGCTGCGGGAACAGGGCGATGTCCGGTGCGTCGCCGGCTCCGGCGCGCTGCTGGATGGTGTTGGTGAAGTCCTTGTCGGGGGTGTAGTTGATGGTGATCTTCGCATCGGCCTCGAACTTCTCGAGGGAGGCCATGAAGGCTTCCTGCTCCTGGCCGCCGAAGGCCCCGAGGATGCTCACCGAGCCGTTTCCCGGGGTGTCGCCGGGCGTGTACTTCTCGCCCCCGCCACCACCACCGCCGCCGCTGGGGTCAGGGTTCTGCAGGCATCCGGTCATCCCCAGCGCCGCGGTGGCCGCGGCGCCGGTCATGATCGTGCGCCGGCTGAGACGTCGATCCATGATCACTCCTTCGTGAGTCAACAACGAGCTCTTGGTCACACTGTAGGCCGCTTCCGCAGGTGATCGCGCCATAGCGGCTCTGCGAACACGATTCTGAAGCCCCCTGTGACCACCTCGTGACCCGTGGTGAGCAGCTGTGACCGTGACGGGGACGATTCCTGACATTCCGGTCATGGCTGTCGGGCGGGAGAGGCGGACGACGGCACGGGCCGACGACGGCAGGGAGTGCGACATCCGGGCGGGCTGGGACCGGGCGAACGACGACGGCGCGGACGACGACAGGGGCACGGACCGCATGGTCCGTGCCCCTGGTTCTCGCAGGCTCGCAGTCGGAGCCCTCCGCTCGGACCCTGTGGCTCAGGGTCCGGGCGGCCTCACTTCTTCGCGGTGGTGCTCTTCGTCGTCGTCGTGGTCTTCGCGGTCGTGCTCTTCGCCGTCGTGGTCTTCGCGGTCGTGCTCTTCTTGGCGGGAGCCTTGCGCTTCGCGGCGGGCTTCTTCGCGGGACCCTTGGCCCGCTTCTCCGCGAGCTTCTCGATGGCGACCTTCTCGGTGATCTCCTCGACGCTCTCCGACGCGCGCAGCGAGACGTTCGTGGTGCCATCGGTGATGTAGGCACCGAAGCGGCCGTCCTTGATCACGATCGGCTTCTCGCTGGTGGGATCGGTGCCGAGCTCCTTGAGCGGCGGCTTCGCGGCGGCGCGACCCCGGGTCTTGGGCTGCGCGTAGAGCTTCTCCGCCTCCTCCATGGTGACGGTGAACAGCTGCTCCTCCGACTCCAGCGACCGCGAGTCCGTGCCCTTCTTGAGGTACGGGCCGTAGCGGCCGTTCTGCGCGGTGACCTCGGTGCCGTCCTCCGTGGTGCCGACCACCCGCGGGAGGCTCAGCAGCTTCAGGGCGTCCTCGAGGGTGATGGTCGAGAGCTCCATGGTCTTCAGCAGCGAGCCGGTGCGGGGCTTGGGCTGCTTGGCCTTGGCGACCTTCTTGCCGCCGGTCTCCTCCGGATCGGGCAGGATCTCGGTGACGTACGGACCGAAGCGGCCGTCCTTGGCGACGACCTCGTGGCCGGTCTCCGGATCGGTGCCCAGCACCTTGCCGTCGTCCTTGGCGCGCTCGAGCATCTCGGTGGCGAGCTCGACGGTCAGCTCGTCGGGGGCGACGTCATCGGAGACGGAGGACCGCTGCGGATCGGCGCCCTCGATGAGCTCGCCGTTCTCGTCCCGGGCGGCGCGCTCGACGTAGGCGCCGTAGCGGCCCACCCGCAGGGTGATGCCCTCGCCGATGGCAATGCTGTTGATCGCGCGGGCGTCGATGTCGCCCAGGTCGTCGACCATCGGCTTGAGGCCGATCGGACCGTCGGTGCCATCGGAGTGGTAGAAGTTCTTGAGGTACTCCGACCGGCTCAGCTCGCCCTGGGCCATACGGTCCAGCTGCTGCTCCATCTGCGCGGTGAAGGCGTAGTCGATGAACGCCCCGAAGTGCTCCTCGAGCAGGCGCACCACCGCAAAGGCCACCCAGCTGGGCACCAGGGCGGTGCCGCGGCGCAGCACATAGCCACGGTCCTGCACGGTGGCGACGGTGGAGGCGTAGGTCGAGGGACGGCCGATGCCGCGCTCCTCGAGGGCCCGCACCAGCGAGGCCTCGGTGTACCGCGGGGGAGGCGTGGTGGAGTGGCCGTCCGGGGTCAGCTCGCGGGTGTCGAGCTTCTGGCCCTCCTCCATCTGCGGCAGGCGCTTGTCGCCCTTGCCCTCGGCCTCGTCGGAGCCGTAGCGGCTCGCGTCGCGACCCTCCTCGTAGGCGGCGAGGAAGCCGCGGAAGGTGATCACGGTGCCGGCGGCGCGGAACGTCGCGGTGCGGTCCTTCTGCTCCAGCTGCAGCTCGACCGTCGAGGTGGTGCCCTTCGCGTCGGCCATCTGCGAGGCGACGGTGCGCTTCCAGATCAGCTCGTAGAGACGGAACTCGTCGCCCGAGAGGGAGCCGGACACGTCGGCCGGGGTGCGGAAGCGGTCGCCCGCGGGGCGGATCGCCTCGTGCGCCTCCTGGGCGCTCTGCGACTTGGTCTGGTAGTAGCGCGGCTTGTCCGGCACGTACTGGGAGCCGTAGAGCTCCGCGGCCTGGGCCCGGGACGCCTTGATGGCCTCGCCGGAGAGCGTCACCGAGTCGGTACGCATGTAGGTGATGTAGCCGTTCTCGTACAGCGACTGCGCGACCCGCATCGCCTGGCGGGCGCCGAGACGCAGCTTGCGCGAGGCCTCCTGCTGCAGCGAGGAGGTGGTGAACGGTGCCGCCGGGCGGCGGGTGTACGGCTTGGACTCGAGCGAGGAGACCGTGGCGGGGGCATCGGTCAGCGCCTCGATGAGGGTCCGCGTGGACTCCTCGGTGAGCACGGTCGCCGAGGCGGCCTTGGGCTTGAGGGTGCCATCGTCGGCGAAGTCGCTGCCGGAGGCGACACGGGCGCCGTCGACGGTCGCGATCTTCGCGGTGAACTGCTCGGACTGGGCCCCGAAGGTGCCGGTCACGTCCCAGTAGTCGGCGGCGACGAACGCCATGCGCTCGCGCTCCCGCTCGACCACGAGGCGCGTCGCGACGGACTGCACGCGACCGGCCGACAGGGACGGCTTGATCTTGCGCCACAGCACGGGCGAGAGCTCGAAGCCGACCAGGCGGTCCAGGATGCGACGGGTCTCCTGTGCGTCGACCAGATGGGAGTCGATCTCGCGGGTGTTCTCGAGCGCGGCGAGGATCGCGTCCTTCGTGATCTCGTGGAAGACCATGCGCTTGACGGGCAGGGACTTCTTGGGCTTGAGGGTCTCCAGGAGGTGCCAGGCGATCGCCTCGCCCTCCCGGTCCTCATCCGTGGCGAGGTAGAGGGTGTCGGCGTCCTTGAGGGCCTTCTTGAGGTCCGCGACGGTCTTCTTCTTGTCGGGGCTGACGATGTAGTACGGGTCGAACCCGCCGTCCACGTCGACCCCGAACTTGCCGTACGGGCCCTTCTTCATCTCCGCGGGAAGGTCGCGCGGCACCGGGATGTCACGAATGTGTCCCACCGATGCCTGAACGATGTAGTCGTCCCCCAGGTATCGGCTGATGGTCCGCGCCTTCGCAGGGGACTCGACGATCACCAGATGCCGTCCGCCAGTCACGTTGATATGTCCTTCCTCGCCGCGAGTCGTCGCGGCCCGTCCGCCGTGGCCGAATGCCGTGGTCCGGGATCAGCCGGACGCATCATCTGCGCTCGGCGATTGTTCACGGTACACGGTCGCCGGGGCTGCTCCTGTGTGATGTCGGCGTGCGCAGAACGAGCACCAGCGCCATCCAGGACGCCGTGCCACCCGCGATCAGAGAGGCCGTGGCGACGAAGGATGACGTCTGCTGCGCGGCGTCCTGAAGATCCAGGGGCAGGCCCAGGGTCGCCAGCTCGAACGCGCCGTAGACCACCCCCGCCAGCCCGGCCAGGCCCAGCAGCACGGCGACGACGCGGTCGGCGGCCCCGGTGCGCAGGTCCAGCAGGGTGGTGGACTCTGCGGTGGGACCCGTGACCCGGGACGCGTCGCGGCGCCGGCGCCCGCGCCCGGGGCGCGTCGCATCCCGCGCCAGCCGGTGCCGCGTGTGCAGGCCGTCGATCGCGAGGACCAGGACGGTCCAGCCGGCGACGATGACGATCGCCCCGACGACGTCGCTGGGCCGGTGCCAGCCCAGCACCAGGGTGCCGACGCCTGCGGCAGCGGTCCAGATCACTCCCAGCGGTGCCAGGAGAGCGCGGAGCCGGCCCGAGGCCAGCACGACGGCGATCATCGCGGTCGCTGCGAGGGTGGTGTGCCCGGAGGGGAACGAGTTCGGGGTGACCTCGATGCCCGGACCGAGCGCCTCGCGGGTGACGACCAGATGCTTGACCACCTGGGTGGTGATGTTCGCGCCGACCACCAGGAGAGCCAGCGGGACCAGCAGGGTGAGCCGACGCCGGATCAGCACCAGGACCAGCGCGAGGGCGAGCAGGCCCGCCATGACCGGCACGCTCACCGTCCCCACCGCGAGCTCTGCGTAGTGGGAGAGGCGGCCCTGGTGGTCCTGCGCACCGGAGAGGATCAGCTGGTCCAGGCGCTGTCCGCTCGCGGTGCCCACCGAGGTCCGGGCCAGCAGCACGGCGAGACCGGCGCAGATCGCCGCGCACAGCAGTGCCAGCAGCGGACGCGCGAGGGCGCCGGTGCGGCGGCGCCGGGTGCGAGCTCCGGGCTCCGGGGGAGGAGTCATGGCGTCGTCCTCCTGGGGTGGGGCCCCGTCATCCTCCGGGGGAGTGGTCCCGGCGCGATCGTCCGGCGCGTTCACAGCTGGACCATCCCGGTGCGGACGAGGTCGCGCACGACCGGGAGCACCTGGTCCCGTGCCTCGTCGGGGTCCGCATCGGTGAGGGCGCACACGGCGGCGAGCACCTGGGCGAGGGTGAGAGTCCCATCGAGGGCGCCGACGACCCCGGCGAGAACCTGGTCGGCCCGGACGGTGCGGGCGAAGCCCGCGCCCTGGACGAGCTCGATGAGCATCGGGTCCCATTGGCCGGGGGTGAGGTGACGGCGTTCGACGACGTCGTCGGCGCGGACCAGTCGGCGCGCGGCGAGGGAGTCGTCGTCCATCTCGTGCAGGACGTCGAGTGCGCGCAAGCTCTCGGCCAGGTGCACGCCGAGAGTCCCGGTCCCGGTGCCGGTGGCCTCCTCGGTGCGCAGCACACCCGGGCGCGGCGCTGTGCTGTGGGACCCCGGAGAGTCGGTGCCGGCGGTGTCCGAGACCGCAGCATCGGGGCCGGCCGGTCGGCGCAGCAGGAGGTAGCCGAAGCCGATGCCCTCGACGTCCCGTCCGGCGAAGTCGTCGAGCCAGGCTCCTTGGAGGTCCGACCAGCGGGGATCGCGGTCGGTGACGCCGCCGTCGCGGACCCAGGTCTCCGCGTACTGGGCGGGGTCCTCCTGCTCGCGCTGGATCACCCACGAGTCCACGCCGTCCGCCGAGGCGGCGGCGAGCCAGGCGCGGGGGTGCTCGTCCCAGTCGCCGCCGTGGGGGATCTCCCAGTTGCCGAGCATCACGGCGCTGCCGCCCGGTGCCAGGTGCACGGGCAGGCCGGTGAGCAGCTCGGCGAGCAGGGTGTCGCCGGCGCGGCCCCCGTCGCGGTAGGTCCAGGTCGTCCCGGGGGCTGCCGGCTCGTGTTCGTGTTCGTGTTCGTGTTCGTGCTCGTGCTCCGGCACTGCCGCCGCACGCCGCGGGGTGATCACGAAGGGCGGGTTGGAGACGATGAGGTCGAAGGTCTCTCCCGCCACGGGGTCCAGCAGGGAGCCCTGACGCAGCTCGAGGTCGACCTCGTTGAGGGCCGCGTTGAAGGCGGCGAAGGCGAGGGCGCGCTCGGAGAGGTCGGTCGCGACCACGTGCTCGGCGTGGCGGGAGGCGTGCAGCGCCTGGATGCCGCCGCCGCAGCCGAGATCCAGCACGCGGCCCACCGCGACTCGCGGCGTGATCCGCGCGAGCGTCAGCGAGGCGCCGCCGACCCCCAGCACATGCTCCGGGCCCAGGGCGCGGCCGGTGGCCAGCTCGGAGAGGTCCGAGGCGATCCACCAGGAGATCTCGCCGACGTCGTCGCTCGCGGAGTACGGCGCGAGATCGACCAGTGCGCGCAGCGGGCTGTCGCGGTCGTCGGGGTCGTCGGTCTCGTCGGTCTCGTCGGGCTCGCCGGCCTCGCGATCGTCCTCGCCCCGAGGGGCGGCGAGCGCCGCTGGGCCGACGAGCCCCAGCTGCAGCGCACCGTCCGCCCCGAGGGTGGGCAGGACCGCGCGGACGAGGGAGCAGGTGACGGCGTCTCCGAGGATGAACAGCCGGAACAGCACGGCGGCCGGATCCGACTGCGTGGCCAGTGCACGTCGCGCGGGGATGGGGTTCTCGCGGCGCAGCGCGGCGAGCGCGACAGGGCCCAGGAGGGACTCCGTGGCCGCGACGGTGTAACGGGCCGCACGGAGGTCGGCGCGCAGGGCGGCGACCTGGTCGGGCAGCGCCTGCGGGGGTGCGGTGGAGATGTCGGGGGACATGGCTACGATTGTGCCCCAGCCGCCTGCCTCCGGAACGGAGCGCAGGTGTGGGAAATGCACAGGGAATGAGGAGTCGATGCGGGCAGGCAGAGCGTCTGAGCTCCTGACCGATCTCACCGGCCCCCTGACCCGTCGCAGCTGCCTCACCCACGTCGAGCAGCGCCCTGCGAGGCCCGGGCGGCAGGGCAGCTTCCCCGACTGGACCGACCCTCGCCTGCTCGAGCACTTGGCCGAGCGCGGGATCACCGCTCCGTGGATCCACCAGGAGCAGGCGGCGCAGCTCGCCCATGACGGGACGAACGTGGTCCTCGCCACGGCGACCGCCTCCGGCAAGTCCCTCGCCTATCTGCTGCCCGCGCTCACGGCTGTCGGGGCGCGGGAGCTGGAGCCGTCGGCGCGCCGCTCGACCGTGCTCTACCTCTCGCCCACGAAGGCGCTCGCCGCCGATCAGCTCACCAACATCACCGCCATGGCCGACGGGGCGGGCATCCGTGACGCCCGCGTCGCGGTGTATGACGGGGACACCCCGACCGAGCAGCGGCGGTGGGTGCGCCGGCACGGCACCATCGTGCTGACGAACCCCGACATGCTGCACTTCGGGATCCTCCCCGGCCATGAGCAGTGGGCGAGCTTCTTCCGTGCGCTGCGCTATGTGGTCATCGACGAGTGCCACAGCTATCGGGGCGTGTTCGGCAGCCACGTGGCGATGGTGGTGAGGCGCCTTCGCCGGATCGCCGCCCACTACCGGGCCGAGCCCACGTTCATCCTCGCCTCCGCGACGACCGCGACCCCGGAGCTGTCGGCGAGCAGGCTGATCGGTCAGGACGTCACCGCGGTGACCGAGGACGGCTCCCCGCGGGCCGGGTTGACGATCGGCCTCTGGGAGCCGGGGACGATCGCCCGCGTCGACGGGCGGGGTCCGATGACCGCCGGACGTGTGGATGACGGGGGCACGGACCTGCGCGCGGGAGCGGGTGCGGACACAGAGGTGGATGCGGGCACTGACCCGGAGGACGATTCGGCGACGGGCGGCACGCGTCGGCGCTCGTCCGAGGAGCCGTTGCGGCGCTCGGCCACCAGCGAGGCCGGCGCGCTGCTGGCCGACCTCGTCGAACGGGACGTCCAGACTCTCGTCTTCGCACGCTCCCGGCGCGGGGCGGAGCTGGTCTCCAGCGGCGCGCGGCGTCTGCTCGAGCAGAAGGCCGAGCACACCTTCTCCCCGCAGCTGGCGGACAGCGCCCGACGGGTGGCGGCGTACCGCGGCGGGTACCTGGCACGTGAGCGCCGGGAGCTGGAGGACTCCCTGCGCTCCGGGGAGCTGAAGGCCCTGGCCTCGACGAATGCCCTCGAGCTGGGGATCGACATCGCGGGCCTGGACGCGGTGGTGATCGCCGGCTGGCCCGGGACCCGCGCCTCCCTGTGGCAGCAGTTCGGCCGCGCCGGCCGACGCCAGGATCGTGACGGCGGCGCGCTGGCGCTGTTCGTGGCGCGAGAGGACCCGCTGGACACGTACGTCGTCCACCATCCCGAGACCGTCTTCGGCGCAGAGGTGGAGGCGGCGGTGTTCGATCCGGGCAACCCCTACGTGATGACGCCCCATCTGTGCGCCGCCGCCTCCGAGCTCGCCATCCGGGACGGGGAGGAGGGCATCTTCGGCCCGAGCGCGCGGGAGCTGCTGACCACGCTGGCGGCCCGGGGCGTGCTGCGGGCGCGACCCACGGGCTGGTTCTGGACGATGACTGAATCCGCCCACGAGCTCACCGATCTGCGAGGCAGCGGCGGGGAGCCGGTGCGGATCGTCGAGGAGTCCAGCGGCACCCTGCTCGGCACCGTCGATGCGGCGAGCGCCCATACCCAGGTCCACGACGGCGCCGTCTATCTCCACCAGCGCACGAGCTATGTGGTCAATCATCTCGACGTGGAGCGCGCGGTCGCCTTCGTGCACCGGGAGGACCCCCTGCATTCCACCCACCCGCAGTCGACGTCCACCGTGCGCATCCGGCAGACGGACCGTGAGGTCGAGTGGTCCGGTGGGGTGCAGCTGTGCTTCGGCACGGTGGATGTCACCGATCAGGTCACCGGCTATCAGGTGCGGGACGTGTTCACCCAGGCTGTGCTCGCCCAGCACCCGTTGGACCTGCCCCCGCGCACCCTCACCACGAAGGCGGTGTGGTGGGTGATCCCGCGGACGACCACCGACAGCGCGGAGATCCCCGGGGAGGAGCTGCCCGGCGCCCTGCATGCCGCCGAGCATGCGGCGATCTCGATGCTCCCGCTGCTGGCGACCTGCGACCGCTGGGACATCGGCGGGCTCTCCGCCGCCCTGCACGAGGACACCGGGGAGCCGACGATCTTCGTCTATGACGGCGCGCCCGGTGGAGCAGGCTTCGCCGAGCGCGGGGCCGATGACGCCGATGCCTGGCTGCGGGCGACGGCCGACATGATCTCCGAGTGCGGGTGCGAGGCGGGCTGCCCCGCCTGCGTGGTGTCCCCGAAGTGCGGCAACGGCAACGAGCCGCTGTCGAAGCGTGAGGCCGAACGCCTGCTGGGCCTGCTCCATCCCTGAGGTCGCCGGGCTCATGGCTGGTCTCGCGAGACGGGAAGATCCGTAGGGCCTGGGCCGGGGCTGGGGCTGGGTCCTGGGCCGGCGCGGGCGTGGGCGGTCGCGGGGGGCAGCGGGGACGCCTCGACCTGGACCTGCACGAGCACATCCCACTCGCGCAGCTCGCACTGCAGCAACTGGGCGCCGTTGCGGGTGGCGGCCTCGGCGGCGATCGCGCATGGCTCGCCGCTGGCGGCGGCCAGGGAGTCGGCCCCTGCCAGCGCGGCGAGGTCCGCAGCCGTCACGGCGCGTGAGTGCGCCACGGTGCCGGTGCCCAGGAGGGACAGCCCGGCCACCACCGCGGTGGCGGCCCCCGTCCAGGCGAGCACTCCGGCCGCGCCCGTGCTCATCCGTCACCGCCGCTGATCAGATGTGGCTCCCGGCGTGCTTCGGCGTCAGCGCTCAGCTCCCAGTGGGCCCCGCCGAGATAGCCGGAGGGGGCCTCGAGCGAGCGGGAGGTGTCCACCCGTACCCATGCCCCGGCACCGGAGATCTGCACCTGCGTGCCGGGCCCGCCGATCCGCTGCGCCGTGGCGACCGCAGCAGCAGAGTCCTCCCCACGAGCCATCTCGCGTGCGGCCCCTCGGGCGGCGCTCTCGAGACGGAGCTGTGCCCCGAGCCCGGCACCGGCGAGCAGGATGACGACGACCATCATCACCACGACGGGCAGCACGATCGCCGTCTCCGCCGTGGCGGACCCCCGGTCGTCCCGCAGACGGGACGACCGGGCGGACCGCGGCATCACGACCCCATCGACAGCGCAGAGGTGATGATGCCCATCAGGAGCTCGCGCACCTCTCCGGAGGCCAGCAGCGCGACCAGGACAGCGGCGAACCCGCACGCGGCGAGGACCGTGATGGCGTACTCCGCGGTGGAGGCGCCGGTCTCGTCGCGCATCACGCGATCGAGGGAGCGGCGCATCCGGTTCTTCGTGGCGGACATGGTGTTCTCCTACTCTTCGTGGGCGGTGGGCACCGCCCGGTGGCGAGCGGCGGGCGCCGCTCGGTTCGGACCGTCGTATGGCGGTCCGGGTAGGCAGCCGTGGCTGCCCGGCGTCGACCCGGGAAGGGACCGACGCACGGAGGGAGCCCTGCTCACGACGGAGCGCACGGCGGGGTGCGCGATGGCGCACACGACGGAGCGCTCGGCGGGGCGAGAAGGGGCAGAGCAAGGGCAGGGCACGGGCCGGGTGGACGCCCGGCTCATAGCGGGGTGCCTCCCGTCGTGGTGAGGGCGATAGTGCCCCCGAGCAGGGAGATCACCGTCGGGATGATCCCGAGGACCACGAAGGCGGGAAGCAGCGCCACCCCGGTGGGCAGGACGAGGCGCACCGCGAGCTGGGCCGCTCGCACCTCGGAGTCCCGGGCCCGGCCCCGGCGGGCGTCCCGGGCGGCGGAGCGCAGCACCCGGGAGAGGTCGGCGCCAGCCGATTCGGCGAGGATCGCGGATTCTCTGAGCGCGGCGAACTCCGGGGGCAGGTCCGCTGTGGCGAGCTCGGGGGCGAGCCCGGCCTCGAGGGCCGTCGCCGCTCGGGTGAGCGATTCGGCGTCGGGCCCAGCAGCGAGGGCCTGGGCGACCGAGCGGACGGAGCGCGCCAGCGGCAGCCCGGATTCCAGCGCCCCGGCGATCAGCTCGAGCACCACCGAGGGATCCACACGCTCCGTCGACGGGGGATCGGCCCGACGGATCAGCCGCTGCATCCACCACCACCCCAGGCCCGTCAGCGCGATGCCGAGAGCACCCAGCAGGTTCCCGGCGGGCGAGTCGATCAGCAGGCGCAGCGGATCACCCCCGAGCAGCATGCCCAGCCCGAGACCGGCCAGAGGCAGGACGAGCAGGATCCGGGCCGTGGACCGCGGGCCAGTGAAGGCGCTGCGGCGTGCCTGGGCGGCATCGTGCAGGTCGCGCAGGGCCTCCGCCAGGCTCTGCAGCAGTCCGGAGGTGGGCGCGCCGGTGCGTTCGGCCACGGCGAGCGCAGCGCCCAGGGAGCTGATCGCCTCGGAGGAGGCCAG
This sequence comes from Brachybacterium tyrofermentans, assembly GCF_039526165.1. Lineage (NCBI taxonomy): Bacteria > Bacillati > Actinomycetota > Actinomycetes > Micrococcales > Dermabacteraceae > Brachybacterium > Brachybacterium tyrofermentans. Next base: position 66,098 of record NZ_BAAAIR010000006.1, read on the forward strand.
AGTGCCTGTGGCGGCGCGTCGAGGGTCGGCGCCGGCGCCCGCCGCACGTGCCAGGTCGGTCAGCTCGCCCGCTGGGAGCGAGCGGGCGACGGCGCTCCATGCCTGCCGGAGACCGGCGCCGGAATTGATCACCGTGGCCAGCTGCTCCACCATCCTGGCGACCTCGAGGCGCCCGGCGGCTGCCCGCCGGTTCCGCCCCGGTCGGGCCCGGGGCCCGATGGCGAGGGGCGGGGGAGCGGCGCCCCAGGCCACCGCGAGCGTGGTGAGGAGAGCCAGCACCGTGAGAGCCAGGAGGAGGGTCATGCCGCTCTCCTGCCGGAGCGGTGGGACCCATGGGCCGATGTCCCCTGGGCGCCCTCGTGAGCGCCCTCGTGGACGTCACCGGTTCGCGCGTCGAGCTCCGGGAGCGAGGACAGGCCGGATGCCGTGGGGCTCGTCGGCGTCTCGGGTCGAGCCGGCCCGTGCTCCGGGGCGGTGCGGCCGAGCCGGGCCGCGAGCGCCGAGGCGGCCGGGCCGTCCCGGAGCTCCGCGCCGTCCATGTGCCAGGCGGTGGTCGCCCGGAGCATGCCGTCGTCGGCGCGATGGAGCAGGGCGATCTCTTCCAGGACCCGCCGCCCCGTGCGGCGGCCGAGGTGGATCACGACCTCGAGAGCGCTCGCGACCTGTGCGGCGAGGGCGCTGCGGTCCAGCCCGCCCAGGGCGCCGAGGGCCTCCAGACGGGCGGGGACGTCGTGCGCCGTGTTGGCGTGGACCGTGCCGCAGCCTCCCTCGTGGCCGGTGTTCAGGGCTTGCAGCAGCTCCTGGATCTCGGCGCCCCGGCACTCGCCGAGCACGATCCGGTCCGGTCTCATGCGCAGGCTCTGACGCACCAGGGCGACGAGGTCCACGGCTCCCGCGCCTTCGCTGTTCGCATGACGGGACTGCAGGTGCACGACGTGCGGATGATCCACGGCCAGTTCCAGCACGTCCTCGACCACGACGATCCGCTCGCCGTGCGGGACCTCTCGCAGCATGGCGGCCAGCAGCGTGGACTTCCCGGTCCCGGTTCCTCCGGTGACCAGGAACGGGAGGCGAGAGGCGATGATCGCGAGCAGCACGTCCCGGCCGTGCGTGCCGAAGGCGCCGAGCGCCTCGAGCGCTTCGAGATCGAGCGCGTCGCCGCCGGGCAGGCGCAGCGACACGATCGCACCACCGGGAGACAGCGGCGGGAGCACAGCGTGGAGGCGGATCCCCGAGGGCAGATGCGCATCCACCCAGGGCACGGCGTCGTCCAGGCGGCGACCTCCGGAGGTGGCCAGGCGCACTGCGAGATCGCGGGCCTGCTGTGGGCCCAGGTGCAGATCGGCAGCATGCAACCCGTCCGCATCGTCGATCCAGACCGACCCGTCGTCGTTGACCAGGAGGTCGGTGACCCCGGCGGAGACCAGGGGCTGCAGTGGGCCGAGCCCATCGATGTGGTCGCGGATGCGGGCGGTGAGATCGAGGGTCGCGGCCGCGCCGAGGACCCTGCCCTGGCGGCGAAGAGCCTGAGCGACGCGCGGGACGTCGACCACTCCTGGGCTGCGGACCAGGTCCTCACGGACGAGATCTATGAGAGGTGCGAGTGCCTGATCAGGACCGACCCTCGTCGCCGGGCTCATGACCGGCTCTCCGCGAGCAGGCGCTGCAGCAGCCGGCGCGCTGCCCGGTCGGCGCCTCGACGGCGCACGTCGAGCAGCGGTACGGCGCCCCGTGGGCCGTCGCGGAAGGAGGCCGCCAGCGGGAGCGCGAGGTCATCGGCGACCTCGGCAGGGGTCAGAGGTCCCCGTCGGCGCACGACCACCTGGGTGATGGCGTCGGGGAGGCGCCAGGTACGCAGCCTGCGCGCGGCGGCACGCACCGCATGATCGGAGGCCGGGACGACCAGGAGGAGGTGATCGGCATGCTCTGCCGCGACCGGCACCAGGGCGTCGGCCAGGTCCACGACGACGGTTCCCCCGAGCGGGGTCAGCGCGGAGAGGACGCGTGACAGGGCGGGCGGTTCCGGCCCGAGCTGGGCCCGGGATCCCAGCAGCCCGATCTCGTCGATCTGCGGAAGACCGTCCCGCAGCGCGACCCCGTCGTCCGGACCGAGGCCGGCCGCGTCCTCCCAGGAGATGCCGGACGCGTCGGTGCCCTCGACCAGGAGGTCGAGGCCTCCTCCCAGAGGGTCCGCATCGATCAGGACGACGGGTCCGGAGGGCCGTGCCGCAGCCGCCAGCCGGGCGGCGAAGCTCGAGGTGCCGGCGCCGCCGCATCCACCTGCCACGGCGATCACCGTGGAGGCCGCGCGAGGCCGGGCGAGCTCGGTCAGCTGGGAGAGAAGCTCCTCGGAGCCGTCAGGGAGGGCGAGCACGGCGCGGGCACCGGCGGCCAGCGCCCGCTCCCACAGTGCGCGGGGCACGTCGGTCTGCGAGGTCACCACCAGCAGGGGGAGGCGGCCCGGGGCGGCGGGTGCCGTGTCCCCTCCGAGCGCGACGTCGTCGGTCACCAGGCACCTCACCGCAGCGTCTCCGGCGGTGTCGAGGAGTTCGATGCCGACGGCGGTGGCGTGGTCGCGGACCAGCTCCTGCAAGGCCGGATCCGCGCCGACCCAGAGCGCTCGCGGAGCAGCCCCGTCGGCCGAGGCGGGAGGGGTCGGTGAGGCTCCGGGGAAGCGTGCGGGCCGGCGCACCGGGCTGCCGGTCGGTGCGCCCGCAGGGATCGCTCTCGCGCCGCTGTCGAGCACCTCGGAAGCGGACGCGATGGCTCGTCGAGATGGTGCTGAGGTGCTGGTCATGCCGTCATCGTGGACGCCCTGCGGTGCTCTGTGCAGGGCTGGCCCAACGGCGGTGGACAACCACCCTCTGGGGAGGAAAGGACGGCGGAGGGACACCGGGGCCGAGGGCTTGCGTGCCCCTCAAGTCCAGCGTAGTGTGATCTGCACAACACGAATACCGGCACCGGAACCCACGTGCGACTGGTCCCCGCAACGGACCGGCTGTGAGGCGTCGAAAGCGCCACCGCAGCCAAACACTTTGCACGCCTGATACCGATGCTCACGGATCGTGCGGAGCGGTGTCGCGAGTGATCGCGACACCGCTCCATCATTCTGCGCCGGGCGATTCCGCCGCCCCTCAGGGCGACGCCCTGGCATCACGGCGAGGCCCTGCCGCGAAGGCGACGCCCGGCCGTACCGCGCGGAGTCAGTGCCCGCCAGAGACAGGGCTCCTCGAGCTCACGGTCGGCGCCGGATTCACGGACCGCCTCTCGAACCCGCCACGGGCCTCCTGGGGCCGCGGGCGGCGTCCGAACCCGCGGGCGGCGTCCCGGGCTCACCGCTCTGTGAGCCCGGTTCCGCTCCGTCTCAGAAGTCCATGTCTCAGAGATCCAGATCGACCACGACGGGCGCGTGGTCCGAGGCGCCCTTGCCCTTGCGCTCTTCGCGGTCGATGAAGGATCCGGTCACCGCCGACTGCACCGCCGGGGAGCCGAGCACGAAATCGATGCGCATCCCTTCCTTCTTCGGGAACCGCAGCGCCTGGTAGTCCCAGTAGGTGTAGACGCCGGGGCCCTCGTGGTCAGGTCGTACCACGTCGGCGTAGCCGGCGTCGACGATCGAGCGGAACGCCGACCGCTCGGGCTCGGTGACGTGCGTCTTCCCCTCGAAGGCGTCCATGTCCCACACGTCCTCGTCGAGCGGGGCTACGTTGAAGTCGCCCACCAGCACGGTGCGGGAGGCCTCATCGGCGGTGAGCTCGCGCTCGCCCTCGGCGCGCAGCGCCTCCAGCCATCGCAGCTTGTACGCGTAGTGGGGATGGTCCACCTCGCGGCCGTTGGGCACGTACAGCGACCAGATCCGCAGCCCGTCGCCGACGACCCCGCTGAGCGCGCGGGCCTCGACCACCCCAGTCTCGTCCTCGGGATAGCTGGGGACCGCCGGCAGCTGGGTCTGCACGTCGCTCAGGCCGACGCGCGAGATCAGGGCGACCCCGTTCCACTGGTTCAGGCCATGAGCGCTGACCTCGTACCCGGCGTCCTGCAGCGCCGTGAGGTCCAGCTGCTCGGGCTTGGCCTTGGTCTCCTGCAGAGCGAGGACGTCGACCTCGTGACGCTCCAGGAAGGCGAGCACACGGTCCATCCGTGCCCGCAGCGAGTTGATGTTCCAGGTGGCGATACGCATGCCCACGATCCTACGGGGCGCGGGACGGTGCAGAGCGGGCCTCGGGACGCTCCGGGCAGTCGTAAGATATGCCCATGGCGCGCGCACTCGTGACCGGTTCGACATCAGGACTGGGTCTGGAATTCGCCTGGCAGCTGGCAGGCACAGGTCATGATCTCGTGCTGGTCTCACGGGATGAGGACCGGCTCCATGCTGTGTCCGAGCAGATCCGCGACGTCCACGACGTCCGTGTCGAGATCCTCCCCGCGGACCTCTCGGAACGGGAGCGGCTGGAGCGGGTCGCGGTCCGTCTCACCGATCCCGTCGACCGGATCGATCTGCTGATCAACAACGCCGGCTACGGACTGCGCGGAGGCTTCCTCGACATCGGGGTCGAGGACCATGAGAAGCAGATGGACACCCTCATGAAGGCTGTCCTGGTGCTCTCCCATGCCGCAGCCCGCACCATGGTGCAGCGGCGGCGCGGCGCGATCCTCAACGTGAGCTCGCTGGCGGGCTATACGACAGCCGGCCCGTACGCCGCCTCCAAGAGCTGGGTCACCGTCTTCACCGAGTCGCTCGCGATGGAGCTCAAGGGTACGGGCGTCACCGCCACGGCCCTGCTGCCCGGATTCGTGCAGACCGAGTTCCATGAGCGCGCCGCGATGTCCATGGACGGCATGCCCCGCGTCACCTGGTTGAAGGCGCCGTTCGTGGTCGAGCAGGCCCTCAAGGACACCGCCAAGGGCACCGTGCTGTCGATCCCCTCGGTCAAGTACCGGACCGCCGGGGAGTTCTCCCGGATCGCGCCCAGGCCGCTCATCCGGGCGATGACCTCCCCGAACTGGTACCGCCGGTTCCAGCAGCGGGCAGTGCTCCAGTCCCAGCGGAAGGCGTCCCGCCGCGCGCTCCGGGCGCCGTGGCAGCGGGACGACGAGACATGAGGACGAGGCATAAGGACTAGGCACAGGGCGGACGGTCGACAGGAGGGGAGGCGGCACGGTCCATTATCCTGTCCGTATGCGCCAGACCACCTCAGCTCCTGACCCGTCCGCCCCGATCGATGTCGCGCGTGAGCGGTTGCGCGAGCTGATCCGTGACCTCGCCGTGGTGCGCGGTCACGTCATCCTCTCCTCGGGCGCCGAGGCCGACCACTACGTCGACCTGCGCCGCATCACCCTGCACCATGAGGCGGCTCCGCTCGTGGGTCGCGTGATGCTGGATCTGCTGCGCCGCGAGGGCCTCGTGCCCGGCGTCGAGGCCGTCGGCGGGCTCACCCTCGGCGCGGATCCCGTCGCCACCTCGATCATGCATGCGTCCGCCTACGACGCCGCAGCGGGCGGCTCGGGCGCCCCGCTGGACTCCTTCGTGGTGCGCAAGGCCAACAAGGCCCACGGCCTGCAGCGTCGCATCGAGGGCCCCGAGGTCTCCGGGCGTCGGGTCATCGCCGTCGAGGACACCTCCACCACCGGCGGCAGCGTGCTGACCGCCTGTGAGGCGCTCACCGAGGCCGGTGCGGACATCGCCGCGGTCGCGGTGATCGTGCACCGTTCCGAGGCGTCCCGTGAGGCCGTCGAGGCCGCCGGGTACCGCTACCTCTACGCCTACGACATCTCCGAGCTGGAGATCTGACCGCGCCGGTCCAGCAGATCGCGCCTGCCCAGCAGGTCTCGTCTGTCCAGCGGCTCTCGTCTGTCCAGCGGCTCGCACCCGCCCAGCGGGTCCCTCAGACCTGATCGGCGGAGAAGGTGTCGCAGGATGCCACGGTGCCCTCCTGATAGCCGGTGGTGAACCACGCCCGTCGCTGCTCCGAGGAGCCGTGGGTCCAGGTCTCCGGGCGGACCTCGCCACCGGCGACGTCACCCTGGATGTGGTCATCGCCCACCGCGCTCGCCGCGGACAGCGCGGAGTCGATGTCGTCCTCGGTGAGCGGGGACAGCATCGTCTGGCCGTTGTCGTCGGTGGAGGTCGAGGCGTGATTCGCCCAGACCCCGGCGTAGCAGTCGGCCTGGAGTTCGAGCCGCACGCCGTCGGACTGCGGCCCCGTGCTCTGACGATCCAGCCCATCCATCGTGCCGGACAGGTTCTGGATGTGATGGCCGTACTCGTGGGCCACGACGTACATCTTCGCCAGCTGGCCGCCGTCGGCCCCGTACTGCGAGCTCAGGGAGTCGAAGAAGGAGACGTCGACGTACAGGGTCGAGTCGGCGGGGCAGTAGAACGGGCCGACGTCCGCCGTCGCCGCACCGCACCCGGTCTGGACCGTGCTGTCGAAGATCGCGCCCGTGGGCTCGACGAAATCGATGCCGGACTCCGGGGCGAGCTGTGCCCACAGGGAGTCCGCGGATTCGACGGTCGCCTGCACCAGGCAGTCGTCGCGCTGGTTGGCGTCCTCGCCGGTCTGGCACTCTTCCAGGGCACCGCCCTCGGCGACCGGGCCCTGCTGGGTGGTCGTGGGATCGGATCCACCGAGCAGATCGAGCGGGTTGCCGCCCATGACGATGTAGATCACCAGGATCACGACCAGCACGCAACCGCCGCCGCCGCCGAGCTTCAGGCCGCCGCGCCCGCGGCCCCCAGGGCGGAAACCGCCGGGGCGAAAACCACCACCTCCCCCGCCGCCACCTGCGCGGGAGACGTTATCTGAGCGGATCTCCGCGTTCGGGTTGAAGGTCATGGCGACAGAGTAGACCGCGGCGGCGCCGTGGTCAGGCGGAACAGTATTCGTGAAGGTCCTGCGCAACCGGGCATGCGGTGCCACGTCAGAGGATTTTCCGCATCTAGCATGGGTGGCGGGGCGGCACCCTGCTCCGCGCGAGGCGACGTGACGCCGGCCGGAGCATCCGACCAGGCGTTCGGCGGCACCCCGCTCCCGGTACGCCGCCACGACCGATCCGCCGCTGATGGCCGGTCCGCACACGGAGGAGATCTGCATGAACATCGTCGACTGGGCTGTCAGCACCATGGACACCCTCGGCGCCCTGGGTGTGGGCCTGCTGATCTTCCTCGAGAACGTCTTCCCGCCGATCCCGTCCGAGGTGATCCTGCCCCTGGCCGGCGTGGCCGCGGCCGGTCCGAACCACAACTACTGGGCGATGCTGATCGCCTCGCTCGTCGGATCCCTGGCCGGGGCATGGCTGCTGTACGGACTGGGCCGGCTGCTGGGTCCGGTGCGCCTGCGCACCATCTTCCTCAAGCTGCCGCTGCTGCACGTGAAGGACTACGACAAGACCGTCGACTTCATGGACAAGCACGGGCACAAGGCCATCTTCTTCGGCCGCATGGTGCCCGGGGTGCGCTCCCTGATCTCGATCCCGGCCGGCCTGTATGCGATGCCGCTGTGGACCTTCAGCCTGCTCACCCTCGCCGGCAGCGCCATCTGGAACACCGTGTTCGTGACCTTCGGGTACTACCTGGGCAGCAACTGGACGGTGATCGAGCCCTACACCGACATCTTCTCCAACGTGGTCTACGCGATCATCGCCCTGATCATCCTGGTGTTCGCGGTCCAGATCATCCGCCGCGAGGTCCGGCGCCGCAAGCTCGGGCTCCCGGACCCCGACGAGGAGATCCTCGAGCACGAGCAGGAGCAGGAGAGCGCCGAGGGCGACCCGGGCTCCGGGGCGGCCCGGTGACTGCGGAGTCCGGGACGCCTCCCGAGCCCCAGCCATCCCCCGAGTCGCCGCTGACCCCCGAGCCCCAGCTGGCCTCCGAGATCCCGTCGGCCTCCGAGCGCGTGGTCGGCGTCGGCCCGCACCCGCGCCCGTGGCCGGAGGGCGACCACTTCGATCCCGAGCTCCTGGCCGCCGGCGACCGGCGCAACGTCGAGGACCATTTCCGGTACTGGCGGCGCGAGGCGATCATCGCCGAGCTCGACACCCATCGCCATGAGCTGCATGTCGCGATCGAGAACCTCGAGCACGACGCGAACATCGGCTCGGTGGTGCGCACGGCGAACGCCTTCGCGGTGGGGGCGTTCCACATCGTCGGCCGACGTCGCTGGAACCGGCGCGGCGCGATGGTCACCGACCGCTACCAGCACGAGATCCACCATCCCGACGCCGCGCATCTCATCGCATGGGCCCGGGAGCAGGGGCGACCCCTCGTGGTGATCGATCTGGTGCCCGGGGCGATGCCCCTGGAGCGCACGGCGCTGCCTCGCAACGCCCTGCTGGTGGTGGGCCAGGAGGGCCCCGGAGTGAGCGCCGAGATCCTGGACGCCGCGGACCTCGTCGTGGGCATCACCCAGTTCGGATCCACGCGGTCGATCAACGTGGCCGCGGCGGCGGCGATCGCGATGCACAGCTGGATCCTGCAGCACGCGGAGATCCCCGACCTGCCCCTGCGCTGAGGGCGGTGTCCGCCAGGGACCTCCGACCGGTGGTCGCCCAGCGCACTGTGGAACAATGGGCACGATCGAACGACCCTGCGCGGCAACTCCACGCCGCCGGTCGTCTCAGACCCTCTTCAGCGAAGGAGAATGCCCCATGGCAGTCGCAACCCCGGATCAGTACGCAGAGATGATCGACCGCGCGAAGGCGGGCAAGTTCGCCTACCCGGCTGTGAACGTCTCGAGCTCCCAGACGGCCATCGCCGCCCTGCAGGGCTTCAGCGATGCGAACACCGACGGCATCATCCAGGTGTCCTTCGGCGGCGCCGAGTACCTCTCCGGTTCCACCGTCAAGGACCGCATCGCCGGTTCGCTCGCTCTCGCCGAGTTCGTGCACGCGGTCGCCAAGAACTACCCGATCAACGTCGCGCTCCACACGGACCACTGCGCCAAGGAGGTTCTGCCCACCTGGGTCGAGCCCCTGATCGAGTGGGACCTCGAGAACCGCGTGAAGAAGGGCCTGAACCCGCTCTTCCAGTCGCACATGTGGGACGGCTCCGCCGTGCCGGTCGACGAGAACCTCGAGATCGCCGAGCGTCTGCTCGAGAAGTCCGTCGAGGCCAAGAAGATCCTCGAGATCGAGGTCGGCGTCGTCGGCGGCGAGGAGGACGGCGTGGTCGCCGATGTCGATGGCGACAAGCTCTTCTCCACCCCCGAGGACGGCCTGAAGACGGCCGCGAAGCTCGGCCTGGGCGAGCGCGGTCGCTACCTGACCGCCCTGACCTTCGGCAACGTGCACGGCGTGTACAAGCCGGGCAACGTCAAGCTGACCCCGTCGATCCTGCTGGACATCCAGAAGGCCGTCGGCGCCGAGTACGGCAAGGACATGCCGTTCGACCTCGTCATGCACGGCGGCTCGGGCTCCTCCATCGAGGAGATCCAGACCGCCGTCGACAACGGTGTCATCAAGATGAACATCGACACCGACACCCAGTACGCCTTCACCCGCCCGGTGGTCTCGCACATGTTCGAGAACTACAACGGCGTCATGAAGGTCGACGGCGAGGTCGGCAACAAGAAGGCCTACGACCCGCGCGCCTGGGGCAAGAAGGCTGAGGCCGGACTGGCCGCACGCCTGGTCGAGGCGGCGGAGAACCTTCGCTCGGCCGGCACCCACGTCTGAGCAGCCATGAGCTGAGCCGCCTCCAGCCAGGCGGCACGACGCATGAGAGAGGACCCCGGAGCCACGGCTCCGGGGTCCTCTCTCATGCAGTTCGCGACGAGCTGCCGGGGGTCACCAGCGGTTGCCGGCGGCGCGCCCCATGACTCGCTTCAGGGCGGGCAGCACATCGGCGAGGAAGACGCCGGCGATCACGATCCCGATGAGCATGAACAGCATCGACGTGCCGCCGCGGCCGATGGGATAGGGCAGCGAGAGGAAGCCGAGCAGCATGGCCACGCCCGTGAGGACGCACCAGAACACCTTGGTGCGCTTGCTCGCGGCGACGTAGGCGTCGGCGCGGAAGCGCAGGGCGTTCACGAACGCCCAGACCTCCACAGCCAGCAGGGCCAGGGAGAGCACGAGGAAGATCCACATCTGGATGACAGCGACCATCGGATCAGGATACGGGGGCCGGCTGGGCGGATCCCGGATCCCGGATCCCGGATCCCGGATCAGCGTCGGCGGTCCGGATCCGAGCGGTCCGAGATCAGCAGCTCGATCGCCTCGGTGGTGGCCGGCGGCTCCAGGGCTCGCATCTCCTGCGTCATCGGCCTCGGACCGATCGCATCGCCATCGGCGGCGACGACCAGGCTCGGCAGGAACTGTTTGGCCTCGACGGAGGTCAGACCGGTCGCCTGCAGCAGGTCGATCGCGAGGGAGCGCAGCTGGATCGCCAGGGTCACGCCCTCGAAGTGCCCGGCGCGGCCGGGCCGGACGCCCTCGTCGTTGCGCAGGAGCATCTCCGGAGTCAGGTACGAGCAGAACAGGCGCAGCTTGCGGCGTGCCGTGGTGAAGTCGACCTCGTCGTGCGCGACCGCGGCGGCCAGCTCCGTGACGGCATCGCGTGCGGCCAGCAGCGCATCGGCCAGCGTGGAGTGCGCATCCCCGTGCACGGCATCGAGGAACTCGGTCTCCCGTCGGGCGATCACCCGCATGTTGCGCATCGCCCGGTCGGAGCCGATCAGCAGGTGCTCGAGGCGCCCGACGTCGCCGGCATGGCGCAGCCCGGTGGGGGAGAAGGTCGCCATCTCGTTGGCGACGTCGTTCGCGAGCATCCACTCATCGGTGTACTTCTGGGAGGTGTCCCGGATCGACACCAGCGCCGCCTGGGCGACGCCCCGGTCGCCGCTGCGCGCGGCCAGGGCCAGCGAGACGAGGGTGTCCTCCAGCTCCTGGTAGAAGGAGATCGCGGCGCGGCTCTGCAGGCGTCGCGGGTCCCCGGAGAGCAGCAGATGGATGATGATCGCGACCACCACACCCGTCACGGCATCCAGCACCCGGCCGCCCGGGGTCATCCCGGGCGTGATGGGCATGATCATCACCAGCAGCGACTGGATGGCGGTCTGGAAGCCGAAGAGGTTCGACTTGTCGATGAAGCGTGCCGTCATCCCGGCGCAGAACACGACCACGAGGATCTGCCAGGTGCCGGATCCGATCACGGAGCGGGCGACCTCGCCCAGCAGCACCCCGAACATCACCCCGGAGGCCATCTCGACGATCTTGCGCATCTTCTTCTCGATGCCGAAGCCGATGATGATGAAGGCGACGATCGAGGAGAAGAAGGGGAACTCGTGGTTCCAGAGCAGGCCGCTGATCGCATAGGCGAGCGCGGCGGCGACCGCGGCGCGGCCGACGGTCAGGACGTCATTGCGGCCGCGGCTCAGGCCGGTGCTGAACCAGCCGACGACCGCGCCGCGGGCCCGCTCGAGCCGTGACGGGTGGGAGGCGCTGCTCGGGCTCATCGCCGCACCGGATCCTCGAGCCGCATCTGCAGCAGGTCCTCGAGGTTGAAGGTGTCGCCGTCGCGTGCACCGCGACCTACCACCAGCGGTGCGAGGGTCGGCTCGGGGGAGGAGCCCTGCAGCCGTGCCCGCAGCCCGCCCTCGACCCGCATCACGTAGTACCGGCCCTCGGCGTCCACGGCCAGCGACTGGTCCTGCTTGAGGTACCAGCCCTCGAGCGCGGTGCGGATGCTGCCGGAGCCGGTGTAGGGCTTCGCGCGCAGCGGGATCGGGGCGATGCCGGCCGCGCGGAACTGCTCGATCGCCGCTCGGATGATCGCGGTGGCCTTCTTGTGCTCGGCCTGCCGGGCGGCGTGCAGCGCTCGCTCCTTGACCGCGAACACCTCCTGCCGGTGTCGGGTCCAGTCCTGCTGGTCGCCCTGTGCATTCATGCGATCCATTGTTCCAGGTCCGCGTGACGAGCGCTCGGGGAAGCCGTGGCCGGGCCGTGCGAATCCTGTGGTGGGGACGTGCACGCGCCGGAAGATGTCAGCGTCCCGGCGTGGCTCCGAGCTTGGCGGTGGCCGGGCGTTCGCCGTGGTCGCGCTGGACCACGATCGGCTCCTGGGAGGCGTCGAGCCAGATCGACGCCTCGTCCTGGTCGTCGGACGCGCCGATCACGACCTGCACCGACAGGGCCGCATCCAGCGGGACCGCACGACGCACCACGGCGAGGGCGATCGGGCCGAGGTCCGCATGCAGCGCCGCGGAGGTGACGGTGCCGACGAGCTTGCCGTCGGACCCACCCAGGCGCACCTCTCCGCCCGGCGCGGCGGGCACGTCCCGGGAGCCGTCGAGGTGCAGCATCACCAGGCGGCGTGGCGGCTGCCCGAGGTTCAGGACCTTCGCGACGGTCTCCTGCCCCCGGTAGCAGCCCTTGGTGGTGTGCACGGTGGTGCGCAGCAGATCCAGCTCATGGGGGATGGTGCGCTCGTCGACCTCACGGGTCGCACGGGCGCGATGATCGGCGATCCGCAGCGCCTCCCAGGAGCTCATCCCGGCCAGGTGCTCTGCGCGCCACGGCAGCCCGGGCAGGAACTCGGACTCGAGCACGGTCAGCACGGCGCCGACGGGATCCTCCGGATCCGGGCCGTACGCCACGCCGCCCGGGGCGACCTGCGGCCAGGCCTCGGACCAGACGGCGACGGGATCGGGAAGGCCGAGCTCCGGAAGCACCTCGGCGGCGGGTGCCAGGGCGCCGAGGACGCGCAGGTCATCACGGTCGATCAGCTCGACGCGCGCCGCGAAGCGCATCATCTCCAGGTAGGTGCGCAGGCCGGCGCGCCGCCCGGCGTCCAGCACCAGCAGCAGGGCGTCCTCGTCGAGGACGACCGCCGAGGCGAGGTGCTCGACGCGACCCTGCGGGGACAGCACGGCGAGACTCGAGGACGAGCCGACGGGGGTCCCGGCCAGAACCTGCGAGGTGATCGTGGTCATCCAGGAGCGGGCATCCGCTCCCCGCACCTCGAGCACCTCGAACTGGCCCAGGTCGACGACCGCCCGGTGATCCAGCAGGCGGCGCTGCTCCCGCAGCGGCGCACCGTAGTGGGCGGGGACGGCGGCATCGGGGCCCTCGCCGAGCACGGCCCCCGCGCTCAGAAGACGGGGAAGGGGTGAGGACGGATCAGGCACGGTTCAGCTCCACGGAGAGGTAGGGGGCCATGGTCGACCCCTCGGTGTCGGTGGCGGGGACCAGGTGCTCCCACAGCCACATGAGGCGACCGTTGATGTACCCGAACATCCGGGTGTCGGTGACCTCGGCGCCCTCCTGCGCGGCACGGGCGAGCTGGATGCGTGGTCCACGGACCTCGCCGGCCCAGCTCTCCTCGGCGCCGTCGCGGCGCTCGAAGCGCGCCTGCAGCGCATGGGACACGAAGGCGGCCGGGTCGCCGGGCGTGGCGGCACGCGCCGCGGCGAGGTCCTGACCGGGGACGGCGTCGCCGACGGACCAGATGCCGTCCTCGCGCATCAGCAGCGTGCGCTCGCCGGATCCCGCGGGGGCGGGCGCAGCGGCGTCGTCCCGGGCGAAAGCGCTGGTGGGCGGCAACGGTGCGGGGTCGTCGACCTCGTGGATCGTGGACCGCCAGGCCAGGGTGCCGTCCTCACGGGCGGTGCAGACCAGCTGCTGTTCGATGCGACGGTCGGGAACGTCCGTGTCCCCGGGGCGATGCACCGCACCCTCACCCGTCCAGGTGCCCACCAGCCAGGCCAGCGGGTACAGCGATTCAGGGAGCGAGGTGTCGAGCGAGATGGGCATGGGGGCTGCTCAGACGATCAGCGGTTGAACAGGCGGGTGAGCACGAGGATGGCGAAGGCCAGGGTTCCGAGGCCCACCAGGACCACCAGTGCGATGAAGAACAGGGAGAGAGCGCTCATACCCGGAGTCTATCGCCCCGGATCGACCCGTGAGGCATGGGTGGTGACCGGCACAGATCAGGGGATGAGGATCACGGCGAGGTGGGCGACCACGCCGATCGTCGCCACGGGGACGGCACCCACCGCCAGTGACGGAAGCGGTTCCTTCGCGACGAGCGAGGAGCCGACGAGGAGCTGTGTGCAGGCGGCACCGATCGCGGTCAGGAGCCCGGCACCGATCGCGATCGGCAGCGCGATCCCGGTCAGGCTCGTGGCGAGCAGGGCGGTGATGCCGGTGCCGGCGGCGAGGGCGACCACGAAGCGCAGCGTGGCCGGCATGGGGGCGATGTTGAGCAGGAGCGTCGCCGCCAGACCCGCGGTGATCGACGCGACCAGGCCCTCGCGGCCCAGCTGGACGGCCTCCACCTGGGCGATGACCCAGCAGGCCGCGGTGCCGGTGAGGAACACGCCGGCGACCGTCCCGGTGAGGGAGGCCGTGAGCTCACGACGATCCGCGCGGAGCATCTGCTGGACGAACGCCGCGAACACGCCGATGGCGCAGACCATCAGGATCCCGGACACGGGCGTGAAGCGCTCAGGGGCGGAGACGGCGACGGCGGCGCCCGCGATCCCGACCGTGGTGATCACGATCCGTGTGCCGAGGGCGGAGGGAAGCTCCAGGAGGTTGGGCCAGCCGATGCCCGCCAGCAGAGCGATCGCCCCGACGGCGATGCCCATCAGGACGGGCGAGGCGGGGCCGGTGAGGGAGACCAGGGTCAGCAGGAGCGCGAGAGCGGCGCTGAGCGGGGCGCGCTCGGGAGCGGTCATGATGCCTCCCTCGCACTCGGTTCCGGTCTCTTCGCAGTCGCCGACGAGCGTGGTCGGACGGGCGCTACAGTGTCAGTCTACGAGTGCCCGCAGGCAGGGGCATACTCGGCACCTCGTTCTGATGCTCGGAAGGACCTCATGATCACGACGGCTGCCTTGTCGCAGACCCACCGCGACGCGGCCCGTGACCTGCTCGATACGGTCACCGCCCACGATGGAGTCGCCCCTCTGGATGAAGCGGCACGACTCGCTGTCGCCGGGGGAGACGCACACCATCTCCTCCTCGAGCACGAGCCGACGGGAGAGACCGACGGCGATCGGCTGCTCGGCTACGCGAGCGTGCTGACCGACGGCACGGTCCAGGGCATGGTCCATCCCGCGCACCGCCGACGCGGGCACGGCACCGCGCTGCTGCAGGCGGCCCTCGACCTGCACGACGAGCCCGGCGTGTGGGCACACGGTGCGCTCGAGGGGTCCCTCGCGTTCCTCGCCGCCGCCGGTCTCCAGGAGACCCGTCGGCTGCTGACTTTGCACCGCCCGCTCGACGCCGATCATCCCCTCGCTCCGGTTCCCGCGCCGCGGCTCGAGGGGCTGCACCTGGATGCCTTCGACGCGGACCGGGACGCGGACCGCTGGGTCCAGGTCAATGCTCTCGCCTTCGCCGACCATCCCGAGCAGGGCGCCCTGACCCGCGCCGATCTGGACCAGCGCATGGCCGAGCCCTGGTTCGACCCCCAGGACATGGTGGTGGCGCGCTACGAGGGAGAGCTGGTCGGCTTCGTCTGGATCAAGCGCCAGGCGCCCGAGCAGGCCGCGGAGGGCGGCGCAGAGCCGACGGATGTCCAGCCGTCGGACGCGGAGATCTACGTGGTCGCGACCGACCCCTCGATGCAGGGGCACGGCGTGGCCGGCTTCCTGCTGGCGGCGGCGCTGGAGCGGTTCCGGACCGCCGACGTGCCGGGCGTCGAGCTGTACGTCGAGGCCGACAACGCCCCGGCGCTGCGCCTGTACGAGAACTGGGGCTTCGTCGTCTCGGGCCGCGACGTGCAGATGCGTCCGACAGGGAAAGGCTGATCGATGCGCGTTGCTCCCGGGAAGCCGCCCCCCGTCCTCGCCGCCGGTGCCCTCACCTGGCGCGAGGGGAAGAAGGGCCTCGAGGTGCTGCTGGTGCACCGGCCCCGCTACGACGACTGGTCGATCCCCAAGGGGAAGCTCGACAAGGGGGAGACCTTCCCCGAGGCCGCCGTGCGCGAGGTCGTCGAGGAGACGGGGTACCGGGTGCGTCTGCACCGCCCCCTGCCGGCCGCGGTGTACCTCTTGCCCGACGGTCGCACCAAGATCGTGCAGTACTGGTGCGGCACCGTGCGGGCGAAGTCGGCCCCCGGCCCCGTGGATGCCCAGGAGATCGACGAGGTGAAGTGGGTCCGTCTGGACGCGGCCGAGAAGCTGCTGACCCGTCAAGGGGACCAGGTCTGCTTGGCGACCCTGCGTCGTTTCCAGCAGGACGTGGAGCTCGTGACCGTGCCGATCATCGTGCAGCGGCACGGCGCGGCCCGTTCCCGCGCGAAGTGGCGCAAGGGGGAGGCGAGCCGCCCGCTGAACTCGAAGGGCCGCAAGCAGGCCCTCGCCCTTCCGCCGCTGATCGACGCCTTCGATCCCCGCAGCGTGCTGAGCAGCCCGTGGGAACGCTGCGTGTCCACCATCGAACCGCTGGCCCGGGTGGAGGGCCTGAAGATCCGCACGAAGGACGAGCTCACCGAGCACGCGCACCAGGAGCACCCCTCCCGGACCCGTGCCGTGATCGAGCGAGTGCTGCACGAGGGTCGGGGCACCGTGGTGTGCACCCACCGCCCGGTGCTGCCCACGGTGATCGGTGCCGTACGGGCCGTCGCGCAGGCGAGCGCGGCCCTCGAGCTCCCGAAGTCGAACCCGTTCCTCGCCGCGGGCGAGGCGCTGATGCTGCATACGACGCCGCAGGGAGCGGTCGTCGCGATCGAACGGCACCTGCCCAACATCGAGTGAGCGGTCGCCGCCGCGGCAGGGCGAGGGGACGCCGCAGCGAACGGACGCCGCGGCGCGAGAACGCGGTGACGTGAGAACGCCGTGACGAAGGCCGACGGACGAGGGACGAGGGACGACGGACGACGGACGAGGGGACGATCAGCATGAATCAGTGGGACGTGAACTCCGGAAGGTCTGACGACCGGGGGTACCCCGAGAACCAGGGGACGAGCTGGGACGGGTATCCGGCTGCCGACCCCTACGCGACGGGACACCTCCCTGAGGGGCAGCACGTGGAGGGACCGCGCGAGACCGATCCCTACGCGGTCGTCCCGGAGGGGTCCGTCGGCCCCTCTCCCTACGACCCCTCTCCCTACGGCCCCGCTTCCGTCTACCCGGGGACCGGCTATCCGGGTCAGCCCGGGACAGGCCTCGCCGGAGGGCCCCAGCACGCCGGCTACCCGGGCGGGCTGTACGCCCCGCTGCCCGCGACCTCGGGGTCGGCGATCACCGGATTCATCCTGGGGATCCTCTCCTTCCTCCTCTGCCCCGGACTCCTGGCTCCCGTCGGCATCGTCTTCTCGATCCTCGGGATGCGCGACACCTCACCTACGCGCGGCACTCCCCGCGGCGGCCGCGGCCTTGCCATCGCCGGCTTGGTCCTCAACATCCTCATCCTCGGGATCCTCCTGCTGATGGTGCTGCTGTTCGTCATCCTGGCCGCCGTGGAGTCGGCCTGAGCACTTTCCGCTCACCTCGTGATCGCCTCCTGGCCAGCCCGTGGCCACCGGGGCCGGGTGCCGCCGTGCACCAACTGTGACCTGATCGTCCTTACCCCCTGACCTGCGAGTTCATGGGGACTATCGGGCTGTTCATCTGGAGTTCATGCAAGGGCGGGCGCGGTGTCACCTGCGCTCCTTAGCGTCAGCGGCGTCAGACATCCCCGCACGACGTCTCCACATCTTCTCGGGCCCTCGGCCCCCGAAAGGACCTGCAGTGAACGTTCGCAAGAACAAGCTCGTCTCCCTCGCCGCGCTCAGCCTCGTCGGCGGTCTCGCCCTCTCCGCCTGCGGCGACTCCTCCGGCGCCGGGAGCGACGGATCCGACGGCGGCGGCGCCGCCGCGGGCGGCGGCTACGCCGAGCTGACCGGCAACCTCGCCGGCTCCGGCGCCTCCTCGCAGCAGAACGCGCAGACGGCCTGGACCGAGTCGTTCATGGGTCTCACCCAGGCCGAGGGCGGCGACCTCACGGTCACCTACGACCCCACCGGCTCCGGCACCGGCCGCGAGCAGTTCCTCAGCGGCCAGGTCAAGTTCGCCGGCACCGACGCAGCCCTGGAGGAGGAGGAGCTCGCAGCCTCCGCCGAGGTGTGCAACGGCGAGCAGGCCTTCGACCTGCCCGTGTACATCTCCCCGATCGCCGTGGTCTTCAACATCGAGGGTGTCGACTCGCTGAACCTGTCGCCCGAGGTCATCGGCGCCATCTTCGCCGGCGACATCACGAACTGGAACGACCCGAAGATCGCTGCGGACAACCCCGACGCCACGCTTCCTGACCTGGACATCGTCCCGGTGCACCGCTCCGACGACTCGGGCACCACGGAGAACTTCACCGAGTACCTCTCCGAGACGGCCCCCGATGCCTGGACCCACGGTCCGATCGAGACCTGGCCGATCGAGGGCGGCCAGTCCGGTGACGGCACCTCCGGCCTGATCTCCACCGTCGAGGGCGGCAACGGCACCATCGGCTACGCCGACGCCTCCCAGGCCGGCAACCTCGGCACCGCCGCCATCAAGGTCGGCGGCGAGTTCGTCGAGTACAGCGCCGACGCCGCGGCCAAGGCCGTCGACGTCTCCCCGCGTGCCGAGGGCCGTGAGGACAACGACATCGTCGTGGACCTCGATCGCACGACCGAGGAGGCCGGCACCTACCCGATCGTCCTGGTCTCCTACCTCGCGCTGTGCGGCTCCTACGCCGACTCCGCCGAGGGCAACGCCGTGAAGGCCTACGCCTCCTACCTCGTCTCCGAGGAGGGCCAGCAGGTTGCCGCCGAGAACGCCGGCTCCGCGCCGCTGTCCTCCGAGATGTCCGCCGAGGCCCAGAAGGCGGTCGACGCGATCTCCGTCGGCTGATCACTTCTCCTGCGCGCGGGTGTGCCGCCCGGCCGGTCCTGGCCCGGCGGCACACCCGCGCCACCGCCCCCCACTCCGTGAGCTCCGAGGAAGGCCCCTGTGAGCACCACTGACGTCACGCCGAAGACCCCGGAGGCGACCTCTCCCTCCATGGCGAGCAGCCGCCGCCGCATGGGCGACTCGGTCTTCTCCGCCCTGAGCATCGGCTCGGGCCTCCTGATCTTCGTGACCCTCGCCCTCGTGGCCGTCTTCCTCACCACCGAGTCGATGCCCGCCGTGATGGAGAGCAAGGAGATCATCGGGGATGCCTCGGCGTTCTCCCTCCTGGAGACCACGCTCCCGCTGATCTTCGGCACGATCCTCGCCGCGGCGATCGCCCTGGCCATCGCGATCCCGGTCTCGATCGGCATCGCGCTGTTCATCTCGCACTATGCTCCGCGGCGGCTGGCCTCCGGCCTGGGATACATGATCGACCTGCTCGCGGCAGTGCCGTCGGTGGTCTACGGGCTCTGGGGCGGCATCTGGCTGGTCCCCAAGCTCGAGCCGCTCTACCTCTTCCTGAACTCCACCCTCGGCACCTGGCCCTCCTGGCCCGGCTTCGTGCCTTTCGTGGGCGGCGAGCCGGTCGTGGCCCTGTTCGCCGGCGACCCCACCGCCCCCATGCGCAACCTCGCTTCCGCCGCGATCGTGCTCGCCGTGATGATCCTGCCGATCATCACGGCCGTGGCCCGCGAGATCTTCCTGCAGACCCCGCGCCTGCAGGAGGAGGCGGCTCTCGCCCTCGGCGCCACCCGCTGGGAGACCATCCGCACCGTGGTCCTGCCCTTCGGCAAGTCCGGCGTGGTCGCCGCCTCGATGCTGGGCCTGGGCCGTGCGCTCGGCGAGACCATGGCCGTGCTGATGATCCTCGCGCCCGGCGCGACGTTCTCGTTCCACATCCTCGAGGTCGGGATGCACCAGTCGATCGCGGCGAACATCGCCTCCAAGCAGGCGGAGGCCTCCGGCACCGACATGTCGCTGCTCATCTTCACCGGCCTGGTCCTGTTCGTCCTGACCTTCATCATCAACGCCCTTGCCCGCTGGATCGTCGCCCGCAGCGGCGTCAAGAGCTGAGGTCCCCATGACAACCACGAGCACCAAGGGCCCTGCGGCCCCGCCTGAGCAGACCGGGTCGCCGGTCCTGCGGCGACCCCACGACGAGCGCCGTCTGCCCTGGTTCCACCTGGTCCTCACGGGCCTGGCCGGGCTGCTCGTCGCGGTCGCGCTGCTGGCGATCTTCGATTCGCTCTCGATCCCTGCGGCGATCCTGCTGGGCTTCGTCCTCCACCTGGCGTTCGGGTACCTCTACTCCCGGATCCGTGAAGGGCGACGCTGGGCGACTGATCGGCTGATGACCCTGGTGGTGATCGGTGCCTTCGCGATCGCCATGTTCCCGTTGGTCTCGCTGCTCTGGGCCGTCATCGGCCGGGGCCTGACCCGCGTCCTCGCCGCAGCCCCCTCGCCCTTCGCCTTCTGGACCACCGACATGTCCGGGATCATCGGCGGCGCCGAGGCCGGAGGCGTGGTCCACGCGACCATCGGCACCCTCCTGATCACCCTGTGGGCCTCGATCATCTCGATCCCGATCGGCCTGTTCACCGCGATCTTCCTGGTCGAGTACGCGGACCAGGGCTGGCGCCGGGTGCTGGGACAGGGCGTCACCTTCCTCGTCGACGTGATGACGGGCATCCCCTCGATCGTCGCGGGCCTGTTCGGACTCGCCCTGTTCATCGCCTTCATGCCCGACCAGAGCGTGCGCATGGGCATCATGGGCGCGGTCGCCCTGTCGCTGCTGATGATCCCCACCGTGGTGCGCTCGAGCGAGGAGATGCTGCGCCTGGTCCCGATGGATCTGCGCGAGGCGTCCTATGCGCTCGGCGTCCCGAAGTGGCTCACCATCGTCAAGGTCGTGCTGCGCACCGCGATCGCCGGCCTCACCACCGGCATCACCCTCGCGATCGCCCGGGTGATCGGCGAGACGGCCCCGCTGCTGCTCACCGTGGGCATGGTGACCTCGGTGAACTGGAACATGTTCGACGGCCGCATGGCCACGCTGCCCACGTTCATCAACCAGCAGTACCGGGCCGGCAGCGCCAACTGCATGAACGACACCGTCACGAACCCGGTCACGCAGGAGGTCTACGCCTGCTCGATCACGACGAACATCGATCGTGCCTGGGCCGCGGCCTTCACCCTGATCGTCATCGTGATGGTGCTCAACATCGTCGCCCGACTGGTCAGCTACTACTTCTCCCCGAAGCTCACCCGCTGAGCCGTCGCTCCACCCGAAAGGACCCCTGATGGCAGCCCCTCAGCCGATCAACGTCGAGGACCTCAACATCTACTACGGCGACTTCCTGGCCGTGGAGGGCGTCGACGTCCAGATCCGCCCCCGCTCGGTGACCGCCCTGATCGGGCCCTCCGGCTGCGGCAAGTCGACCTTCCTGCGCACGCTGAACCGCATGCACGAGGTGATCCCCGGCGCCTACGCGCAGGGCAAGGTCGAGATCAACGGCGAGAACATCTACGACCCGCGCGTCGACCCGGTCAACGTGCGCCGTCGCGTCGGCATGGTCTTCCAGAAGGCGAACCCCTTCCCGACGATGTCGATCCGCGACAACGTGCTGGCCGGCGTCAAGCTCAACAGCCGACGGATCTCCAAGAGCGCGGCCGAGGAGCTGCTGGAGGGCTCCCTGAAGGGCGCCAACCTCTGGAACGAGGTCAAGGACCGCCTCGACAAGCCCGGGATGGGTCTCTCCGGCGGCCAGCAGCAGCGCCTGTGCATCGCCCGCACCATCGCGGTCAAGCCCGAGGTCGTCCTCATGGACGAGCCCTGCTCGGCGCTGGACCCGATCTCCACCCTCGCGATCGAGGACCTCATCCACGAGCTGAAGGAGGAGTACACGATCGTGATCGTCACGCACAACATGCAGCAGGCATCCCGCGTCTCGGACCGCACCGGCTTCTTCAACATCGCGGGCACCGGCAAGCCCGGTCACCTGATCGAGATCGACGACACCCAGCAGATGTTCACCAACCCCTCGAACAAGCAGACCGAGGACTACATCTCCGGCCGCTTCGGCTGATCCTGCCGATGGGCCGTGGGTGTCCACCCAGGGTCTGACATCAGGGGCGGGATATCGATCTCCGGGTCGACGCGGAGTCGCCCCCGTGCGCACGATGCTGGGATGCATGAACACCGCTCCGTTCCCCGCATCCGCTCCGTTCCCCGCACCCACGGACACCCCCGTCGGCCCGTACCAGCCGGCACCCGCCGCGACGCCGGCGAACGCCGTGCCCGCGGCGCAGCTCCCGCACACCGCCGGCCACGCACCGGTCCAGCACCAGGGTCACCCGGGCTTCAGCGCGGGGCACCACGCCCCGGTGCTCTCTGCCCGGCACCTGACCATGACCTACGGCACGACGGGGACCGCGACCCACGCGCTCGCCGGCGTGGACCTCGACATCGCCCGGGCCGACTCCCTGGCGGTCATGGGCCCGTCCGGTTGCGGCAAGACCACCCTGCTGCACATCCTCGCCGGGATCCTGCGCCCCACCTCCGGCACCGTCCAGCACGACGGCACCGATCTCGCCGCTCTCGGCGACCGAGCGCGCACCCGACTGCGCCGCAGCGACTTCGGCTTCGTCTTCCAGGATGGTCAGCTGCTGCCCGAGCTCACGGCCATCGAGAACGTGATCCTGCCGCGCATGCTCGCGGGCGTCTCCCGCCGTACCGCGACCGCCGAGGCCGGCGGCTGGCTCGACCGGCTGGGCCTGCAGGGCATGCACGAGCGCCGGCCCACCCAGCTCTCCGGCGGGCAGGCTCAGCGCGTGGCCATCGCCCGCGCCCTCGCCGGGCGCCCCTCGGTGGTCTTCGCCGATGAACCCACCGGTGCCCTGGACCAGGCCACCGGCCAGGCCGTGCTCGACATCCTCGTCCAGTCCTGCCGGGACTCCGGCGCGAGCCTGGTCATGGTCACCCACGACGCGAAGGTGGCCGCCGTCTGCCGCCGCACGGTCGCCATGCGCGACGGCCGCATCGCCCAGGAGTTCGTCCGCCCCGACGCCACGGCACAGGGAGTTCCTGCCCAGACGTCCGCCGCCGCGTCCGTCGAGCCGTCCGCCTCCGCGTCAGTCCGGCAGTCGGCGCAGGCAGCGGCCCAGCGCCTTCAGCAGGGCGAGGTGACCCGATGAGCACGCTGCTCGGCGCCGCGCCTCTGCTCCTGCGCCGACGGGGCGCGCTCGCCGATGTGCTGCCCGTCATCGCCTTCGCCGCGGCGACCGCGATCATCGCGACCGTCGTCGGCGGGGCCGCGGCCTTCGTCGGCCGTCTCCCCTCCGGAGAGGCCCCGATGACGGGCGAGGCCTCCATCATGGGGTTCCTCGTGATGTGCGCGATCATCGCGTCCGTGCTGCTGGTGCCCAGCGCCGTCGGCCTCGGCGGATCCGCCGCCCGGCTGTCCCTCGCCCGGCGCGAGAAGGACCTCGCCACGATGCGCCTGGTGGGCGGAACCAGCGGCCAGGTCGGCTCGGTGGCCGTGCTCGACGTCGCCGCCCAGTCGCTGCTCGGCGCGCTCATCGGACTCGGCGCCCACCTCGCCGTGACCCCCGTCCTGACCCGGCTCGACTTCGGGATCTCCTCGTTCACGGTCGGCGACCTGCTGCTGCCCTGGTGGGCCTATCCGGTGCTGGTCGTCGCGCTCGTGCTGATCGCAGCCGGTTCGGCCGCGGTGTCGCTGACCGGCGTGATCCTCAGCCCGCTGGGCGTGGCTCGCGACTCCCGCGTGGTGCGCATGTCCGTGATCCGGGTGATCATCTGGGCCGCGCTGATCCTGGGGTTCGTGGTCTTCATGAACGTCGGAGGGCAGCTGCTGGGCAACGCGGGAGGCGGGATGGCCGTCATCGCGATCATGGT
Organism: Brachybacterium tyrofermentans; assembly: GCF_039526165.1. NCBI lineage: Bacteria > Bacillati > Actinomycetota > Actinomycetes > Micrococcales > Dermabacteraceae > Brachybacterium > Brachybacterium tyrofermentans. Next base: position 89,861 of record NZ_BAAAIR010000006.1, read on the forward strand.
GCTCTTCGTGGCCGCGATCGTCGCCGGCATCAACGTCGTGGGCCCGTTCATCGTCTGGATCACGGCGCGCACTCTGGCCAGGATCGCCCCGACACCGTCGCTGCTGGTGGGCGCACGCCGCCTCGCCGGTGACCCCCGGGCCGGGTGGCGGGCCGTCTCAGGTATCACCTTCGCCTTGGTCATCGCCGGCTTCCTCACCATGATGACGACATTGAGTGAGGCCTCCTCCCCGGAGGAATCGATGATGTTCGTGGCCATGACCACCGGCGGGCTGCTCACCCTGGGCATCTCCGCGGTGCTTGCTGCCGTGAGCACCGGGGTCTCGCAGACAGCCCGGGTCATCGACCAGGCCCCTCGCCTGCGCGCCCAGCACATCGCGGGCGCCGAGGTGGGCCAGCTGCATCGGGCGCGGCTCGCCGAGATCGCCGTGCCCGTCGGTCTCAGCTCGATCATCGCCACGGGCACCGCCCTGCTGGTGCTGACGACGTTCCTGGGCGGGGCCCCGAACGATCCGATGATGGCCGTGCAGTACCTGGTGTGCGTGCTCGGTGCGTATGCGCTGGTGATCCTGGCCGTGCTGGTGGGCTCCCCGCTCGTGAAGCGGTACGCGATGCGCACTGCCTGAACCGTCTGGCCCGTCTGAACCGTCTGAAGCGTCTGAACCGGACTGAGCTGTCTGAACCGTCTGAACCGTCTGAACCGTCTGAACCGTCTGAACCGTCTGAACCGGACTGAGCTGTCTGACCGGGCTGAACTGTCTGACCGGGCTGAACTGCTCGACCGGGGAGAACTGTCCGATCCGTCTGGGCCGCGTGGGCCGGGTGGAATGGCTTACGTCGCGGGTGACCAGGCGGCCTCGAGACCGCGAGCGGCCGACCCCTTCCCGGGCCGGCCGCTCGTCCTCGTCGTCCCGGCAGAGCTGTGTCATCGCGGTGCCGTCATCGCGGTGCCGTCGACGCGCATTCGCCGGGACGCAGGCCACTAGGGTGGAGCCATGAATCTTGAGTCTGTCGCCCCGAACGCCGTCCCTGAAGGTGCGCACCTGATCGATGTGCGCGAACAGTCCGAATGGGATGCGGGCCATGCCCCCACCGCCCAGCACCTGCCGGCCAGCACGCTGATGGAGAACCTCGACAAGCTGCCCGAGACCGATGACGAGCTGTACATCGTGTGCCGCAGCGGCGGCCGCAGCTTCCAGGTCGCCCAGTGGCTGAACGCCAACGGCTTCGAGGCGATCAACGTTGCCGGCGGGATGGACATCTGGTTCGAGTCCGGCCTGCCGATGGAGTCCGATGGCGAGGGCGACGCCTTCGTCCTCTGAGCGAGGTCTTCCGCCTGCGACGACACGGAGCGAGAAACCGCCCTTTCCCCCCAGGCGGGGTGGGCGCGTGGAGCGTGATCACGCTGAGGGCGCAGCCCGTAAGACCACGGTCTGACACCGGTGGGGGGATATCGATCCAGGGGCCGATGTGCCTGCAGGGGTGCGGGCAGGATTCTGGGGCGCATGAACATCGCGCCGCTGGCATCCTCCGCCCCGACGGGCCCGAGCACCTCGATGACCGCGCTGCTGGCCACTGCGCCCCTGCTGCTGCGCCGCCGCGGCGCCCTGGCGGACATCCTCCCCGTCATCGCCTTCACCGCCGCCACCGCGATCATCGCGACAGTCGTCGGCGGGGCCGCCGCCTTCGCCGCTCGCACCCCGTCCGGAGAGACGCCCATGACGGGCGAGGCCTCGATCATGCGGTTCCTGCTGATCTTCGCAGTGTTCGCCTCGGTGCTGCTGGTCCCCAGTGCCGTGGGGCTGGGCGGATCGGCGGCCCGGCTGTCCCTCGCCCGCCGGGAGCAGGACCTCGCCACGATGCGCCTGGTGGGTGGCACCGGCGCCCAGGTCGGCTCGGTGGCCGTGCTCGACGTCGCCGCGCAGTCGTTGCTGGGGGCGGTCTTCGGGCTGGGGGCGCACCTGGCGGTGACCCCTGCACTGGCCCGGCTCGACTTCGGCATCACCCCCTTCACCGTGGCGGAGCTGCTGCTGCCGTGGTGGGCGTACCCGCTGCTGGTGGTCGCTATGGTGCTGATCGCCGCGGGCTCTGCCGTGGTATCGCTGGCCGGAGTGGTCCTCAGCCCACTGGGAGTCGCCCGTGACTCCCGGGTGGTGCGCCTGTCCATCGTCCGCCTGGTGATCTGGGCACTCCTGATCGCGGGCTTCATGATCTTCATGAACATGGGCGGAATGCTGCTCGGCTCGGTCGGGGTCGCGATCATGATCCTGTTCATCGGGGCGATCGTTGCCGGGATCAACGTGGTGGGACCCTTCATCGTCTGGGTCACCGCACTCGTTCTCGCCAAGATCGCCCCCACGCCCTCGCTGCTGGTGGGCGCACGCTGCCTCGCCGGAGACCCCCGGGCCGGGTGGCGGGCCGTCTCAGGTATTACCTTCGCGCTGGTCATCGCGGGGTTCCTGACCGTAATCGCGACCCTGGGGGAGGCCTCCAGCCCTGAGGACGCGATGATGTTCACCGCCATGACCACCGGAGGCCTGCTCACCCTGGGGATCGCCGCGGTGCTCGCCGCGGTCAGCACCGGCGTCGTCCAGACTGTCCGGGTCATCGACCAGGCCCCACGCCTGCGCGCCCAGCACATCGCGGGCGCCGAGGTGGGCCAGCTGCATCGTGCCCGCCTCGCCGAGATCGCCGTCCCCGTCGGTCTCAGCTCGATCATCGCCACGGGCACCGCACTCCTGGTGCTGACGACGGTCTTCGGCGCACCGAGCGATCCGACGATGGCTGTGCAGTACCTGGCGTGCGTGCTCGGCGCGTATGCGCTATTGATCCTCTCCGTACTGGTGGGCTCGCCGCTCGTGAAGCGGTACGCGACGCGGGCCGCCTGAGCGGTGCGCGCGGCTGCGCGGCGCGCGCGGCTGAGCGGCGCACGCCGCACCGACCCGCCCCGACGGTGCGCTTCTGATCGATGTGCGCGAGCGGTCCGAAGAGGACGCGGGCCATGCGCCCACCGCCCAGCCCCCACCGCCCAGCACCTGCCGGCCAGCACACACCGCCCACCGCCCACCGCCCAGCACGCTAGCGGAGAGCCTGGAGAAGCTTCCCGAGACCGACGATGAGCTGGACATCGTGTGTCGCAGCGGCGGCCGCAGCTTCCAGGTCGCCCAGTGGCTGAACGCCAACGGCTTCGAGGCGATCAACGTCGCCGGTGACATGGATATCTGGTTCACCGAGCGATCCCGTGCCCTGAGCGACCCCTCCGCCTGTCGCGACACGACGGTGGGCACCCGCCGAGTCCACGGATTCGTGTCACCGGTGGCACGTTTCGAGGGAATCGGTGGCGGTGTGCGCTCGCCCCGTCCGCCAGCTCCCCCCGATCGCTCTCAGCAGCTCCCGGAGCCTTCCAGTCCCACCGATTCCCTCGATTCGTGGCATTGGCGGCACGTTTCGAGGGAATCGGTGGGCGTGGTCCTGGCTGTGGCGATGGCGATGGCGATGGCGATGGCGATGGCGATGGCGATGGCGACTGCGGCTGCGGTCGCACCCCTGCCGGGGCGCGGAGGCGTGACGCCGCTCAGGTGCTGATGAGGTTCTTCAGCAGCGCGTAGCCCACGAAGGCGAACACGTCGATCAGGGTGTGCGCGACCACGAGCGGCATCGTGCGCCGGGTACGACGGTAGAACTCGCCGAACACCAGGCCCATCGCAAGATTTGCGAGGCCCGGGCCGATCCCTTGGTACGTGTGATAGGCGCCGCGCAGCACTGCGGAGGCGATGATGATCTTCCGACCCGACCAGCCCAGCCGCTCCAGGCGCTGGTAGAGGTAGCCGACGACGATGACCTCTTCGAGTACGGCGTTCTTCAGCGCGTGCAGCACGAGCACCGGCACGGTCCACCAGTGGGTGTCCAGCGCTGCGGGGATCACCTCGACGGTCGCCCCGATAGCACGGCCGATGTAATACACCGCCAGCCCGGGCAGCCCGATCCCGGCCGTGAGCGCCACGCCCCAGGCCAGGTCCTTACCGGGCTGGCCGAGATCCAGGCCCAGATCCTTCAGGGCCTGGGCGAGGGAACCGGCCGTGATCGCGAGCAGCAGCACCACCAGCACGACGGGCACCAGCGTGAACGTGATCGAGAGCAGCTGGTAGAAGAGATCCAGCCACGGGTTCTCGCGGATCGATGTGTTCAGCGAGGTCGACTGCGTGGACAGCGGCCCGGCGGCAAGGGCCTGCACCAGCGCGATCAGCGAATACACGGCGCTGCGCCCCAGGGAGAGGGCGAGGACGACGACCACCTCGACCCGCACCCAGGTCCTGCTCGGAGTCACGGTCTGCACATTGCCCATGGTCTCACCGCCGAGGCGCCCTGTGCCCTGTGCCCTGTGCCCTGTGCCCTGCGCGGCGCCCGGTGCCCTGTGCCCTGCGCGGCGCCCGGTGCCTGCCGGATCGCCTCCGAACCCGGTCATGACAGACTCGGAGCATGACTGATCTTTCGCAGAACCAGGCCGCCACCAGCGATTCCCGTCCGGCCGTGCTCATCACCGGGGCGAACCGCGGGATCGGCCGCGCCGTCGCCGACGAGCTCGCCGCGGACCACCACCTCATCCTGGGCGGTCGCGACGAGCAGGCGCTCGACGAGCTCGCCGCGCAGTTCCCGTCGGCCCGGACCTTCGTCGCCGAGCTCACCGACTACGGCGCTGTCGCCCGCGCCGTGGACGGCCTCGATCTGCAAAACGGCCTTGCGGGCGTGGTCCATTCCGCGGGGATCCTCGAGAACGGCACGGTGGAGGGGTCCGCGCCGGGCCAGTGGACACAGTCCTTCGAGATCAACGTGGTGGCCGTCGCCGAGCTGACGCGGCTGCTGCTGCCGGCCCTGCGCGCCGCCGGCGGCACCGTGGTGATGATCAACTCCGGCTCCGGGATCAATGCCGTGCGCACGCGCGGCGCGTACAGCGCCTCGAAGTTCGCGATGCGCGGTCTCGCCGATTCGCTGCGCGCCGAGGAGCGGGACAACGGGGTGCGGGTCACCTCGATCCATCCGGGACGTGTGGCCACGGACATGCAGCGTGAGCTGCGCTCCTACGAGGGAGGCGAGTATCAGGAGGAGAACTACCTGCAGCCTGGCTCGGTCGCCTCCACCGTGGGCCTCGCGCTGCGCCTGCCGGCGGATGCGTCGATCGAGTCGGTCTCGATCCGGCCTCGCTGAACTGGTCAGCGGTTCAGCGGACCCGGCCCGGAGACTGTTCGGTCGCCGGCGATCCGGAAGCGCCAGGGGAACAGCTCCGGGTGCGAGGCCTCCTCGCGCAGGCCGATCCGGGGGCCGACGGCCAGGGCCGGATGCGGCATGAACGGCGCCTCGCCCGGCAGCTCCCCGTCGGCCCGGTCCCGCGGGTCGAGCCTGCCGCGGAGGTGCATCGCCTCGGAGAGGACCGGATCCGCGGCGCACAGGTCCAGTCCGTCGTCGGCGAAGGTGATGCCACAGGCCACGGTGGCCCGGCCGGGGCCGCGGGCGAGATCCCGCTCGGTGCGGCACACCCCGGTCGCCCGGCGCCGCGCGAAGGCCAGATCAGTCCCGCCGACGATCTCGCCCGCCCGGATCAGGCACCCGGTGCCCGTGCCCTCTGCGTCGGCGACGATGTTCATGCACGAGTGCAGTCCCATGTGTCGATACACGTACAGGTGCCCGGGCTCGCCGAACATGGTCGCGTTGCGGGCGGTGGGCCCCCGGAAGGCGTGGGAGCCGGGATCCTCTGCGCCGACGTACGCCTCGATCTCGGTGATCCGCAGGGCGACGCCCCGGCCTACGAGCACGCAGCCCAGCAGCAGCGGGGCCAGCTCGAGCACCGGGCGGTCGAAGAGCTCCCGGGGCAGGGGAGCGGCGGCGACGGGATCCTCGGTCATGCGGGCAGGTACTCAGTCACTTCATGAGCCGCTTCACGGCGCCCATGATCTCGTCCATCTTGCGGTCCAGCTCCTCCCGGTCGCCCGAGGTCGCGGCGTCGTGCACGCAGTGGTGGATGTGATCGTCGACCAGGCCCAGCGCCACCGACTGCAGGGCCTTGGTGACCGCGGAGATCTGCGTCAGCACGTCGATGCAGTAGGTGTCCTCCTCGACCATGCGGTGCACGCCGCGCACCTGACCCTCGATGAGCTTGAGGCGTCGCAGGTAGGGCGACTTCGACCCGTGGTACCCGGGGTCGCCCTGGGTGCCGTGGTCGCCGGGCTGCGGCGAGGGCACCTGCTCCTCGGCGTCGCTCGTCGCGGAGTCGACCCCCGCTGAGTCGGCGCCCTCTGCGCTGCCGCCGTCGGCCCGGACGGCGTCGTCGGCGCTCATCACGCCCGCCCGCCGGGGTCGACGTCGTCGAGGTGGCCCACGAGCGCGGCGGCGTAGCCGACGTAGGTGTGCGGGCTCAGCGCCAGCAGGCGATCGCGCTCCGCGTCGGGCAGGCCCAGGGAGCCGATGAACTCCCGCATGCCCTCGCCGTCCACGCGGTGGCCGCGGGTGAGGTCCTTCAGCCGCTCGTAGGGGTTGTCCATGCCGGTGGTGCCCTGCACGCCGAGGGTGCGCATGACCGACTGCACGGCCTCGCCGAGCACCTCCCAGTTGCCCTCGAGATCCGCGGCCATCGCGTCCGCGTCCACGTCCAGGCCCGCCAGGCCGCGGCGCAGGTTCGAGATCGCCAGCAGCGAGTGCCCCAGGGCCGGTCCGACGTTGCGCTGGGTGGTGGAGTCGGTGAGGTCGCGCTGCAGGCGCGAGGTGACCAGGGTCTGCGAGAGCGAGTCCAGCAGCGCCCCGGAGATCTCGAGGTTCGCCTCGGCGTTCTCGAAGCGGATCGGGTTCACCTTGTGGGGCATCGTCGAGGAGCCGGTGCCGCCCTGGGCGGAGAGCCGCTGGCGGAAGTAGCCCATCGAGATGTAGGTCCAGAAATCGGTGGCCAGGTTGTGCAGGATCCGGCCGGCGCGGGCGATGTCCGCGTAGATCTCGGCCTGCCAGTCGTGGGACTCGATCTGGGTGGTCAGCGGGTTCCAGGTGAGGCCGAGGTGCTCGACGAAGGTACGGGAGATCCGCTCCCAGTCGGCCGACGGCACGGCGACCGCGTGGGCGGCGTAGGTGCCGGTGGCGCCGTTGATCTTGCCGAGGGTCTGGTTGGCGGGGATGCGGCGCGCCTGACGGCCCAGGCGATGGGCGAACACCGCGATCTCCTTGCCCAGCGTGGTGGGGGTGGCGGGCTGGCCGTGGGTGTGCGAGAGCATCGGCACCTCGGCGGTGTCCTTCGCGAGCACGGTGAGGTCCGCGATGAGGTCCTCGAAGGCCGGCAGCCACACCTCGTGGACGGCGCCCTTGATCATCAGGGCGTAGGAGAGGTTGTTGACGTCCTCGCTGGTGCAGTAGATATGCACCACCTCGGCCAGCGGCTCGAGGCTCGTGCCGGCCAGGCGACGCTTGACGTAGTACTCGATCGCCTTGACGTCGTGCACCGTCTCGCGCTCGATCTCGGCGTGCTCGGCGATGCCCTCGGCGCCGAAGTCCTCGGGGATGGCGCGCAGCAGGGCGCGCTCGTCCTCGGTGAGGGTGCGCAGATCGGGGATCACCTCGCCGTCGAGCAGGTGGATCATCCACTCGGTCTCGACCACGAGGCGCGAGCGGTTCAGCGCGGCCTCGGAGAGGTGGTCGACCAGCGGAGCGGCCTGCGCGCGGTAGCGGCCGTCGAGAGGGGTCAGGGCGATCGGCGGCGTGATGTCCGCGAAGGAATGAGCCATGGGGGCATTCTCCCAGAGTCTCTGCGCAGGGTGGGCGGCGGCTCGCATACTGGCGGCCGTCGCAGAGCGGGACGGACGACGGGCCGCCCGGGAGCGAGGATGCTCCTGGACGGCCCGGATGCTGAGGTCAGATCTGCCTGACCGTTCTCAGTCGCGCACCTCGCGGCGGCTGCCGCCCTCATCGCCGATGCCGGTCACGGCCTCGACGATCGCGGAGAGGATGCCGACGATCACGCCGGCCAGCAGCGCCCACCAGAAGGTGTCGAAGTCCAGGGTCAGGCCCAGCAGACCCGAGACCCAGCTCGTCAGCAGCAGCATCAACGTGTTGATGACCAGCTGGAACAGCCCGAGGGTGAGGCAGGTGATGGGGAACGTGAGGAACGACAGGATCGGCTTCACGATGGTGTTGATCAGCGCCAGGATCAGCGCGATCACGGCGATCGTGATGACCTGCGTGAGCACCGTGGCGCTGTCGTCGCCCAGATGCATGCCGGGCAGGATCAGGGCGGTGACCCACAGCGCGAGGCCGGTGACGATGATGTGTCCGAGGAATCGCATGGCTCCATTGTCCCCGGTGCGGCGGCTGATTGCATGGGGGAAACCCGCATGATGTGGGCGATCGCGACACGGACGGCCGACGGCAGGTCCGGCAATCCGCCTACCCTGGGGGCATGCCCACCACGCCCGACCGGGACGCCGTCCCGGCACCGCCCGAGACCGTCCGCCTGCGCTCCACGCTCGAGCAGCTCCCCGCCTACGTGGCCGGCAAGCCCGCCGCCGACGACGGGATGCGACGCTTCAAGGTCTCCTCGAACGAGTCGCCGTTCCCGCCGGTCAAGGCCGTGCGCGACGCCGCCACCGCGGCGCTCGAGGGCACGCACCGCTACCCGGACGCCGCCGCTCGCGAGCTGCGGGAGGCGCTCGGGACCAAGCACGGGGTGGACCCGTCGCAGATCGCCCTGTCCACCGGCTCGGTCGCGGTGACCGGTGACCTCGTGCGGGCGCTCGTCGACCAGGGCGACGAGGTCGTCTACCCCTGGCGCTCCTTCGAGGCCTACCCGATCCTGGTGGGCTCCCACGGGGGCGTCCCGGTTCAGGTGCCGCTCACCGAGGAGCTCGAGTACGACCTCGACGCGATGGCGGCCGCGATCACCGATCGCACGCGCCTGGTCATCCTGTGCACCCCCAACAACCCCACCGGCGCCTCGCTGACCACCGAGCAGATCGAGGGCTTCCTCGAGCGGGTCCCGGAGGACGTCGTGGTCGCGATCGACGAGGCCTACCGCGAGTTCCACGATCCCGCCACGGTGGCCGGCACCGCCGGGATCTTCCGCCGTCACGGGAACGTGGTGCTGCTGCGCACCTTCTCCAAGCTGCAGGGTCTGGCCGGCCTGCGCATCGGCTACGCGGTCGCCCATCCCCGCCTCGCCGCAGCGTTGGGCCAGGTCACCGTGCCCTTCGGGGCGAGCGTCCCCGCCCAGGCTGCGGCGCTCGCGAGCCTGCGCGGAGACGTGCAGGAGGAATTGGGCCGACGGGCCGTGTGGATCCGGGACGAGCGCTCGCGGGTCCTCGCCGCGCTCGCCGCGCAGGGGTGGCAGATGCCGTCCGCGCAGGGGAACTTCGTGTACTTCCCGCTCGGGGAGCAGACGGCATCGTTCGCGGAGTTCGCCGACTCCCGCGGCCTGGTGCTGCGCGCCTACGGCACCGACGGCGTGCGGGCCACCATCGCCGAGCAGGAGGCGAACGACCTGCTCATCGAGATCGCGGGGCAGTGGCGGCAGCGCTGACGTCGACCACGACGCTCCCGGCCACGAGGTCGTGCGGGCCGCGGCCGCTGGCGCGCAGGCAGGTCACGGCCTCGGCCGCCATCAGCCCGTACACGAGGACCGTCGCCGCATAGGCGATCCGGTCGCCTTCCTCGAAGCCGCCCCAGATCGCGGCGATGGTGGTGATGTGACCGGCCTGCCAGGGCACCAGGATCTTCAGCGAGTTCCGTGCCAGTGCTCGCCCGAGCGTGATCTGGCCGCCGTCCGCGACGTCCTTGACCCGCAGTCCGACCCGGTGCTTCCCCCACGTCGCCTGACGGGGCCCGGACTCCGCACGAGCGGCGATCACCGTGGCGATCGCCGGCGGCACGACGCTCACCGCATACGCATAGGTGCGGCTCTGACCGAGGTCGGTGACCGCGTTGACGGCGAGGCCGAGCGGGATCATGGCCGCAGCGATCCCCAGGTACCCGGCGCAGTCGCGCAGATACCCGGTCACTCGACGTCGGACGAGCGGGTGCATGAGCCCATCCAAGCAGTCCTCGTCACCGAGGTCCATGGTCAGGCGTGGGAGGACGGGGAGGGGGAGTGGGAGGGGAAGGGCCGTGCCCTCCCACGGACCTCGCGGCATTCAGAAGCGCCCGCTCCCCGGTCGACGTCAGGACGCGCCGACCTAGTCCACGGAAACGTGTCGCTGGGGGCACGTTTCCGTGGAATCTGCGCCTCGCGGGATCGGGCGGGGCCGGTATGGCTCCGCCGCGGACCCCGGCGCGGCAGGCAGCGGGGGATCTTCGACCTCGGCCCCCGGGGCGGCAGGCAGCGGACACCTACGGCTTCGGGCCCAGGGTTGGCAGGGCTCCGCCCAAGGCCCGGCCGGCAGGCAGCGGACATCTTTGACCTGTGGCCCGGGTGGCAAGCAGTGGACACCGCTGCGCCTTGCGCGGCGCGGCCGGTAGCCTGGTGCGCAGCAGAACGAGGCCGACCTGTGGGCCACTCGCGACCGGAGCGGACGGCTCCGGTGGCCAGGAGAGGACCACGATGCAGGGGCGCAGCAGGGCCACGACGATCGATCCCGACAGGGGCGGTCGGCTCGGGGGTCGTCGCGCCTACGTCGTCTGGATCGCCGCGATACTCGCCTACTCGGTGGCCGTCCTGCAGCGCACCACGATGGGCGTCTCCGGCCTGGAGGCCACCGAGCGCTTTGGCACCTCGGCCACCATCGTCTCCACCTTCGTGGTGCTCCAGCTGCTGGTCTACGCCCTCGCCCAGATCCCGGCCGGTCTGCTCCTGGACCGCTACGGCTCGCGCGTCACCCTCACCGCGGGTGCGATCCTCATGGCCCTCGGTCAGCTCCTGATCTCCCAGACCGATCTGGTCTCGGTCGCGATCGTCGCCCGCATCGTGGTCGGCGCCGGGGACGCGCTGACCTTCTCCAGCGCCGTGCGCCTGGTCCCCGCCTGGTTCCCCGCGAGCAAGGTCCCCATCCTCACCCAGCTCACCGGCATCCTCGGCCAGGTGGGGCAGATCGCCTCCGCGGTGCCGTTCGTCGCCGTGCTCACCATCGCCGGCTGGGGCACCGCCTTCTCCACCGCGGCCGGGGTCAGCGCCTGTGCCGCCCTGCTGGCGCTGCTCGTGGTGCGGGCCAGTCCGGCCGGTATCCCGCGGCCCCGCACGAAGCAGAACCTCACGCGGATCCCGCTGGTCCTGGGGCGCATCATCAAGCACCCGGCGACCCAGCTGGGCTTCTTCACCCACTTCACCGCCGGCTTCACGGGCATCGCCTTCTCGATGATGTGGGGCTACCCGTATCTCACCGCAGGGGAGGGGCTCAGCCGCCCGGCCGCCTCGGCGATCATGACCGTGCTGGTGGTGGTCTCGATCATCGCCGGTCCGGCGATCGGGGCCCTGACCACCCGCCATCCGCTGCGTCGTTCGAGCCTCGTGCTGGTCATCCTGGCCACGATCGTGGTGCCGCTGGTGGCCCTCGTGCTGTGGCCCGGGCCGGCGCCGATCTGGCTGCTGCTGTTCCTGGTGGCGGGCTTCTCGATCGGTGGACCCGCCTCCTCCGTCGGCTTCGACTTCCCTCGCACCGACCTCGCCAAGCATCGCCTCGGCACTGCGACCGGCATGGTGATCATGGGTGGGTTCCTCGGGGGCCTGATCTCGATCCTCCTGATCGGCATGGTGCTGGACCTGATGCGGCCGGACGGGAACTACGACCTCGTCGCCTTCCGCACCGCCTTCGCCGTGCAGATCCCGATGCTGCTGGTCGGGACCGCCGGCATGCTGATCACCCGACGCAGGCTCCGACGCCGGATGGCCGCCACCGGGAAGGTCGTTCCGCCGTGGCGCGACGTGTGGCGCAACGGCCGCTGGCGCCGGATCTGATCGGTCGCAGACGCCGGGTCCGAACGGACGCAGACGCCAGATCTGACCGGCGGCTGGCGTCGGATCTGAACGACTGCTGGCGTCGGATCTGAGCGCGCCATCCCCAACGGATCAGGGGCCGTCCGAAAAGCCCCTTGCTGTGCCGGTCCCCGGTGACGTAGCGTTCCTCCCAACACTTAATTTCAAGGAGGAAGTATGTCGTTCACCCTGGGCATCGTAGGGATCGGTCAGTTCGGATCGCACTTCGCCGAGCTGTTCGCCGCCCATCCCGAGATCGATGCGCTCTACGCCGTCGACGCCGTTCCCGAGCGGATCGACGCCGTCGAAGCCCGGGGCGTCACCTTCGATCGACGCTTCGACACCTACGAGGATCTGCTCGCCTCCGACGTCGACGCCGTCGCGATCTTCACCCAGCGCTGGACCCATGGACAGCACGCCCTGGCCGCCCTGCGCGCCGGCAAGCACGTCTACTCCGCGGTGCCGATGGCGATCCACGAGGACGAGATCCGGCAGATCACCGAAGAGGTGCAGCGCACGGGCCTGGTCTACATGATGGGCGAGACCAGTCAGTACAACGCCGCCGTGGTGCTGGCCCGTCGCATCCACCGCTCCGGTGCCTTCGGTGAGGTCTTCTACGCCGAGGGCGACTATGTCCACGACATGGATCTGGGCTTCTACGACGCCTACAAGTACTCCGGTGGCGACGCCTGGAAGTCCACCGCGTCCTACCCGCCGATGCTGTACCCGACCCACTCGATCGGCGGCATCCTCGGTGTGCTGGGGGAGCGGCATGCCGTCTCCGTCTCGGCGCTGGGCCGGCCCGACACTCGCGGGGACGGGGTGTTCGACAAGGACGTCTCGATGTTCGGCAACGACGTCTCCAACGCCTTCGCCCTGTTCGGGATGGACAACGGCGGAGCCTTCCGCACGAACGAGCTGCGCCGCGTGGGCTACCCCAGCCACAAGCGGGAATCCCGGTTCCGCTTCTTCGGCGAGGAGTCCTCCTTCGAGGAGACCATCGACGTCACCTACTGGCACGACAAGAAGCGTGTCCTCGAGGTGACGGATCTGATCCGCACCGATCGGACCATGAGCCTGGACGATCCTCGCCTCGCGGACGTCTCGCCGACGCTGCGTGACGCCTTCGTGGCGGGCGCCGCCCGCTCCCACCACCAGGCGCGCCTGCCCCAGGAGTTCCTGGGCATGCCCAACGGTCACGAGGGCGCCCACCACTTCCTGGTCGACGACTTCGCGCGTGCCGTGGTCGACGGCAAGCAGCCCATGGTCAACGCCTGGCAGGCCGCCCGCTACACCCTGCCCGGCGTCATCGCCCACCAGTCGATGAACCAGGGCGGCGAGCGCCTGGAGATCCGCGACCTCGGAGACTGCCCGCTGCCGGTCCAGGACCTCGACGCCGATCAGGAGCCGCTGGACCTCGACGCGCTCTACTCCGAGCAGGAGGCCCGCACGGAGGTCGCCGTCGAGTGACGCGCGGCGCCGCACCGGTCGGCGCGATGATCCGGCGGCGCGGCCCGATGCAGAGGGAGGCCCGGCGGCAGATGCTGCCGCCGGGCCGAGCCCTGCACCGGACGGAGAGCCTGCACCGGACGGAGAGCCTGTGCCGGTCGGAGACCGGGCGCTGAGCGGTTCAGCCGCCCGCCGTCGGAGCAGCCGGTGCGTGCTCGCCGTCGCCGTGCCCGGCAGCGGCGCCCGGAAGACCGGTGTCGGGGCGGGCGTGCCGCGGCATGATCGCGCCGGCGACGGCGGCGGTCAGCACGATCCCGATGAGGCCCAGCGGGGTGTCGACGAACCAGTTCAGCGAGGCGACGGTGTCGCTCGTGGCGACCACGCTGAGCGTGAGGCCCAGGGTCGAGTTCAGCACCGAATGGGCGAAGGCCGACGGGATCGGGTTGCCACCCGCACGCTCGGTGATCGCGACGAAGAGGTAGTTCAGGGCGATGCACGCCGGGATGAACATGGCGACCGCCGCCCAGCGGGGCTCGCCGGTGTAGTTGTGGCCGATGAGCGTGATCGGGAGATGCCACAGCGACCAGATCGCTCCACCGAGCACGATCGCGGGCAAGGCGCCCAGGGGCTTCAGCTCGCGCCACAGCCAGCCGCGCCAGCCGATCTCCTCCCCGAGCGCGGGCACCACCGTCAGCAGCATGCCGAGGAAGGTGACGGCCAGGATGAGGGCCACCGCGGCCGCCGTGGGCATCTCGGCGCCGTTCTCGGCCATCGCGCGCGAGACCTCGGCGGCCCAGGTGCTGCCGGTGAGATCGCCGGGCACTCCGCGCAGCACCATGATCACGGCGGTGGCGAGATTGATCGCGAACATGATCAGCGCCGCGAGCGGAGCCCACAGCAGGATCCGCTTCCACTTCCCGCGGAAGCGCAGGCCCACGGCATCGCGCCACGAGGTGCGGTCCACGAGTTTCGCGACCACGACCGAGGCGATCGTCGGAGCGAACATCCCCGCGCCGATCACGAGCGTGTACAGCGGATGGGCGATGCCGCCCTCGAGCACCCAGAACGGTGCCGCGCAGAGCGCCAGCAGGCCGTAGGCCACCGCGCCGAAGATGACGACGCTGCGCCAGGAGACGCGACGGCGCGCCGCGCTCGCGGAAGCAGAGGAGGTCGGGGAAGCCGGGGAAGTCAGGGACGCCGCGGGAGGGAGCGACGTCCCGCCCTGCGCATCCGCGGCGCCGTGCGGTGCGTCTGGGGCGGCGCTGCCGGCAGGTCGCGCGCCTGCCTCCTCCTGGTCCCGGCGAGGGGGCGGCGGGGCCGCTCCGGGAGCGGTCCACGGGTGCGGCGGAGTCTCGGGACGAGAGCTGGACGGCTGTGATGAGGAGGGCATGACTCCACCGTCGTCCTCCGAGAACCCCTGGTCAACGACATGGGCCGGGCTGTAGACGATGGTCGCCCGTCGATGGGCGTTGGTCGTGGTGCGACGCCGACCTCGGGTGGGGAGTCCGGGGGACGGACGTACACTGGAGGGGTCGGGCTGCGCACCGTCGTCACGCTGAACATCGCGGACCGGGGACCGGTGAGGGCAGCCTCGGCGCTGATCACGCTCCCGATGGTGATCTTCTTCGTGCTGGTCCGGCGCACCCTCGCCTCGGGCCTGACAGCAGGGGCGGTGAAGGACTGATGACGAGCATTCCGGCGGATGCCGGCACGACCCCGTGGGACGCGGACGTCCTCGGGGTGCTCATGGCGCCGTTCACCGGCACCGACCTCCCCGGCTGGATGGGCGACGTGCTCGAGGCGGGCCTGGCCTCCGTGATCCTCTTCGGCCACAACACGCCCGATCCCGAGACCACCCGGGCTCTCGCCCGAGCCGTCCATGCCCGCTCCGAGGACTGCGTGGTCGCCATCGACGAGGAGGGCGGGGACGTCACCCGCATCCAGGCGGCCACCGGCTCCCCGCTGCCCACCGCCTGGGCGCTGGGGGAGGCCGACGACATCGAGCTGACCCGGCACGCCGGCCACGCGCTCGGGGACGTGCTCGCGGCCTGCGACGTGGACCTCGATCTCGCCCCGGTGCTGGACGTCTCCACGGACCCGGCGAACCCCGTGATCGGCACCCGCGCCTACAGCGACGACCCCGATCGGGTCGCCGCCCATGCGCGCGCCTTCGCCACCGGTCTCATGGAGGCGGGGCTCGGCACCTGTGCCAAGCATTTCCCGGGCCATGGAGCCACCTCGACCGATTCGCACACCGCGCTGCCGCTGATCGCGCTGGACCGCGCCGAGTTCGAGCGTGAGCACCTCGCGCCCTGGCGGATCGTGCCCTGGCTCGACGCCGTGATGACCGCCCACGTGCTCGTCCCCGCCTTCGGCGACGGACCGGCCTCGATCTCGCCGTGGGCGCGCCCGCTGCTGGACCGCACCGCCGGCGGCACCTTCCGTGGCCTGCTCATCACCGATGCCCTCGACATGGCCGCCGTGGCTGCGGATCCCGGCTTCGGGGAGGCTGCGGTGCGTGCCCTCGAATCCGGCGCCGACCTGCTGTGTCTGGGCACCTCGATCCGTCGCGACGACGAGCAGATGGTCCGCGAGGCGCACGACGCGGTGGTGGCGGCGGTGGAGAGCGGTCGTCTTCGCCGCGAGACGCTGCGTGAACGTGCCGCCGGCACCCGCGCGCACTGCCGCAGCCTGCGCACCCGTCGCAGCTTCGTGCCTCCTCCCGATCTCCAGGATGCGCTGCGGCACGCCGAGGAGCTGGGAGCCGACGCCGCCTCGCGGGCCGTCCGCGGGCGCGGAGCACGCCTCGACCTGAGCCCGGTGGCGGTGCTCGATCTGCGAGCCGCCGCGCACCACGCCTCCGGAGCGCGCTCCCAGCAGCTGGTGCAGGCCCTGCGCGATCAGGGGGTGCAGGCCGACGTGCCCGACTATCCCGGCCAGCCCGGCCAGCCCGACCGGCCCGGCCAGCCCGGCCAGCCCGGCTCTCCCGGCCCGGTGGCGGATCGGCCGCAGGTCCTCGCCCTCACCCGCCTGCCGCGCAGCGATCCCGACGAAGGGCGGCGGCTGGCCGCGCTGCTCGCCCGTCGGCCCGACACAATCGTGGTGCACGTCGGCGTGCCGGACGCCGCCCCCGACCATCGTCGCCTGGTCCTCGCCCACGGCGCGGGCCGCACGATGATGCGGGCCGCCGTGGACCTGCTGCTGCACGGGGACCGGCGATGAGGGTGCTCGGGATGATGTCCGGGACCAGCCTGGACGCGATCGACGTGGCTCTGGTCGAGTTCACGCGGGACCCCGCCGATCCGTCCCTCCTCACCGCCCGTCCGCTGCACCTCGGGGAACAGCCCTGGCCGGCCGCCACCAGCGCGTCGCTGCGCGCCGTGCTGCCGCCCGCCCCCGCGGACGTCGCGACCTGGAGCCGCCTGCACGCCGCAGTGGGGGACGCCTTCGCCGCCGCTGCCAC
Source organism: Brachybacterium tyrofermentans (assembly GCF_039526165.1). Classification (NCBI taxonomy): domain Bacteria; kingdom Bacillati; phylum Actinomycetota; class Actinomycetes; order Micrococcales; family Dermabacteraceae; genus Brachybacterium; species Brachybacterium tyrofermentans. The sequence continues at coordinate 106,704 of NZ_BAAAIR010000006.1, forward strand.
CGCGGTGCTCGCCGAGCACGGGGACGCCGACCTGGTCGCCACGCACGGGCAGACCGTGTACCACGACGTCCAGGACGGTCGCACGCTCAGCACCCTGCAGATCGGGGACCCCTCCCGCCTCGTCGAGGCCACCGGCCTCCCTGTGATCCACGACCTGCGCAGCGCGGACGTCGCCGCCGGAGGTCAGGGCGCGCCCCTGGCACCGCTGCTGGACCAGCTGCTGCTCGGCGGCGACCCCGAGGAGCGCACCGCCGTGCTGAACATCGGCGGGATCTCCAACGTGAGCCTGGTGGGCGGTGGGAACGGGCCGGGAGAGGTGATCGCCGGGGACATCGGGCCGGGGAACGCTCTGCTGGACGCCGCCGTCCACGCCGCGACCGGCCGCGCCGCGGACCACGACGCCCTGATCGCGCGCACCGGCACCGTCGACCGCCCCGCCCTGCAGGCCCTGCTCGCTGATCCCTTCTCCGCGCAGCCGCTGCCGCGCTCCACCGGGCGCGAGCACTACGACGGCCAGTACGTGCGCCGACTGCTCGGGCGGGACGCGGCGGACGCGCTCGCCCTGCCCGACCTGCTCGCGACCCTCACCGAGCTCACCGCCGTGACCATCTCGCAGGCGATCCGCGAGCTCGGCGCGAGCCGGGTGGTGGCCTCCGGCGGCGGGATCCGCAATCCGCTCCTGCGCGAGCGTCTCGCCCACCACCTGGGCCCGGTGCCGCTGCTGGACGCCGATGAGCTGGGGATCCCGGCCGACGGCAAGGAGGCTCTGCTGATCGCCCTGCTCGGCTACCTTGGCGCCCACGGTCTGCCCGGCACCCTGGCCGGCCCCGACGGTCCCGCCCACACCGGTGCGCGCGGCCCGCGCGTGCTCGGATCCCTCACCCCGCCGCGCGGCCTGAGCGCGCTGCCGCACGGCCCTGCCGACGAGGTCCCCGTCGGCCGCCTCGAGATCGTCCCGGGCCGATCGACGCGCACGACGCACCGCTGAGCAGGGCCTCTTTCCTCCTTACGGCACCGTAGGTTACGCTCCCGCCGTGAGTGTTTTCCGATCCACGATCCCCGATGTCGCGGCCCAGGAGCCGATGGTCCAGCTCCTCGCAGCCGATGGCACCCGCACCCCGCACGCAGACCTCGACGCCGCATTGGCCGGCTCCGGCGGCGAGGACGACCTTGCCTCCCCGGAGCGCCTGCGCGGCTACTACCGCGACATGGTGATGATCCGTGGGGCGGACCTCGAGGCGACGAACCTGCAGCGTCAGGGCCAGCTCGGCCTGTGGGCGAGCGCGCTGGGGCAGGAGGCCGCGCAGATCGGCGCCGGCCATGCCTCCCGCGAGCAGGACTACCTCGTGCCCACCTATCGCGAGCACGGGATCGCCTGGGCCCGCGGCATCGAGCCGTGGCGCCTGCTGGAGTCGTACCGCGGGGTAAGCCACGGCGGCTGGGACCCGAACGCGCTGCGCACCCACCCCTACATGATCGTGCTCGGCTCCCAGGCGCCCCACGCCGTCGGCTACGCCATGGGGCTGCAGCGCGACGGCGTCGTCGGCACCGGCGACCCCGAGACCGACACCGCCGTGCTCGCGCTGTTCGGCGACGGCGCCTCGAGCGAGGGAGAGGTCTCGGAGTCCTTCACCTTCGCCGCCTCCTTCCAGGCCCCGGTCGTCTTCTTCACCCAGAACAACCAGTGGGCGATCTCCGTGCCCACCTCGGTGCAGTCGCGAGTGCCTCTCGCGCAGCGCTCGCGCGGCTGGGGCATCCCCTCGGTGCGGGTCGACGGCAACGACGTGCTCGCCGTGCTCGGCGCCGTGCGCACCGCCCTGGACGCCGCCCGCGCGGGGGAGGGCCCGCGGTTCATCGAGGCCGTCACCTATCGCATGGCCGCCCACACCACGAGTGATGACGCCTCCCGCTACCGCCCGTCCTCCGAGGAGGAGGAGTGGGGCGAGAAGGATCCGATCCTGCGCCTGCGCCGCCACCTCGAGCAGCTCGGGGAGATCGACGAGGCGTTCATCGCCCGCTGCGACGAGGAGGCCCACGACCTCGCGATGCAGCTGCACCACCACATCCACGGCATGGAGGATCCGGACCCGGTGGGCATGTTCACCCATGCCTATGCCGAGCCCCACCCGATCGTCGAGGCCGAGCGCGACCAGTATCTGGAGTACATCGCGCAGTTCGAGGACGATGACGAGGACGCCGAGCAGACGGGGGAGCACGCATGAGCGCGACGTCGACCACCAACCTCCCGATCGCCAAGGCGATCACCGCAGGGCTCCGCGACGCGATGCACGCGGATGACAAGGTGCTGCTGATGGGTGAGGACATCGGCGTGCTCGGCGGCGTCTTCCGCGTCACCGACGGCCTGCACGCCGAGTTCGGCGGCCAGCGCGTGGTCGATACCCCGCTGGCCGAGGCCGGGATCGTCGGCACGTCCGTGGGCCTCGCCGTGCGCGGCTACCGACCCGTGGTCGAGATCCAGTTCGACGGGTTCGTGTTCCCGGCGTTCAACCAGATCACCACCCAGGTCGCCAAGATGCACAACCGCACCGCGGGGGCCGTGCACATGCCCATCGTGATCCGGATCCCGCACGGCGGCGGGATCGGCGCGATCGAGCATCATTCCGAGAGCCCGGAGGCGCTGTTCGCGCACACTGCGGGCCTGCGGATCCTGGCCCCCTCGAACGCGCAGGACGCCTACTGGATGACCCGTCAGGCGATCGAGTGCGAGGATCCCGTGATCCTCTTCGAGCCGAAGAAGCGGTACTGGGTCAAGGGCGACGTGGACCCCGACCATCGCCCCGAGATCTCCCCCTGGCAGGCCCAGGTGGTGCGTCCGGGGACCGATGCGACCCTGCTGGCCTGGGGGCCGAGCATGCCCCTCGCGCTCGAGAGCGCGGAGGCCGCCGCCGAGGAGGGCATCGAGCTGGAGGTCATCGACGCCCGTTCGCTGGCACCCATCGACTATCCGACGATCGCCGCCTCGGTGAAGCGCACCGGGCGCCTCCTGATCACCCACGAGGCACCGGTGCTCGGCGGGCTCGGCGGGGAGATCGCCGCCCGCATCTCCGAGGAGTGCTTCTATCACCTGGAGGCCCCCGTGATGCGGGTGGGCGGCTATCACCTGCCGTACCCGCCGGCACGCATGGAGCACGCCTACCTCCCCGACCTCGACCGCGTGCTCGACGGCGTGGACCGCCTGCTCGAGCACTGACGTCCGCGCGCCTGCGTGAAAGGATTGCCCCATGACACACGAGTCAGACCAGACTGCGACTCCCTCCTCCTCGATCGTGACGATCGCCCTCACCGATCCCGGTGAGGGCCTGACCGAGGCCGAGATCATCGACCTCAAGGTCGCCGTGGGCGACACCATCGCCATCAACGATGCGGTGGTCGAGGTGGAGACCGCGAAGAGCGCTGTCGAGCTCCCGAGCCATGTGGCCGGCACCGTGGTCGAGATCCTGGTGGCCGTGGGCGACGAGGTCCCCGTGGGCACCCCGCTGCTCCGCGTCGACACCGCGGGCGGGCCGGCGCCCTCCGTCGGGGGCGGCGCCCCGTCCACCACCGCAGCTGCAGCCCCGCCTGCCGGCGCGGACAGCTCTGCGGCGACTGCCCCTGCGGCCGCGGATGACGTGCAGACCGCCGCCGAGGTCGCTCCGCAGGAGAGCCCGACGGACGCTGCGCCAGCCGCAACGTCGGATGCCGACGGCGAGCCCAAGAACCTGGTCGGCTATGGCGCGAAGGCGGCCCCGCAGCGTCGCCGTCGGCGTCGCAGCGCACAGGACGACGGCCCGCAGGTGCCGATCGACCGCATCCTCGCCAAGCCCCCGGTGCGCAAGCTCGCCCGGGACCTCGGCGTCGCCCTCGCCGATGTGTTCGCGACCGGCCCCGACGGCACCGTGACCCGCAACGACGTGCTCGCCGCGCAGCAGCGGGCCATTGGAGGCGACGTCCCGACCAGTGGCGCCCCGCAGGACGGCGAGTACTTCCCCGAGGAGTCGCCGCAGGTCCCCGAAGGCCTGGGAGGCGCGATGAAGTCCACGCGGGATCAGTCCTTCGCCGGGGTCACGAGCGATGACCGCACCACGCGGGTGCCGATCCGCTCCGTGCGCAAGCGGACCGCGGAGGCGATGGTGGCGTCGGCCTTCACCGCCCCGCACGTGACGGTCTTCAACGAGATCGACATGACCCGCACCGTGCAGATCGTCTCGGACCTCCGAGGTTCCCGGGAATGGGCCGACGTCAAGATCAGCCCGCTGGTGGTGATCGCGAAGGCGCTGCTGGTCGCGATCCGCCGGAACCCCGAGGTCAATGCGTCCTGGAACGAGAAGGACCAGGAGATCGTCTACAAGCACTTCGTGAACCTGGGCATCGCCGCGGCGACCCCGCGCGGGCTCATCGTGCCGAATCTCAAGGACGCGCACCTGATGACGCTGCGGGAGCTGGCCGAGGGGATCAACGACCTCGCGAAGACCGCCCGGGCCGGGCGCACCTCGCTCTCCGACACCCGGGAGGGGACCATCACGGTCACCAACTTCGGCGTGTTCGGCATCGACTCCGGCACCCCGATCCTCAACCCGGGCGAGTCCGTGATCCTCGGCGTGGGCGCCATCAAGGAGAAGCCCTGGGTGGTCGATGGGAAGATCGAGATCCGCAAGGTCGCCCAGCTGGCGCTGAGCTTCGACCACCGCCTGATCGACGGCGCGCTCGGCTCCGAGCTGCTCCGCGACATCTCTGCCGTCCTGGAGGATCCCGCCCTGGGCCTGGTCTGGGGTTGAGCGACCGGTGCGGCGCTGTGGCGCGTGAGGAACCGCGCAGGGACCTCAGATCCTGTGGATCCTGTGATCGCCCCGGCGCTGTCCTCGGTACCCTGATCCGGTGACTCCGAGCCCGCCCCCTCCCTCGATCCCGCGCCGCGAGGATCCGCGGATGCACACGGTCGAGATGGCTGCGCTGCGGTTCGACGATGTCGACCAGACCACGGACACCTTCGGCTCCGGCCCCGTGCAGGTCCCGCTGCCCTCCTGGAAGATCGCACTGCTGGTCGCAGCGGGCGGGGCAGCGGGCGCCATGCTGCGGTTCGCGGTCGTGCTGATCGTCCCCACCGTCAGCACCCCCACCCTCGTCGAGCTGCCCTGGGCCACGCTCTGGGTCAACCTGCTGGGCTGCCTGGGGCTGGGCACGCTCACCGGCGTGCTCGAGGCGAGGCCCGGGAGGCCCTGGGTGCAGCCATTGCTCGGCGTCGGGCTCTGCGGCGGGTTCACCACGATGTCCACGGTGGTCCTCGAGGGCTCTGCGATGGTCGGGGCGGACTTCCCCCTGGAGGCCTTCGGCTACGCCCTGCTCACCGTGGTCCTCTGCCTGCTCGCGACCGTGGCCGGGCTCCTCGGAGGGCGACGTGCCGCCCTGGCTCTCGACGCCCGGCGTCCGTCGGAGGGATCGGCGGGATCGGCGGGATCGGAGGAGTCGACGGATCCTGACGACCTGATCGTCGTCGAGGACATGGACACGTACGACGAGCTGGAGGCTCGCCCAGATCACTCAGATCACTCAGATCACTCAGCTCGCTCAGCTCGCTCGGATCGCTCGGATCACGCAGACCACCGAGATCATGGCGGTCGCGGCGATCGGGACGCGGGAGACACGGGGGAGGAGCCATGAGCGCGGGGACCGTCCTGCTGGGGACTCTGCTGGTGGGCATCGGCGGCGGCGCCGGGTCGGCGCTGCGCTGGTGGCTCCGCGAGGTCGGCATGCGCCTCGCGGCCCGGCGCATGAACCAGGGCGACGTGCGCATGAAGCCGTGGCTGACCCTGCTCGCCAATGCTCTCGCCTGCTTCCTGCTCGGGATCGCGGTGGCCCGTCTGGGGTCCGCCGTCTCCGGGGCGGCCGAGCTCGGCTTCCTGCTGGTGGGCATCGGCTTCTGCGGAGGGCTGTCCACGCTCTCCACCGCCGCCATGGACGTCGTCGATCTGATCCGCCGCGACAGCTTCGCGATCTCGGTCGGGTACTTCCTGCTCACGATCGGCATCGGGATGGCCGCGCTGTGGATCGGTCTGGTGATCGCATCGTGACCGCTGCCGTTCCACGGCGCGTCTCGGCACCGGTGATCGCGCTCGTGCTGGTCACGCTGCTCGTGCTGGCGCTGATCTCGGTGCTCGCGGCCGATGCCGCCAGCGGGGACAATCTCGTGCTGCGCGACGCGGGGGCGCTGTCCCGCGCGGGCGGCCCGATCGCCTCGATGATCGCCGACCTGGCGGCCGCCCTCACGCTGGGCGGCGCGGTGGTGAGCGGCTGGCTGCTGCGGGAGCAGGCCGACCGCGCCCGGGCGATGACCCTGGTCGCGATCGGCGCCGCGACCACCACCCTCGCCCGGGGCATGTCCCTGGCCTTCTCCTATGCGGTGGCGACGGGCCAGAGTGTCGGCTCCGCCCGTTTCGGCTCCGACCTCAACGTGTTCCTCGCGACCGATCTCGGCATCTGGCTCGTGACCGCCGTGGCGATCGCCGCGACCGCGACCACCATCGCCGTCACCGGGACCTCGCGCGGCACCGCGCGGACAGTCGCGGTCGCCGCGGGTCTGGTGGCCTTCTCCAGCGCCATGACGGGGCACGCCGGCGGGGGAGAGGACCACGAGGTCGCCACCTCGACCATGCTCGTGCACCTGCTCGCGGTCGGCATCTGGCTGGGCGGCCTCGCGGTCCTCCAGCTGCTGCCGGCCACCTCGCGGGACGACATGGCCGTGGTGCGCGGCTATTCCCATCTCGCCCTGATCTGCTGGATCGCGCTCGCGCTGAGCGGCGCGTGGGCCCTCGTGGTGCGCATGAACTCCCCGTCGGACATCCTCACCAGCGCCTATGTGCAGCTCGGGGTCGCCAAGGCGGTGCTGCTGATCGTCCTGGCGGTGTTCGGCGCGCTCCAGCGCCGACAGGTCGCGACCGGTTTCGGTTCCAGCGCGGCCGGCACACAGGCGGCGGGCACCTATCGGCGGCTCGCCGGGCTCGAGCTCGCGCTGATGGGGCTGGCCGTCGCGATCGCCGCCGCCATGAGCTCCTCGCCGCCTCCGGCCGACGCCGGCACCCCGCCGGCAGGTCCCGCCGGGGTGCTCACCGGATATCCGCTGCCCGGCGCCCCGGACCTGGGGACGGTGCTCACGGCCTGGCGCCCTGATCCCTTCGGGATGATGCTCGCCTGCGTGCTGCTGCTGGTGTGGTGGCGGCCGCGGGGCCCGCGGCGCGATCGCGCCGCGAGCATCCGACTGGTCCTCGGTGGGCTCACGCTGGTGCTGCTGACCAGCGGCCCGCTGAACGTGTACGGGAAGGTGCTGGTCTCGGCACATCTGCTGCAGCACGTGCTGCTGCTGGCCGTCGCCGGGGTGCTCATCGGCAGCGCGGTCACGATTCCGGGGCTGCTGCGCCGTCTCCTGGCCCCTCGGGTGTGGCTCGCGGCGCTGGTGGCGGCCGCCCCGGTGGCGCTCCTCGGTGCCGCCTATGCGGGACCGTTCCTGCGTATCGCGCTCGACGGGCACGCCGCCCACCTGGCGCTGCAGATGCTGGCGCTGTGCGGCGGGGTGCTGATGACGCTGGCCGTGCGCACCGTGCCGGGCACCCGCCGGCGTGCGCTCGCCGCGGCGGCACCGTGCGCGCTCGGCCTCGCGGCAGGGATCCTCCTGCTCAGCACCGACCTGCTCCTGGCTGCGAGCTGGTTCGGCGCGACCGGTCGCACCTGGCTGCCCGACGCACTCGCCGATCAGCAGCGTGGAGGGATCGGGGTGCTCGTGGTGAGCGTGGTGACCGGGCTCGGCGCGACGATCGCGCTGCGCGGACACGGGACGGTCGCCGACGCACCTGCCGCGACGCCGGTCGCGGCACCGACGAGCACTCGCTGAGGGACCTCGGCAATCGCTCGCCGGGGGACCTCAGCAGGCGCCGGGCCCAGCCGAGCTGACGCGCTGCAGAGCAGGTCAGGCGAAGAGGTCCCGGACCGAGCGCAGACGCGCCAGGAGGGTGTCGCGGTCCGCGGCCGGGACCAGCTTCTCCCCGGTCCCGGGCGTCGTGGCGGTGGCGCGGGCGGTCACCTTGTGCGCGCCGAACACGCCGCTGAGGCGACCCAGCACCCCGGCGCCGGCCGAGGAGTCCGTCACGGGCACGGCGCTCTCGGATCCGGCGCGCAGCTGCTGGAACCTCCGCAACGCCGAGGAGCTGTCCTCCAGGGTCGCCGCCAGCACATAGGCGGCCACATCGGCCTGCTCGACCAGCACGGGCAGGGCGCCACCGGCGACCCGCTGCTGACCGAGCACCACAAGATCGTCGCGGCCCCGGGGGAAGGCTCCCAGGAACAGGTCGAGGTCACCGCCCGCGGTGCGGGGCACGACGTCCTCGGGAAGGTGGCCGGCACCGGATTCGTAGCCGGTCGCGAGCACGATCAGGTTCGGGGCGTAGCGCAGGTGCCCGGCGTGGTGGGCAGGGCCGTCGTGGAAGACGGTGCCGTCCTCGGTGACGCTGGTGACCGCGCCGGCGGGGGTGATGCGCCCTTCCCGCACGCGGGCGAGGACATCATCGGAGATGATCACCGAGTCCTCGAGCAAGGGCGCGACGGGCTCGGGCAGGCCGGCATCCTGCGGAGCGCCGACGGTGCGGCTCACGACGGCCTCGGCGATCTTCTCGTTGAGGCCGCCCAGCAGTGCGGGCTCACGGGATGCGGCGACGTCTCCGGGCACCCCGCCGATGCGGCGGGGCACCACCCAGTGGCCGGTCCGGATGGACCAGCGCACCTCGAGGGCGCGGCGGGCGGCGTCGACGGAGATATCCGCCGCGGATTGGCCGGAGCCGACCACGAGAACCCGCTTGCCCTCGAGCCCGTCGGGCCCGGTCCAGTCCTTGGAATGGATGACCTGCACGGACTTCGGGACGTCGGCGGCCCAGTCGGGGCGATGCGGCCGCTCGGCGATCCCGTGCGCCGAGACCACCGCGCGGTAGATCAGGACCTCGCCGGTGGACAGCTCGACCTGCCACACGCCGTCCTCGAACGGACGGGCATAGCGCACGTCGATCCCGGGGCGGAAGTGAGCGGTCAGCTCGTGGCGGGCGGCATAGGCGCGCAGGTACTTCGCCATGTGCCCGGGGCTGAGGAACTCCGGGAAGGCCACGGGCTGCAGCATGTCCTCGTACTGGGTGAACTCCCGGGAGGAGATCATCTCCATCGAGGGCCAGATCGGGGAGTCCGCACGCTCCTCGTTCCAGATTCCGCCGACGTGCTTGGCACGGTCGACCAGGTCGAAGGGGACCTCCAGCGCCTTCAGGGCCGCTGCGGCCGCAAGGCCCGCAGGACCGGCACCGATGATCAGCACCTTCTCGCGGCTGGGGATCTGGTCGTGATGGTCGGGCATCGAATAGAGCCTTCCGAGTCGGGCGGCGCGCGGTGCCCGGGACGTTCCCCGGACACCCGGCTCAGCGGCGGGCGGACGCTGGCCATTCTAGGGGTCACCAGTCTCCCACCGGACCGGACTTCGCAGGACGCCCTGCCTGCGTGATCTCGCGCTCGCGTCCCGCTCGGCATCTCAGCTGAAGCTGGTCAGCAGCGCGGAGACTCCCAGGGTGATGATGATCGTGCTGGTGACGTGCGCGAGGATCACATGGTCGCGCACGAGGCGACGGGCACTCGGTCGCAGCGGAACCAGATCCGAGGCGCCGCTGGAGGCCTGGATCATGACTGCGCCGTACACATAGTCCGCAAGGGTCCGATCCGGTCCTGAGGTGCCCGCCATCGCGAAGGCCTCGCCATGGGCGTCCTCCGCGGCGTACTCGACGGCGAAGGTCATCACGGTGCCGATCCAGGCGGTGATCACGGCGGCGACCGTCACCGCGAGCAGGACCTGGATCGGCACCCCTGCGGGCCGGGTGACCAGCAGTCCGATGGCGAGGGCTGCGGTGAGCAGGAGCTGCAGCACCTCGCCGCTGGCCCCGCTGCGCCCGACGGACCACCGGTACAGCCCCACTTGCTTGCGCGTCCGGGACAGCCGGGCGGTCCCCACGAATCGCTCCCGCGGCTGACCGGTCAGCGCGTAGTACGTCAGGCCCGAGAACAGCAGGGAGTGCAGCGAGATCACGACGATCAGCAGCAGCAGGAGGGCGGACAGGCTCTCGTCGTCGCCGCCGAGGCCGGGTCCGCCCAGCCTCGGGACGACGACGAGCGAGATGAGCATGCCCGCCGGGAAGGCGAGGAGCAGGGGGACGGCGACGCGGAGGTTCTCCGAGAGGAACCGGTCGCGCACAGGGCGTGGCCTGCGCAGCCGGCGGAACCAGCGGGCGAGCCGCGATCGACGGGCCGATGGTCGGGAGGTCAAGCTCGGGGCCGTCAGCTCCGTGGCAGAGGGCTCCCCGCCAGGGAGCTCTGCTGCCTCGGCGCGACGGCGGAGCTCCGCCCGCCCCGCGGGTTCCACCCGAGACGTCGTCAGGAGGCCGACCGCGCGCGGGACGCGGGGGCGGGCCACAGCTCGCGGGCGGTTCATCGGCGCGCCGGAGGACGTCATGGCAGCACGGCTGCGGCTTTCTCGCGCGCCAGCTGCAGGGCGCCGGGAAGGCCGGTGGGCGCGGTGGTGTAGCGGCGCCCGTCGGCCTCGAGCCCGATGATCACCTCGTCGTGGATCGGGCCGGCGGTGGCGAGCACGGAACCGGCCAGCACCACGGGCAGGCCGCAGTCGGGATCCAGGTGGCGCACGGTGTCCATGACGTGCCGGATGGCGGTATCGAGGATCTCCCGGGCCGCAGGATCCTCGGGGAGCGCGCCGGGCAGCCGTGCGAAGCGGCCCAGCGCGGCGGGGGAGCCGGAGGGCAGCACATCGTCCAGAGCGCGGATCAGGTCCTGGCGGGGATCGCCGGTGGGGGAGGGCGGCAGCAGCCCATCGCGGAGGTCGAGGTCGAGCATGTCGCCGAGCGACTCGGTGAGCAGGGTGCGCCGTCCCCGGCTGTCGAGGTCGGCGGCCACCGCCTGCACGGTGCGTCGGCCCAGCCAGACGGCGGAGCCGATGTCGCCGAGCAGCCAGCCCATCCCGTCGCGGCGAGCGACCGCCTCCCGGCCCTGGAAGCGCACGGAGACCGCGCCCGTGCCCGCGAGCACGAGCAGGCCGTCGTCCCCGACCCCCCCGGTGAGGAAGGCGGTGCGGAGGTCGTCGGTGATCAGGATCCGTCGGGCGTCGATGCCCAGCTGCGCGAGCCGCTCGGCCACGGCGCGCTGCACCTCGTCGGCCCGCGCCGGCCCGGCCCCGGAGATGCCCAGCGCGACCGCCGCGACCTCAAGGCCCTCACCCAGCGTGCGTCGGCCCGATGCGAGGACCTCGCGGACGGTCTCGGCGATATGGTCCAGCGCCGCAGCTCCCGAGGAGCGCAGGTTCGCGCCGGGGCCCTCCGCCTCCGCGATCGCGTCTCCGACGAGCGGTGCGAGGACCAGGCGTGAGCTGGTGCCCCCGATGTCCCCGGCGATGACGACGGGCGTCGACGTGGTCGTCTCAGCGTCCATGGTGGTCTCCCTCCGGCGATTCTCCGCGCGGATCCCCCTCGTCGCGGATCCCCATCGTAAGGCGGCCGCGCCTCCCGCGGAGCCGCCACCTGGAGCTGTCGCGGGGCGTCACCGGGCACCAGCGCCGGGAGCCACCACGGGGAGCAGTCACCGGGAGGCACCTCGGCGCGGGAGGGCAGGCCCCGGGGGGATCACTGGCTACCCTGGTCCGTGGCGGCGAGGTCGTTCCGGGGTCACGGATGATCCTGCAGCGCGATCCTCCTCGGCCCGCCTCTCACCGACCGGTGCCCACGACGACCTCGATCCGACCCCAGGAGCCCCCGTGACCGATCCCCGCCCCGACGACGCCGCCATCCCCCTCGATCTCGTGGATCTGTCCTCCCCCACCGAGGAGCGCAACCCGGCCAGCGCCGAGCTCGATTCCCTGGACGCCCGCGGCATGGTCGACGTGATCCTGGGCGAGGATGCGACGGTCGCCGGCGCGGTGCAGGAGCAGGCCGGCCCGATCTCCGAGCTGGTCGAGGTCTGCGTGGGGGCGATCGCCGCGGGGCGGACCGTGCACTACCTGGGCGCCGGCACCTCGGGTCGGCTCGCGGTGCTGGACGCCGTCGAGCTCGCCCCCACCTTCAACGCGGACGAGTCGATGGTCGCCGCCCACCTCGCCGGTGGCGCCGGAGCGTTCCTCACCGCCGTGGAGGGAGCCGAGGACGATGCCGAGGCAGGAGCCGCGCTCGTGCACGAGGTGTGCGTCGCAGGCGACGTCGTGATCGGCCTGGCCGCGAGCGGGCGCACCCCGTTCGTGCGCGGGGCGCTGCAGGCCGCCCGGGCCGCCGGGATGCCCACCGCGCTGATCTCCGCGAATCCTCGGGCCGAGCTCGCCGGTGACGCGGACATCCCGATCCTGCTGGACGTGGGCCCCGAGGTGGTCACGGGCTCGACGCGCATGAAGGCCGGCACCGCCCAGAAGCTCACCCTGAACGCCCTGTCCACCGCCATGATGGTGCGCCTGGGCACGACCTACGGGAACCTCATGATCGATGTGCGTCCCACCAACGCGAAGCTCGTGGGACGCACTGTGCGGATCCTCGTCCAGGCCAGCGGCGCCAGCGCCGAGGAGGCCGGGCGGGTGCTCCAGGCCGCCGGCGGCAGCGTGCGCGTCGCGCTGGTCGCCCTGCTCTCCGGGGCCGACGTCGACCGCGCGGCCGCCGCCCTCGCCGACTATCCTCGGGATCCGCGGCGCGCCGGTGACCCCGCCGGCATCCGCTCGGCCGTCGCCGCGCTCGCCAAGCAGCCTTGAGACCGGGTGGCCGCACGTCCGCGGTAATTCCCTGGACTCCCGCTCGAGCCGGTTCCTACACTCGTCCCCGTGAAGCTCTGATCAGCCCCTGACCCACACGCGCCCTCGCGAACCGGAGCTGATCCATGCCCTCATCACCCCTGAACCCCTCTGCGCTCGCCGCTGCCCCGACCGGCACCGGCGACCCCGCCCTGCATCTGCGGGCCGACGGGATCTCCTTCTCGTTCCCCGACCGCCGCGTCCTCACGGACGTGAGCCTCGTGGTGCCCGCCGGCCGGCCCACCGGCCTGCTCGGCGAGAACGGCAGCGGCAAGTCCACGCTGCTCCGCGTGCTGTCCGGCGACCTCGCACCCGACGGCGGCGCGGTATCGGCCCCCGGCCCCCTCGGCGTGCTCCACCAGGAGCTGCCCTTCGGATCCGAGGCGACCCTGGCAGCCGTCGTCGCCGACGCCCTGGACCGCTCGCGCCGTCTCGAACGGGAGCTCGCCGAGGCGGGGGAGGCCCTCGGCGCCGGCGGTGGCGATCCCACCCCGGAGGCGAGCCGTCGCTTCGACGAGCTGCTCGCCGAGGCGACCCTGGCCGATGTCTGGAACGCCGACCAGCGGGCGGAGACCGTGCTGGCCGGGCTCGGCCTCGCCGGCATCGACCCGCTCACCGCCCTGGGGTCGATCAGCGGCGGCCAGCGCGAGCGTCTCGCGCTCGCGCATCTGCTCATCTCGCGCCCCACCACCTGGCTGCTCGACGAGCCCACCAACCATCTCGACGACGACGGCGCGGCCTTCCTCACGGCAGCGATCGCCGCCCATCCCGGACCGGTGCTGATCGCCAGCCACGACCGCGCCTTCCTCGACGACGCGACGACGGCGCAGCTGGACATGGACCCCGCCGAGTCCCCGCTGCGCACCGAGATCGGCGGCCTCAGCGTGTACACGGGAGGGTTCAGCGACTACCTGCTGGCGCGCTTCGAGGCCCGTGATCGCTGGGAGCACCGCTTCCGCACCGAGCAGGAGGAGCTCACCGTGCTCCGCCGGGCCGTGAAGGACTCCGAGACCGTCGGACACGCCGGTGCGGCGCCCCGCACGGAAGCACGGGCCTCGAAGAAGTTCTATGCGGACCGCAATGCCGCCGTGGTCTCGCGGCGACTGCGGGAATCCCGGGCACGGCTCGCGCAGCTCGAGGAGGAGCAGGTGCGCAAGCCCCCGGCGGAGCTGCACCTCACGCACCTGCCGGATGCTCCGGGGCGCGGCCGCGGCGGGGGAGCGGGCACCGGCTCCGTGATGCTCACCGCGAGCCGCGTCGCGGTCGAGGGACGGCTCGCCCCGACCTCTTTCAGCCTCTCGACAGGCGATCGGCTGCTGGTCACCGGTGCCAACGGCTCGGGGAAATCCACCCTGCTGGACACGGTGACGGGACTGCTCGACCCGACGTCGGGCAGCGTGGACCGACCACGCAGCCTGCGCATCGGCCATCTGGGGCAGGACGACGAGGCCGTGCCCGGCCGCACCGTCGGCGCCCACCTGCGGGCGGCCGCCGCCGGCACCGAGGAGCCGCCGCCCGAGGACGGCGCCGTGCCCGAGCTGTTCGGACTCGTGCACCCACGGGACCTCACGCGACCGCTCGACCTGCTCTCCCGCGGGCAGCTGCGCCGCGTGATGCTCGCGGCGCTGCTGCTGGACCCGCCCGAGCTGCTCGTGCTCGACGAGCCCACCAACCACCTGGCGCTGGTCACCGCGACCCGGTTCGAGAAGGCCCTCGAGGACTGGGGCGGCACCGTGCTGATCGCCTCGCACGACCGCTGGCTGCGCAGCCGCTGGCAGGGAGAGGTGCTCGCACTGGGCACCTGACCGGTCGAGGAGGTGCTCGCACCGGGCGGCTGACCGGTCGAGGCGGCAGGACAGGCCTCCGCCGTCACACAGGTTCATGTTCCTCGCCGACACCGCGGGTATCGGCCACGCTGGGCACGAACCCGTCTTCCGAAGGAGCCACCATGTCTGCCACGCCCGCGCAGCCCCAGAAGTTCGAGACCCTCACGATCCATGCCGGCCAGACCCCGGACTCCGACGCCGGATCGCGTGCGCTCCCGATCCACCAGACCACGAGCTTCGTGTTCCCGAGCGCCGAGTCCGCCGCGGACCGCTTCGCGCTCGCCGAGGCCGGCCCCATCTACTCGCGCATCAACAACCCCACCCAGGGTGCGGTCGAGGACCGGGTGGCGGCCCTCGAGGGCGGCGCCGCCGGCCTGCTGGTCGCCTCCGGGCAGAGCGCCATCACGCTGTCGATCCTGAACCTCGCCGGCGCCGGGGACTCCGTGGCGGTCTCCCCGAGCCTGTACGGCGGCTCGTACAACCTGTTCAAGCACACCCTGAGCCGCCTGGGCATCACCCCGCAGTGGGTGGAAGATCCCACAGACCCCGCCTCCTGGCGGGCGGCGGCCGACGAGACCACCCGCGCCTTCTTCGTCGAGTCGATCCCGAACCCCAAGCAGGACATCCCGGATCTGCGCGCCATCGCCGACGTCGCCCACGAGATCGGAGTGCCGCTGGTCGTCGACAACACGGTCGCCACCCCGTTCCTGCTGCGCCCGCTCGAGCACGGCGCCGACGTCGTCGTGCACTCCGCCACGAAGTTCCTCGGCGGCCACGGCACCTCGATCGCCGGTGTGATCGTGGACGGCGACAGCTTCGACTTCGCCGCCCATGCCGAGAAGTACCCGCACTTCAACGAGCCCGACGAGTCCTACAACGGTCTCGTCTTCGCCGGCCTGCCCGCCGCCTTCGCGACGCGTGCCCGCACCAACCTGCTGCGCGACCTGGGCCCCGCCGTCTCCCCGTTCAACGCCTTCCTCATCGGGCAGGGCCTGGAGACGCTGCCGCTGCGCATGGAGCGCCACCTCTCCAACGCCCGCACCGTCGCCGACACCCTCGAGGCCGACGATCGTGTGGCCTCGGTGACCTGGGCCTCCCTGGACTCCTCGCCGTACAAGGCGACCGCCGACAAGTACCTCCCCAAGGGTGCGGGCAGCGTGCTCGGCTTCGTCCTGCCCGGCGGGCTCGAGGCCGGCCGACGCTTCGTGGACGCGCTGACCCTGCACTCCCATGTCGCCAACATCGGCGACGTGCGCAGCCTCGTCATCCACCCCGCCTCGACCACGCACTCCCAGCTCTCCGAGGACGAGCAGCGCGCCGCCGGCATCGAGCCCGGCTTCGTGCGCCTCAGCGTCGGCATCGAGCACATCGACGACATCCTCGCCGACATCGAGCAGGGACTCGTCGCCGCGAGCTGACCGCGGCCTGCGGGACGACGGCTCGCGGAGCGGGCATGCAGGCATCGTCGATAGGCTGGCAGGCATGAACTCCGACCTCGCGACCCTGCCGCCCTCACCGCTCGCCGCATGGCCCCCGGTCTGGACCCCGGCCGCGGCGATCTTCGACTGCGACGGCCTCCTCGTGGACACCGAGGGCCAGTGGGTGGCCCTCCAGGATCGGTACCTCGCCCGCCACGGCGCCGCCCTGGATCCTGCGACCCGTCGCGCGATCACCGGTCGGGCCGCCGAGGTCGTGGTGGTCACCATCGCGGAGGCTGTGGGCAAGGACCCCGTGGAGGTCGGGAAGGAGCTGGTGGAGGAGCATCGACGCACCGTCGGCGAGAAGCTGACCCCCATCCCCGGCGCCCTGGACACGCTGCGGGCGATCGCCGCCGTGCGGCCCGTCGCCGTCGCCTCGAACTCTCCGCGGGATCTGCTCGACGTCAAGCTCGTCGGCCTCGGCATCGCCGACGTCGTGGACGCCTCGATCGCGATCGAGGACGTCGACGCCCCCAAGCCCGCCCCGGACATGTACCTCGCCGCGGCCCGGGCGCTGGGCGCCGAGCCCTCCGAGTGCCTGGGCTTCGAGGACTCCGAGACCGGGGCCGAGGCCGCGCTCGCCGCCGGCCTGCAGCTGATCGCGGTCCCCTCGATCCCCGGCCAGGACCCGCGTGCGCCGCGCCGGCTCGACTCCCTCGCGGACCCGGTGCTGGCCACCTGGATCGCCGGCTGGGAGAGCACCCGATGAGCCCGACGAGCGCAGCCTCCGCGCCGAACCGCTTCACGGAGGCCTTCGGCGACTGGACCCCGCAGGCCGTCGTCTTCGACTGCGACGGCCTGCTGCTGGACACCGAGACGGTCTGGCAGCGCGCCCAGGACACCGTCGTCGGCGCCCGCGGCGTGACCCTGTCCGCGGCCGACGAGGCCGCGCTGCACGGGTCCACGCTCGAGGACGCCGCAGCGCTGATCGCGGCGCGGGCCGGGCAGGACCCGCAGGCCATCGATGCGGACCTGCGCCGTGAGTTCGACCGGGAGCTCGGCACCGGGATCCGGCTGATGCCCGGCGCCGAGGAGATCGTGCGCCTGACCGGCGCGACGGTGCCGCTGGGGTGCGCCTCCAACTCCTGGCTGGAGTCCCTCGAGGAGAAGCTGGTCCTGGGCGGCCTGCGCGAGCATTTCACCGTGCTCGAGGCCTCGGACACCGTCGAGCGCGCCAAGCCGGCCCCGGACATGTATGCCGCGGCGGCCCGCGCCCTCGGCGCCGATCCGGTGCGCACCCTCGCCTTCGAGGACTCGGGGACCGGAGCCCAGGCCGCCCGCGACGCCGGACTGCGCCTGATCGCCGTGCCCGCGCCCGGCCACCCCGTCCCGTCGGCCGATCTGGTCCTGGGGGACCTCACCGATCCGGAGCTGGCGTCCTGGATCGCCACCTGGTGAGAGCCGAGGGGAGAGGGGCCGGAAGGCCCGTCGGGCGCGGGGCGGCGAGGGCCGTGGCGGGAACTGTTCCCGAGGAGTCCGCGTCGTCGCTGGTCATGGCTCCTCGCGCACGAGGATGTCCACGCATGTCACCTGAGTTGGCCTCGATGCCGCGGGGCAGTGTTCACTGGACCCCATGACCACTCCGCACGACGACCCCTCCGCGCCGCTGACAGCCCGAGCCCATGGATCCGCTCTGCGCGGCCGCGGCTGGCTGAACACCGGTGGCGTCGACCTCGATCTGGAATCCCTGCGCGGCAAGATCGTGCTGCTGGACTTCTGGACGTTCTGCTGCGTGAACTGCCTGCATGTCCTCGACGAGCTGCGGCCGCTCGAGGAGAAGTGGGCCGATGAGCTCGTCGTCATCGGGGTGCACTCCCCGAAGTTCGAGTTCGAGAAGGACCCGGACGCGCTCGCCGCGAACATCGAGCGCTACGAGGTCACCCACCCGGTCATCGACGACCCGGAGCTGGAGACCTGGACCGAGTACGGCGCCCGCGCCTGGCCCACCCTGATGGTGCTCGACACGCACGGACGCATCGCCGGCAACCTCTCCGGCGAGGGGCACGCCGCGAACCTCGACCAGCTGATCGAGCGGCTCGTGGCCGAAGGGGAGGCGGACAGCTCCCTGCGGCGCGGTCCTGCGCCCACGGTGCTCACCGAACGGACCCCGCAGACCCTCCGGTTCCCCTCGAAGCTCACGCCGCTGCCCGATGGCCGCCTCGTGGTCTCCGACGCCGGTCAGCACCGTCTGGTGGTCTTCCAGGACGACGGCCAGACGGTCGACGAGGTGATCGGCACCGGCACCCGCGGCCACACCGACGGCGACTCCGAGACCGCCCAGTTCACCGAACCCAACGGCGTGCTCGCCCTCCCGCACGAGGTCGCTGTCGAGGTCGGCTACGACCTGCTGGTGGCCGATACAGCCAACCACCTCCTGCGCGGGGTGAAGGTGGGCCAGGATCGCCTGCTGCGCTCCCGCACGGCGACCGAGGTGTTCACCGTGGCCGGCAGCGGAGCCCAGTGGATGCAGGGCGAGCCCCTGCCCCGGGGCGAGGGCGATGCCCGCGACTACGCGCTCTCCACCCCGTGGGACCTCACCTGGTCCCACGTCCTGAACCGGGCCGTGATCGCGATGGCCGGCATCCACCAGCTGTGGACCTACGACCCCGTCACCGGCGCGCTCCTCGTGCTCGCGGGCACCACCCAGGAAGGCCTGGTCGACGGCCCGGCCGTCACCTCCTGGTGGGCGCAGCCCTCGGGTCTGGACGAGCTGCCCGACGGGCGGATCGCCGTGGCCGACTCCGA
Source organism: Brachybacterium tyrofermentans (assembly GCF_039526165.1). NCBI lineage: Bacteria > Bacillati > Actinomycetota > Actinomycetes > Micrococcales > Dermabacteraceae > Brachybacterium > Brachybacterium tyrofermentans. The sequence continues at coordinate 125,600 of NZ_BAAAIR010000006.1, forward strand.
GACCTCTGCCGTGCGCATCCTGGATCCCCACACCATGCAGGTGGGCACCCTCGTGGGCCAGGGCCTGTTCGACTTCGGCCACGTCGACGGCCCCGCCGGGCCCGACGGCGTCGCCCGGCTCCAGCACCCCCTCGCGGTCACCGCCCTGCCCGACGGCAGGATCGCCGTGGCCGACACGTACAACGGCGCGATCCGGATCATCGAGGAGCATGACCTCCAGGACCCCGAGGTGACCGCCGAGGTCACCGTCGTCACGGTCGCGACCGATCTCGACGAGCCCTCCGCGGCGATCGTCGGCCCGCCGGTCGACGGCATCGGCCAGCTGATCGTCGTGGAGTCGGGGGCGCATCGCGTCACCTGGGTGCCGGTCGCCAAGGCCGCCGAGCGTGTCCTGGACAAGGGCGCGCTGCGCTCCGAGCGGCCGGTCACGGAGGTCGGCCCCGGCCCCCTCACCGTGCGCGTCCTGTTCACCCCTCCCGAGGGCCACAAGCTCGACAACTCCCTGGGCCCGTCGACCCAGGTGACGGTCTCGACCACCCCGTCGGCCATGCTCACCGCCGGCAGCGGAGTGGGCACCGACCTCGAGCGCACGCTCGAGCTGGACCCCGCCTACTCCGAGGGCGTCCTGCACGTGAACGCGCGCGCCGCCTCCTGCGATGCGGATCCGGCCGTGGAGTTCCCGGCCTGCCATATGCACCAGCAGGACTGGGGCGTGCCGATCCGTGTCGTCGACGGCGCCCCGACCCATCTGGACCTGTCCCTGCTCGCCTGAGTCGACCGCTGACCCCGCTGAGCCCCGACGTCGGAAGCTGACCTGTGGACCTGATCACCGAATTCCCCCTGGGCGACGACATCGCCGTGACCCTCCTGGTGCTCGGCGTCCTCGCCGTCGCCGCGCTGGTCGCCGGCGCCGTCGTCCCCAGCCGCCTGCGCCGCGACGAGGACGCACCCGAGATGGACGACGGCCTCGGCCGCAGCCTCGGGAGGCAGCTGACGGCTGCCGGCTCCCTCATCCTGTGGGTGGGTCTGCCCGCTCTGGTGCTGCTGTACCTGGTACCCGGATCGACCGACGACCGCATCCTGCGCTCGGCGATGATGCTGGTGGGGCTGCTGCTGGGTCCCTTCGCCGCCTGGCGCGGACTGGCCGTGCAGCTCTCCGCCCTCGGGCTCGACACGGAGCGGCGGCCCGCGCTGATCTCGCGTCTGGGGGCTCTCGCCGTCACCGGCGCGCTCGCGGTCGCGATCCTCCCGATCGTCCTCGTCGTGTGGTTCCTGCACGCCTCCGGCTCCTCGGCCCTCCTGGCCCTGGCCGCCGGCGCCGCGATCTCGGCGCTCGCGATCCGCGTGACCTCGGCGCCGCTGGACACGGCGGCCGCCGCCGCGACCGTCCTGGTCGGCACCGACGAGCACGAGATCGGCGCCGATGACGAGGACAACCTCGGCATGCCCCACCTGCGGGCCTCTCGGATGTTCCGGCGCGGGGCGGGGCTGAGCGCCGACCTCGTCGCCCTGACCTCCGCCGCCGCGGCGCTGGGCATCCTGCTGGGAGTCCCCGTGCTGGCCGGCGAGGGCATCCTGGTGGTCCTGCTCGCGCTCGGCGTCGCGATGCTCGCCGCCGGCGTCGTCGCCGTGGTCCCGCACCTGGGCAGCGCCGGACACGAACGCGGAGCGCTGCGCCTGGGCGGTCTCGTCCCGGCCGTGCTCGGCGGCGTCGGCATGGTCGTCGCGGCAGCGCTGTGGCTCCCGTCGGCCTACAAGGAGCTGCGCTTCGCCCAGGTCGGCATGGAGAACTTCACGGACCCGGCCGTGGCCGGCCCCGAACCGCTCCCGCGCGCGCAGCTGGAGCCGCAGATCGAGCAGGCCGTGGCGGACATGGGCCAGTGGATCGAGACCACGGACGAGACCCGTGACGCGAGCGCCTTCCTCGACGTGCTCACCCTGTACACCGTGTCCCCGAGCACCGTCGTGGCCGCGTCCCTGGGCCTCGGCGTCCTGGCCGCTCTGGCCGCGGTGCTGCTGCTGGACCGCACCGGTCACCGCACGGGCGGGACCGTGCTGCGGGCCGCCCGCACCAGCCGTACCGGTGGCGCCCTCGGCGTGACCTCCGCTCTCGGCTCGACCGCGCTGATCGCAGCGGGCGCGCTCGCCCTGGTGATCGTCATCGCCGGCGTGATCTCCGTGCTCAGCGCCGGGGTCCCCACCCTGGCCCTCGCCCTGCTGGCCCAGGCCGGCCTCGGCGCCCTCGTGGTGGCCGTGGCCTACGCCGGGTCGCTGATGGCACCCAGCCTGGTGGACCGCCCCGGCATCGAGCGCGGGCTCCGCGATGCCGCGTCCGGAGCGGCGACCGGCCCCCGGGCGGCGATGCTGCTCGCCGGCGTCCTGACCGCCCTCGCGGCGCTGTGGCCCGTGGTCAACGCGCTGCAGACCGCCGCCCGTGCGACGACGGTCTGGGAGGACCGGGCGCTCCATGCCCTCAGCCCCGCCTCGCTGCCCGTGCTGGCCGGCGTGGGACTGGGCGTGCTCACCGTGCTGCTGGTGACCTCGTGCCTGCTGGACGGCGCGCGCCGGCTCGGAGCCGAGGCCGTGGTCGAGACCCGCGCCGCGATGCTCGAGAAGCGCAGCGGCGTGAACCTGGACGATCTGCCCGAGATGGTGCGCCGCGCCGTGCTGCCGGCCCTCGTGGTCGTCGTGCTGATGCCGCTCGTCGCCGGGTTCGGACTGGGCCCCGCAGCCCTCCCGGGCCTCGTGGTCGGCGTGGTGCTGAGCGCTGCCGCACTCGGTCTCTGGACCCTCGGCGCCGGCTCGACCCTCGCGAACGCCTCCACGGTCATCGGCCAGGGACGCTACGGCGGCCCGGGCTCCTGGGGCCACTCCGGCGCGCTGGGCGGCGCCGTGCTCACCGGGACGCTGCGAGCCGCGATCGGGTCCGTGGCGCTGCCGCTGGTGCTGGTCACCTCGCTCCTCGCCGCGCTCGTCGTGAGCTCCGTGGTCGGCATGGCCACGGACGGGACCAACGTCTTCCTGCGCTGGGGGATCGCCGTGGTCGCCCTGGTGATCGCGCTGACCTGCTGGGTGGTCTCCGCGACCGCCACAGAGGTCGACCTCGAAGATGGCGAGGGGGAGATCTCCAAGCCGCTGTTCGCCCGCGCCGAGGAGGGCCCGGAGGACACCCTGGACGCCATGGACTGGGAGTCCGAGGGCGAGTCCTCCCGGCAGGTCACGGTCCCGGCGCGCAAGTCCGCCAGGTCCAAGCGCGGCGCACGCCGGGCGGCGGCCGAGAAGGACTCGGGGCGCGACTCCGAGGGCTGATCCTGGTTCCTGGTTCCTGGTTCCTGGTTCCTGGTTCCTGGCTCCTGGCTCGTGATGGGCCGGGGGAAGGGTCAGGCCTGGGCTCCGAGGCCCCGCAGCACGAAATCCTCGAGCGCGGACGCCGAGAACCGGCGCGCGGTCGAGCCCACCAGCAGGGAGTTGACCACCCGCACGGTCGCGTCGATGTCGAGGTCAGCGGCGAAGTCGCCGCTGACCACGCCGTCCCGCACGATCGTGCGCAGAACGTCCTCGATCAGCAGGACATGCTCGCGCATGCGCGCGGCGGCGCTGTCGGTGAGCGAGGCCTTGCCCATCGACTGCGGCATGTGGAACGAGACGTTCAGCTCGAGCTGCGTGCGCACATAGGCGCGCGCGGCCTCCCGCGGTGAGGCGGAGTCGCTCACGCCGGCCCGCAGCTGGGCGATGTAGTCGGAGGTCTCGTGGAGCGCGTACTCGACCAGGAGGGTCTCGCGGTCCGGGAAGTGGTTGTACATCGCGGTGCGGCCGACGTCCGCCGCCGTGGCGATCTTCGAGAACGTGACGGACTCGAAGTCCTGGGTCTCCAGCAGCTCCGCGAGCGCGGCGAAGATCTTGTCGCGCGTGCGTTCGCGGTGCTCCTCGAGGGAGGCTCCGATGATCTTGGGCATGACGCATTCTTACACTTCGACAGAAGCCTGTGCGTACCGGCCGGAGGGGGAGGGCGTTCCTCCCGGAGGTGCATCGCCCCGAAACGCCTCGGGAGGCGAGGCGGCGACCGGCGGATGGACGCGGGCAGGCACGGATCGACGCGGACAGGCACGGCTCGGCAGGGGGTCGGAAGCGTGGACCGCGGTCGACGCAGAGGTCCGTGACGGACAGGGATGACCGCGATCGACGGAAAGGACCGCCGGCCGATGGCCGACGGTCCTGATCGAGCGGGTGACGGGAATCGAACCCGCGCTATCAGCTTGGGAAGCTGAAGTTCTACCATTGAACTACACCCGCGAAATGCCTCCCGACCAGTGCACCGTCCCGGAGGATCGGCCATCGTCGAGCGAACGCAGATCAGCATACCTGAGGTGGCGGTGCTCCGCGAACCGGGTCCGGAGGGCGGGGCGAGGTGCGGGGTCGGACGGGCTGGAGGGGCGCTGGGGCCGCAGCGGGAGCGGGAGCGGCGGTGGGAAGCAGCGCCGCCCCCGGTGGCGGGCGGATAGGCTGTGCGATGTGCTGCTGAGCGACCATGACATCCGAGGCCAGATCGAGGCCGGGCGAGTGCGCCTGGATCCTTTCGATGACGAGATGATCCAGCCTGCGTCGGTGGATGTGAGGATCGATCGGTATTTCCGACTCTTCGACAACCACAAGCACGCGATGATCGACCCGGCGATGGAGCAGGCGGATCTGACCCGCGAGGTCGCCGTCGACCCGGAGGAGCCGTACATGCTCCACCCGGGGGAGTTCGTGCTCGCGTCGACCTACGAGCAGATCACCCTGCCGGACGACGTCGCCGCGCGGCTGGAGGGCAAGAGCTCCCTGGGCCGCCTCGGCCTGCTCACCCACTCCACCGCCGGGTTCATCGACCCCGGCTTCCAGGGCCACATCACGCTCGAGCTGTCGAACATGGCGACCCTCCCGGTCGCGCTGTGGCCCGGGATGAAGATCGGGCAGCTGTGCTTCTTCCAGCTCTCCAGCGCCTCGGACCGTCCCTACGGCAGCGCGGGCAACCTCAACCGCTACCTCGGTCAGCGCGGCCCCACGCCCTCGCGCTCCGCGCAGAACTTCCATCGCACCGTGATCCCCGTCCAGGAGGACTGATGAGAGACATCGCGGAGGACGCCGACAGGAACGGCACCGGCACGACCGACTCGGCCAGCGCCAGCGCCAGCGCCGGCGCGGACGGCGTCGACGCCGTGGAGGGCCACGACGTCGACGAGACCTCGGCCGGTTCCGGCGCGGAGGGAGCTCGGACCGAGCATCGGCTCCAGCTGCCCCGGGGCACCGCCGCGGCGGACGTGCTCGCCATGGTGCGCAATGTGCGCCCGCAGGCCGTGCTGGGGGAGGACGGGACGATCGAGATCGGTGACGACACCCGTCTGGTGCCCGATCCGTCGCCCCGCGGCGCCGGTCGCTGGACCATCGAGACCCCGCGGGTGCGCGAGGATCCCCTCCCTGAGGGTCTCGGGGACTCCCATGGGTACGGGAAGGCCTTCCCGGAGGGACTCCCGTTCGCGGCGGAACGGCGCGCCCTGGATCTGGTCTGGTCGCTGAGCCGTCGCCTCTACGGGGCCGTGGTCACCGACGGCGGGGCCCGCCTCGAGCCGCACCCGTTCCATGTCCGCGACCTGATCGTCGTCAGCCCTCATGCGCTGGCCCCGGAGGCCTTCGCCCAGCTGATCGCACCGCTCGAGCCCGAAGCCGAGCTGGACCGGGTGCCATCGGAGGTCGTGCGGACCGGCTACAGCGTCACCATCCCGCTGACCACGCCGGGCTCGTCGGTCGAGGGCGACGCGATCCATGTCCGGGTGGGGCGCAGCACGAGGCATCCCGCGCTCAGCGCGCTCGGCTGGACGGACTCCGCCGTCGACTACGAGCTCGTGCACCTCCCGGCTGATGAGGCGGAGCTCGACCTCGAGAGTCCGGATGCGGAGACCGCCGCGCGCTGGTCGCACGCCTACCGTCGCATCGGACTGATCGCAGGGCTGCTCACCGAGACCGTCGGCGGGTATGTCGTGGATCTCGAGGGCTTCCTCGTGGATCCCGCCGATCTCGCCTGATCCTGCTGATCGCGCCTGATCCTGCTGATCGCGCCTGATCCTGCTGATAGCGCGTGATACTGCTGATCGCGCGTGATCCTGCCGCTCCCGCCCGATCCGGCGTCAGCCGGCGTCTGCGGCCCTCGTGACCTTTGCGGGCGCGGCACCGGCCGCGCCGAGCTTGATCGGCAGGAACGCCAGCAGACCCAGCGCGATCACGATGACGATGCCGAGGATCCCGGTGCGGGTGTCCTGGGAGATCGCCACCGTCACGGCGAAGGCCGCCGTGCCCAGGAAGCCGAGCGCTCTGCCCGTGGTGGCGTAGAGGCCGAAGTTCTCGGTCTCGCGGCCGGGCTCCGAGAGGCGCGTGAGCAGGTTCCTGGAGGCGGACTGCACGGGGCCGACGAAGAGGCAGATCGCGAGCCCGGCGATCCAGAACACGAGAGCCGATCCGAACGCGAGGACGACGAGCCCCAGCACGATGATCCCGAGACAGCCGACGATGATCAGCCACCGGGTGCCCATGCGGTCGTCGGCCCGCCCTCCGAGGAAGACGCCGATCCCGGCGACGAGGTTCGCGGCGATCCCGAAGATGATGATCTCGACGGTGGAGAAGCCGTAGGCGTTCGCGGCGAGCACTCCCGCGATGGAGAACACCGCTCCGAGGCCGTCGCGGTAGATCGCCGACGCGACGAGGTACTGGAGCATGACCGGCTCTTCGCGGAAGGCCCTGATCACGCGGCGCACGATGCTGGCGTACCCCTGCAGCGGGGTCCACCGCTGCGCGGGGGCCGTCGCGGGATGCTTGGGCGCCCAGATCATCAGCGGGAGGGTGCCCAGCAGGATCCACAGCGCCACGAACAGGGGGATCGCCCGGAAGTTCCAACCATCGTCCCCCGTGATCCCGAGCAGCCCGGTGCCGGGCATCACGAACAGCACCAGCACCGCGCCCAGGCACACGATCGAGCCCCAGTAGCCGACCGCCCAGGCCGTGCCGGAGATCCGGCCGCGGTTCTCCGGGGTCGAGACCTCGGGCAGCACCGAGTTCACGAACACTCCGGCCAGCTCGCTGAACACGACGGCGAGGGCGATCAGGGCGGCTCCCAGCACGAGATCGTCCGCGTCGAGCGCGACCAGGGGCATCAGGGCGACCACCAGCACGGTGGCCAGGGTCGTCACGCGCAGCAGGGTGTTGCGGACCCCGCCGCGGTCGGCGAGGTTGCCCAGCAGGGGGGCGAGCAGGGCGATCGCGACGGCGCCGATCGACTGCCAGGTGGTCAGCACCTGGGAGCCGTGGTCCTGTGCGGCCTTGATCGCCTCCTCTCCGACGGCGCCCTCGGAGGCGACGGCGCTCGCGACATAGGTGGCGAAGACGAAGGTGAGGATCACGGAGCTGAAGGCGCTCATGCCCCCGTCCCACAGGGCGAACGAGACGACGGGGCGACGACGGGATCTCGGTGCGGGGTCCGGGACGATGCGGTCTCCCGGTTCCGGGGTGGTGGCCATGGGCTCACTGTACGGAGCGCGGAGCCCAGGTCGGCACGTGAAGTGGGAGAAGGGCCTCAGAAAAGCACAGCCGCTCTCCCGTAGAATGGTCGAGGCCCCTTCCCCTGCTGTCGATGGACGGAGACTGCGTGTACACGATGCTCCTCGCCCATCTGGTGGCCGCGCTCGCAGGGCCGGTCCTGGTGCGGCTGATGGGGCGCAACGCCTTCTTCGTCCTGGCGGCGGTCCCCGCGGCCTCCACCGTGTGGCTCGCGACGCTGGACCCCGTCGCCCTCGCGCACAGCCCCCTCGACGTCTCCGTCCCCTGGATCCCCGCCTTCGGCATCGAGCTCGCCTTCCGCCTGGACCCGCTGAGCTGGGTGATGGCGATGATCGCGACGGGCATCGGGGCGATCGTGCTGATGTACTGCGCGCGCTACTTCCAGGACACCGAGCCCGGCCTGGGTCGCTTCGCCGGTGTGCTGACAGCCTTCGCCGGCGCGATGATCGGCCTGGTGCTCTCCGACGACGTCATGGTGCTCTACACCTTCTGGGAGCTCACCACCGTCTTCTCGTACCTGCTGATCGGGCACTATCAGGACCGGCAGGCCTCGCGCCGTGCGGCGATGAACGCCCTGATCTCCACCACGGCCGGGGGATTGGCGATGCTGGTGGGGCTCCTGATGATCGGTGCGGAGGCCGGGTCGCTGCGGATGTCGCAGATCCTGGTCTCCCCGATGTGGGTCGACGCCGGCCCGTACCTCGTGATCGCCGTGCTGCTCATCCTCGCCGGGGCGATGACGAAGTCCGCTCTCGTGCCGACGCACTTCTGGCTGCCCGGTGCGATGGCGGCGCCCACCCCCGTCTCCGCCTACCTCCATGCGGCGGCGATGGTGAAGGGCGGCGTGTACCTGATCCTGCGATTCGGCCCGGCGCTCACCCACCTCGAGGCGATCAGCATCGTCATCGCCGTGTTCGGCGCGGCGACGATGCTGCTGGGCGGATGGCGAGCGCTGCGGCAGACGGACATCAAGCTCCTGCTGGCCTACGGGACGGTCTCCCAGCTGGGCTTCCTCTCCGCGGTGGCCGGGCTCGCCACCCATGACGCCCTGCTGGCGGGGCTGGCCATGCTGATCGCCCACGCCGTGTTCAAGGCGCCGCTGTTCATGGTCGTGGGCATCATCGACAAGAAGTTCGGCACCCGTGACCTGCGGGTGCTGTCGGGGGTGTGGAAGGTCGCGCCGGTCGTCGCGCTGATCGGCACCATCTCGGCCGCGTCGATGGCCGCCGTGCCGCCGCTGTTCGGCTTCGTCGCGAAGGAGGCGCTGTTCACGGCGCTCTGGGAGGGCGCGCCCTGGCACCGTCTCCTGCTGGCCGCGCTCGTCGCGGGGTCGATCCTCACCGTCGCCTACTCCTGGCGCTTCGTCCACGGTGCCTTCGGAGCCGCTCCGGGCGCGCCCGCGGTCGATGCGCCGCGGATCCCGGTGCTGTTCTGGCTGCCGCCGGCAGTGGTGGCCGTGTTCTCCGTGGCCTTCCCTCTGCTCCTCGGCCCGCTCGAGAAGGTTCTGCGGGGCTTCTCGGCGCAGCTGCCCGAGACCGGCCAGGGCATCCATCTCGTCGTGATCCCGCACCTGGGCGTGCCCCTGCTGGCCTCCGTCGTCGCGCTCGGCCTCGGTGTCGTGCTGTGCCTGCTCGCGAGGCCGTTCGCGGTGCTCCAGAAGCAGGTCTCCCCGCAGACGTGGGCCGGCGAGGAGGTCCTGGACCGGATCGATGCGGAGCGCGGCTTCCGCCGCCTGATGCGCAGTATCGACGCCGCCTCCGTCGCCGTGACCCCGTTGTTCCAGCGCGGTTCCCTGCCGTACACCCTGGGCACGATGCTGCTGGTGCTGATCGCCCTCGTGGCCCCGATCGCCATCTCGCAGTCCCCGCTGCCGGACAACCTGGTGCTCTTCCACCATCCGGTCGAGCTCATCATGCTCCCGGTCGCCGCCCTCGCGGCGCTCGGCGCCGCCCGGTCCCGGCGCCGTCTGCGCGCGGTCTTCCTCATCTCGGTCACCGGCTATGCGGTCGCGGTGCTGTTCCTCGTCGCCGGCGCCCCGGACGTCGCGACCACCCAGGTCCTCGTCGAGACCGCGATGACCGTGGTGCTGGTCCTCGTGCTGCGCCGCCTGCCCACGCACTTCTCCCGCCGGCCGCTGCGGATCGGTGCCTGGGGCCGCTGGGCGATCGCGATCAGCACGGCCGTGGTCCTGTGCGGCGCGGCGCTGTATGCGGCCGACGCCCGCTACCTCGACCCGCTCGGCCCGGGGCTCATCGAGACCGCCTACACGATCGGCGGCGGCCACAACGTCGTCAACGTCGCCCTGGTCGACGCCCGCGTGTGGGACACGATGGGCGAGATCTCGGTGCTGCTGGTGGTCGCCACGGGCGTGGCCTCGCTGATCTTCGTGACCCGTCGTGAGCAGTCGATCTCCCGGGTGCGGGACCTGGACCTGCGCACCTCGATCTGGCGCCGCCGCGCCGATTCCGCGCTGCCGCAGAACGCCCTCGACTTCGATGCGCGGCCCGACGACGTCGCCGGCGGCAACCGGTGGCGCACCTGGCTCTCGGCCGGGCTGACCCTCGCCCCCGAGCGCCGGATGGTGATCCTCGAGGTCACCACGCGGATCGCCTTCCCGCTGATGATGATGTTCTCGCTGTACCTGCTGATGGCCGGGCACAACCTCCCCGGCGGCGGCTTCGCAGGCGGCCTGGTCGCGGGTCTCGCCCTCGCGCTGCGCTATCTCGCCGGCGGGCGCTACGAGCTCTCCGAGGCGGCCCCCGTGCAGGCCGGCTTCGTGCTGGGCTCCGGGATGGCGATCGCCGTCGCCGCGGGCGTGCTGCCGGTGCTCTTCGGCGGGACGGTGTTCGCCACGGCCACACCGATCGTGCACGTGCCGCTGCTCGGGGAGCTCCACTTCCCCAGCGCGCTGCTGTTCGACACGGGCGTCTATCTCGTCGTCGTCGGCGTCCTCCTCGACTTCCTGCGGTCCCTCGGGTCCCAGATCGACCAGCAGCAGGAGATGGAGTCCGATGTCCGTTAGCCTCGCCCTCCTCCTGACCGCCGGGGTGCTCATCGCCTGCGGCGTGTACCTCGTGCTCGAACGCACCCTGACCCGGGTGATCCTCGGCTTCGTGCTGCTCGGCAACGGGGTGAACCTCCTGTTCATCGTCGCCGCCGGCCCGCCCGGGAAGCCTCCGTTCGAGGGCACCGCTGAACCGGGCGAGATGACCGATCCGCTGCCCTTCGCGATGGTGCTCACGGCGATCGTCATCTCGCTGGGCATCACCGCCTTCGGCATGGCGCTGGCCTACCGTGCCTGGCAGCTGTTCGGGCACGACGAGGTCCCCGACGACGTCGAGGACCGGCGCGTGCTGCGTCGTCGGCGCCGCCGCTCGGAAGATGCCGAGAAGCTGCCCTGGTCGCAGGCCCTCTCGGAGGAGTCGCGACGCGGCGCGCTCCTGCACTCCCAGGGCTTCGCCCCTGCCGACGACCAGCTCGGCTCCGACCTCACGAGCGCCGAGGACGTCCCGCAGGACGCCACCGAGGCCGACGAGGGCCAGGAGCCCGCCCCGCGGCCGACGTTCCGGCGCCGCGCACGCGATCAGGGCCCGGACCGGGGGAGTGCCCGGGACCGGGTCGACGACGGCGGTGCGGCCCGGGCGCCCGGAGCGGGACCGGCCACCGATGCCGACCCCGACCTCGATCCCGACTCAGAGCACACCGACGAACGGCCCGACGAACGGGGGGACGCATGAGCATCGAGCTCCTCCTCGCCCTGCCGGTGATGCTCCCCCTGGGCGGCGCCGCGGTGACCCTGCTGCTGCGCCACCACGCACGCGTGCAGCTGTGGCTGACGATCCTCACGCTCGTCGCGATCCTCACCGTCGCGCTGGCGATGGGCTATTACGTCACCCAGGCGGGCGTGCTCGTCCTCCAGATCGGCAACTGGACGCCGCAGCTGGGCATCGTGCTGGTCGCCGACCGGCTCACCGCCCTGATGCTCGTGGTCTCCAGCTTCGTCACCCTCGCCGTGCTGGTGTACTCCAGCGCGCAGGCGGTGAGCGAGCAGACCGGGCGCACCCCGCTGGCGATCTACCACCCCACCTATCTGGCGCTGGTGGCCGGGGTGTCCATGGCCTTCCTCGCCGGGGACCTGTTCAACCTCTACGTCGGCTTCGAGGTGCTGCTCGCGGCGAGCTATGTGCTGCTCACCCTCGGCGGCTCCGCCAGCCGGATCCGCGCCGCGACGATGTACGTGATCGTCTCGCTGCTCAGCTCGATCATCTTCCTGTCGGCCATCGCCGCCGTCTACGCGGCCACCGGCACCGTGAACCTCGCCGAGCTGGCGGTGCGCCTGGACGGGCTCGAGCCCGGCACGCGGATGATGCTCGAGCTGATGCTGCTGGTCGCCTTCGCGATCAAGGCCGCGATCTTCCCGCTGAGCGCCTGGCTGCCGGACTCCTACCCGACCGCCCCGGCTCCGGTGACCGCCGTGTTCGCGGGCCTGCTGACCAAGGTGGGCATCTACGCGATCCTCCGCTTGGAGACGCTGCTGTTCCCGGCCTCGCAGATCCAGAACCTGCTGCTGGCGGCGGCGGGACTGAGCCTGTTCATCGGCATCCTCGGAGCCGTCGCGCAGACGGACCTCAAGCGAGTGCTGTCCTTCACCCTGGTCTCGCACATGGGCTACATGCTGTTCGGCATCGGCATGAGCACCCAGCTGGGGATGGGCGCGACCATCTACTACGTCGCCCACCACATCACCGTGCAGTCGACGCTGTTCCTCGGCGCGGGTCTGATCGAGACCCGCGGCGGGACCACGAACCTCATCAAGCTCGGCGGCCTCGCGAAGCTCGCCCCCCTCATCGCGATCCTCTTCTTCATCCCCGCCATGAACCTCGCCGGCATCCCGCCGTTCTCGGGCTTCATCGGCAAGGTGGGCCTGATCGAGGCCGGCATCCAGTACAACCTGGCCGCGGGCTGGATCCTCATCGCCATCAGCGTGCTGACCAGCCTGCTGACGCTCTACGCGATCGCGAAGATCTGGAACCGTGCCTTCTGGCAGGAGCCCAGCGAGGAGATCGTGCAGCGCGACGTCCGGATCCCGAAGGTGATGACGGGCGCGACCGCCGCGATGATCGGCTTCTCGCTGCTGCTGACCGTGCTCGCGGGACCGATCATGACCTACTCGAACGAGGCGGCCGCCTCGGTGCTGGAGCGGGTCCCCTACGTCAGCTCGGTGCTCGGGGACGATGCCGCGGACGCCCTGGTGTACAAGATCAGCGAGGACGGGCAGAGGGTGGAGGACCGATGAAGCGCCGATTCGCCGAACTGACCCGCTCCTGGATCTGGATCCTGGTGTCGGTCGCTCTGTGGTGCCTGCTGTGGGGCGGGCTGGATCTGAAGAACCTGCTGGGCGGACTCGCGGCGGCGCTGCTCGTCTTCGTGCTGTTCCCGATGCCGCCGCTGGGCCATGAGCTCACGATCCGCCCGGTGCGCTTCCTGCTCTTCCTGGTGCGCTTCCTGTACGACCTGTGCGAATCCGCGATCGAGGTGGGCTGGTACTCGATCCGCCCCGCCCCGCAGCCGCCCAGCTCCGTGATCGCCGTGACCATGGCATCGCGCTCCGACTTCTTCCTCAGCTTCACCGGTGTGCTGTGCACGCTGATCCCCGGCTCCGTGGTGGTCGAGGCCCAGCGCGCCACCGGCACGCTGTTCCTGCACACCATCGGCACCGGCACCCCCGAGGAAGCCGAGAAGGCGCGACGCACCGTCCGCGAGCAGGAGGAGCGCCTGCTGTGGGCGTTCGGCCGCCGCGAGGTGCTCGAGGAGGCTGGTCTGCGATGAGCACCTTCGACATCATCCTCGTCATCTACGGCGCGGTCCTCGCGCTGACGGCGCTGACCGTCGTCTATCGCATGGTCGTGGGTCCCACGATCCTGGACCGCGCAGTCTCCACGGACTCGTTGGTGGTGCTGGTCGTGATCGCGATGGCCCTCTACACGGCGTCCGCGAAGGCCTCCTGGGCGGGGCCCGCGATGCTCGCGCTCACCGGGCTCGCCTTCATCGGCACCGTCACCTTCGCGCGCTTCGTGGGCCGTGAGGAGCCGCGCACGCCGCAGCTGCGACGACACCGTCAGGAGTCCAGCACCAGCACGGGCCCCCTGGATGCCATCCATGTCGATCACCGCGGCGAGGAGCACGCTCCTGCTCACACAGAACCGGTCGCGGTGATCGGTGCTGAGCAGGCGATCTCCGAGGGTGCCGGGAGCTCGGAGGGGATTGTCGGGGTCGACGGGGCCGACGGCGCCGGGCACTCCGACCACTTCGAGCGTGGGTTCGGGGCCGAGGCGGGCTCCCGCGGTTTCGAGGTCGAGGCGCACGACGACGAGGTGACCGATGCTCCAGGCTCGTCGGACTCGACCAGCTCGACCAGCTCGACCAGCTCGACCAGCTCGTCGGACTCGACGGGCACGACGGAGGAGACGCGATGACCGCCATCGAGATCATCGCCGCCGTGCTGATCGGCGCCGGGATGCTGCTGGCCGTGCTGGCAGCCGTGGGTCTGAACCGCTTCGACGGCGTGCTGATGCGCATCCACGCCGCGTCCAAGCCGCAGGTGCTGGGCCTGATCTTCGTCTTCGCCGGGGTGAGCCTCGTGGTCGGCTCCTGGGCGCTGGCGGGGCTGCTGCTCGTGGTGCTCCTCGCCCAGATGATCACGATCCCGGTGGCGAGCGTGATGGTGGGCCGTGCCGCCTTCCGTCGCGGCTTCGTGCGCGGGGGCGACTATGCGATCGACGAGCTGAGCGACCGCCTCGCCACCCCGACGGACGATGACGACGACGAGGACGGCTTCATCGACGACGAGGGCGATGACCATGAGGGCATGGCCTCCGACCGCGAGGACCAGTTCCCCGAGAACATCGTGGCGACGACCGACGGCGCGATCACCGATCGCAACTGGGAGAAGCCGGAGACCGGCGCCGAGGACATCGACGACGACGACGTCATCGACGTCGACCTCGAGGACGAGACCGAGCGGGAGGCCGAGGAGGTCGCCGAGCGCGACCCCCGGCACTGACCGCCTCCCGGGCACGGCACACACCCAGGCAGGGTGGATCTGCCCGACTCAGAAGAGGCCGACGGACTCCCCGGACTCGGTGACGCCCATGCGCAGGGCGGCGGGCTCCTTCGGCAGTCCCGGCATGGTCATGATCGCGCCGGTGAGCGCGACCACGAAGCCGGCACCGATCTTGGGGACCAGGTCCCGCACATGCAGCACGTGCCCGGTCGGGGCCCCGAGCAGAGAGGGGTCGTCGGAGAAGGAGTACTGGGTCTTGGCGACGCACACCGGGAGGGTGTCCCATCCGTTGCGCTGCAGCATCCGCAGCTGCGCGGGCGCCCTGCCCTCGAGCACGACGTCGTCGGCCCCGTAGATCTCCCGGGCCAGGGTGCGCAACGACGCCTCGATCCCGTCGGCCGGATCGTAGAGGTGATGGAAGCCGTCGCCCTCGACGGTGTCCATCGCGGCGAGCACCTCGTCGGCCACGGCGAGGCCGCCCTGGCCGCCCTTGGCCCACACCTCGGACAGCGCGGCCCGGAAGCCCTGCTCGCGAGCCCAGTCGAGGATGGCCTCGAGCTCTGCCTCGGTGTCGGTGGGGAAGCGGTTCAGGGCGATCACGGGCTCGAGCCCGAACTTGCGGAGGTTCTCCACGTGGCGGGCGAGGTTCACGGTCCCGGCGCGCGCGGCCTCGATGTCCTCGTCGGCGAGATCGGCCTTGGCGACACCGCCGTGCATCTTCAGCGCGCGCACGGTGGCGACCACCACGGCGGCGTCGGGGGAGAGGCCGCCCAGGCGCGACTTGATGTCCAGGAACTTCTCCGCGCCGAGGTCCGAGCCGAAGCCGGCCTCGGTCACGGTGATGTCCGACAGGGCGAGGGCCAGGCGCGTCGCCGCGAGCGAGTTGCAGCCATGGGCGATGTTCGCGAACGGCCCGCCGTGCACGAGGGCCGGGGTGCCGCCGAGGGTCTGCACCAGGTTCGGCAGCAGCGCGTCCTTGAGCAGCATCGTGATCGCGCCGCCCACGCCGAGATCCGCGACGCTCACCGGCGCGCGCTCGTAGGTGAAGCCGACGACGACCCGGTCGATACGTGCCTGGAGGTCCGCGAGGTCCGTGGCCAGACACAGGATCGCCATGATCTCGGAGGCCACCACGATGTCGAAGCCGTCCTCCCGCGGGACGCCCTGGGTGGGCCCGCCCAGGCCCACCACGATCGAGCGCAGGGCGCGGTCGTTGACGTCGACCACGCGCTTCCACTGGATGCGTCGGGGGTCGATGCCCAGCTGGTTGCCCTGGTGGATGTGGTTGTCGATCAGCGCGGCGAGGGTGTTGTTGGCGATCTGGATCGCGTGGAAGTCGCCGGTGAAGTGCAGGTTGATGTCCTCCATCGGCACCACCTGCGCGTACCCGCCGCCGGTGGCGCCGCCCTTGATGCCCATGATCGGGCCGAGCGCAGGCTCCCGCAGCGCCACCATCGTGGACATCTTCTTGAGGGTGAAGGCATCGGCGAGGCCGACGGTGGTGGTCGACTTGCCCTCACCTGCCGGGGTGGGCGACATGGCGGAGACCAGCACGAGCTTCGCGCTCGGGGCGTCGGCGAGGCCCTGCATCTGCCGCACGTCGACCTTGGCCTTGTAGGAGCCGTACGGCACCAGCGCCTCGGCGGGGATGCCCGCCGTCTCGGCGATCTCGGTGATGGGGAGCAGGGTCGCCGCCTGGGCGATCGCAAGATCCGGGTTCTCGGCTGACATCGTCGTCCTCCAGGGTTCGGCTGCCGGCGGGGTCGCCGCAGACTCGTCGTCCCGGTCAGCCTATGACGCCTCGCGAAGCGATGAGGGCGAGTCGGCGGGATGGCAAGAGCCTGTGTCTGCTGGGGATCAGGTGGCGGCGGTGAGACGGTGAGCCGAGAGGCCGCGGACTGACCTGTCCCCGTCCTGTCGAGCTCCTGATCGCCGCGAACGGGGGAACCCTCCGCACCGGGCCGTGCGGCGGCCGGGCGGATCGATCACCGGTGTCGTGCTGTCGCTGGTGCTGTCCTCTCAGTTCGAGGACACGACAGCCGACGGGGTCCGGCTGACGTTCACGCTGGCCACGGTGGTCCTGGCCGTGGTGGCGCTGGTGCTGTACTGGATCTGCTTCCGCACCACCCGGGAGGTCGTGCCGGCCGGTTCCGGGACCCTCACCCTGCGCACCACGCTGCAGATGGTGCGGCGGAATCCGCCGCTGCTGCAGCTGTGCCTGGGAGCGCTGTTCCTGCTCGGTGGGTCCTTCACCATCGCCGCTGTCCAGGCCGAGCTGGGGGAGTGACGACCTTCTTCGCACTCGTCCTCCGCGAGTCCGTCCTCCGTTCGGCCTGCGCAGTGCAGGCGCAACCGAGGGGTGGAGGTCGGTACGCTCTTCGTCCATGACGGATACGAGTGGATGGGTCGCGATCGCCCGGGAGGACCGGGAGACGGTCGGCTACCTGGAGCCGGTGACCGACGACTACGACCTCGTGCAGCCACGATCGCTCCTCGGGCATGCCGTGGGCGCTCCGGTCGACTACGACTCCGGCGAGCGACTGGTGGAGAGATTCAGCCTGGCCGAGCTCGCCGAGCAGTGGGTGCTGGACGCGGGAACCGCCGACGAGATCGCCGGGCTGACCGTGATCGAGCTGTCGCCGCACGGCGTCCTGCTCGCTGACTACTACGCGACCAAGGGACTGATGCCCACGGACACGACGCGCGTGGTCTGGCCCGACCTGCAGGAGCGGCTCAGTCGTGCGTGAGGTCAGAGGTAGCGCTGCACGGCCGCGCGGATCTCGTCGGCGTGCTGGTAGATCTCATCGAGTGTCTCCAGGGGGTGGCGGGTCTCCACCTTGTCCTCGTCGAGCAGGCCGAGATACTTCTGCTTGGTGTTGACGTGGATCCGCGCCGGGGCTAAAGCCCTGAGCGCGGGGACACGGCGATGCGGCACCCGGACAGCAGAAGACCCCCCGCCACTGGCGGGGGGTCTTCGTGGTGGTGGCTCCGACCGGCGTCGATCCGGTGACCTTTCGATTTTCAGTCGAACGCTCTACCAACTGAGCTACAGAGCCGTGGCCGCGAGCGGCCGAGGACAAGACTAACAGGGCTCCGGGGCTGATCCCAACCGGCTGGGGCCGGTGAGAGGCACACCACCATCGGGCAGGCGAGGGGACGTCCGCGCAGTGCATCGCACCACCCCGTACATCACCTCACGGCTCGCCCCCGAGAGCGGCCGCCCGCTCCACCGGCCGCGGGCCGACGCCTCAGGAGACCTGGATGATGCTCTTGCCGAGGTTGCGGCCGTGCAGCATCCCCACGAAGGCATCGGGAGCGCTGTCGAGACCCTCGGTGATGTCCTCGGTGTACTGCACCTGGCCGGAGGCGACCCAGCCGCCCATGTCTCGCAGGAAGTCCTCGTACAGCGCCTCGACGAACTCGATCTGGATGAAGCCGCGCAGGGTGAGGCTCTTGGCGAGCACCGCGCCCATCAGCTGGCCGCTGCGGTCCGGCCCCTCGGGCAGGGAGGTCGAGTTGTAGTTCGCGGCGAGACCGCACACCGGCACCCTCGCATACGTGTTCAGCTGCGGCAGCACGGCATCCCAGACGGCGCCGCCCACGTTCTCGAAGTACACGTCGATGCCGTCGGGGGTGGCGGCGGCGAGGCGACCGGGCAGATCGGGGGTGCGGTGGTCGAGAGCCTCGTCGAAGCCGAGCTCCCGCAGCAGGGCGACCTTGTGCTCGCCGCCGGCGATGCCGACGGCGCGGGCGCCGTGGATCTTCGCGATCTGACCCACGGCGGAGCCCACGGGGCCGGTCGCGGCGGCGACGGCGACGGTGTCTCCGGCTCGCGGCTCCCCGATGGCGAGCAGGCCGGCGTAGGCCGTGAAGCCGGGCATGCCGAGCACGCCGAGCGCGGTGGTGACGGGCGCGGCCTCCGGGTCGAGCGTGCGCAGGTGGCCGGTCGTCTCGAGGCTGTACTCCTGCCAGCCGCCGTAGGAGAGGACGGTGTCACCGGGGGAGAAGCCCTCGGCCGCGGACTCGACGACTTCGGAGACCGTGGCGCCCACGATCACGTCACCGATCTCCATCGGTGCGGCGTAGGACTTGGCGGCGCTCATGCGGCCGCGCACATAGGGGTCCAGAGAGAGGTACCGGGTGCGCAGCAGCACCTGGCCCTCCTCGGGGGACGCGATCTCGACGGCGTCGTGCTCGAAGTCGGCGGCCGTGGGCTCGCCGTGCGGGCGGGCGGCGAGGCGGATGCGGTGGTTCAGGCGTGTGGTGCTCATGGTCCGAGCGTAGAACGGCGGCCGGCGACGTGGTCGGGGGAGACCTTGTGAGGGGTCCGACAGCGTGAGCGGGAATCCGCCGCCGGGCACATAACGGCTGGTCGGCGTGACGCGAGTCCCACGCGTCGGCGGCCGACGCCGGTCGCGCTGATGGGTCTGGTGGGTGAGGGGTCCCGTGGGCCGGCGGGGCGCGTCGGGGAATGCAGGAAGCCCCGGAACGATGTTCCGGGGCTTCCTGTGCGGGCGACCCTGACCAGACTTGAACTGGCGACCTCCGCCGTGACAGGGCGGCGCTCTAACCAACTGAGCTACAGGGCCTTACGTGATCTCTGCACTCGCGCGCTTCGACCTGACCAACTCTACCGGACGTTCTCGGGGCTCCCGGCCACTTTTACTGTGAGCCGCCTCGCACTCCGGTCTCATGCGGCTGACCAGGACATCGATCGAACCGTACGAGTACCCCCAACGGGATTCGAACCCGTGTCGCCGGCGTGAAAGGCCGGTGTCCTAGGCCACTGGACGATGGGGGCCCGGGCAACGACGTGCCCGACGCAGAGCATACCCATCGATGGCGCTGCGCGTCTGCGGGAATCCCGCCGATGCGGCATACGCGACACGAAACGGTTGTCGGCGGGGTGTCGTCGTGCGGGGTGCGGCCGGCCGCTGGGTCGAGGGCAGCGGCTCCCGGGCCGGCCGATGGCGTGGTTCGATGGGTGCATGATCCGGATCAGCCGAGAAGAGTTCGAGGAAGCGGTCGATGACGCCCTCGACTCGCTGCCCGAGGAGATCGCCCGGGCGATCGCGGAGGCGAACGTCGCGATCCTCATCGAGGAGGAGCCCCGGTTCGAGCATGCGGGCGGCACCGAGCTGCTGGGCCTGTACGAGGGTGTTCCGCTGGACAAGCGCTCCGTGTTCGACGGCTACGCCCAGCCCGACCGGATCTTCGTGTTCCGTGGGCCGCTGCAGCGCGTGGCCGTCTCCCGTGAGCACCTCGTCGAGCAGATCGCCGTCACCGTGCTGCACGAGCTCGGCCACCTCTTCGGAATCAGCGACAAGCGGCTGCACGAGCTCGGCTGGGGCTGACCGCCGCACGTGACTCCGCGCTGGCCGGGGCGCGCCCCGGCTCCGCGCTGGCCGTCGTGCTCCCCAGCGTGCTCAGGACTCGAGGTCGCTGAGCCCGGCCTCGTGGGCGATGATCGCGATCTGGACCCGGTTCGTGCAGTCCAGCTTGGCGAAGATCTTCGAGACGTGCGCCTTCACGGTCGCCTCGCTCATGAACAGCCGCATCCCGATCTGGGCGTTGGACAGCCCGGCCCCGACGGCGCCGAGCACCTCGGTCTCCCGCTCGGTGAGCTGGTCGATCCCGGGGTGACGGTCCTGGCGGGTGCCGGGGTTGGCGTCGGAGAAGTGGGAGAGCATGCGCCGGGTGATGGTGGGGGAGAGCATCGCATCGCCGCCGGCGACCACGCGCACGGCGCGGGCGAGGTCCTGCGGCGGGGTGTCCTTGAGCAGGAAGCCGTCGGCCCCTGCCTCGAGCGCCTGGAACACGTACTCATCCATGTCGAAGGTGGTGAGCATGATGATCTTCGGCGGGTTCGGCAACGCGGAGACCGCCCTGGTGGCGGCGATGCCGTCCAGCCCGGGCATGCGCACGTCCATCAGCAGCACATCGGGGCGGTGCTTCTGCACCAGCGTCACCGCCTCGGAGCCGTCGCCGCCCTGGCCCACGATCTCGATCGCCGGGTCCGCACCCAGGATCATCGCCAGCCCGGCGCGCACCAGGGAATCATCATCGACCAGCCCCACACGGGTCACGTCGTCATCGGCCATGGGATCACCGCCCTCACTTCGAAGCGTCCATCATCGGTGGGGCCCGACGCGATCGTGCCGCCGGCATGCGTCACGCGGGTCTCGATCCCGGACAGCCCCATGCGGGCCCCCGGCAGATCCGTCGTGAACCCCTTGGGAAGAACATTACTGACCTCGATCACGAGGTCGGTGCCCGGCTCACCGATCAGTGCCACTCGGGCCTTGGTGTGCAGGGCGTGCTTGTGGATGTTCGTCAGCCCTTCCTGCACCACGCGGAACGCGGTGCGCGCGAGCTGATCGGGCACCGGATCGTCGATGAAGTCGAACAGGTCCACGGTGATGCCCGCCTCCTGCGAGGTGGTCACCAGGCGCCGCACGTCCTCCCAGGTGGGCTGAGGGGCCAGCGGGGCCTCCTCGCCGTCGCCGCGCAGCACGCCCAGCACCTCTCGCAGCTCGGAGAGAGCGGTGGAGGCCGTCTGCCGGATCAGCCCCGCGGACTGCTGGACCTGCTCCCGCTCGAGGTTCGGGTTCACCTCGAGGGCGCCCGCCTGGAGGGCGACGAGGGAGATCTTGTGGGCGACGATGTCGTGCATCTCGCGGGCGATGCGTGTGCGTTCTGCGCGTCGGGCCTGCTCCTGGGCGACGGCCTGGCCGGATTCCGCCTGGTCGGCGCGCTTCTGCAGCTGCGCGAGCAGCATCCGGCGGGTCGAGACGTACATGCCCAGCGACGCCGAGGCGGCGACGATCAGCGTCGTGACCACGACGCCCGTGATCCCCACGATCTCGACGCCGATCCCGCTCACGGACAGCACCGGGACGATGCCCGACGCCACGGCGAGCAGGGCGACCAGCAGGGTGCGCGCGCGCCGGCTGCTGCGTGTCGCGAAGGCGAACGGGACGACGATCAGGATCACCAGGGACCACGCGACGGTGTTGAGCGCGAGGACGAGGGGGAGCAGCCACGGCCAGTGCCGGTGGCGCAGGAGGAGGGCCGCACCGAGGAGAACGGTGAGGCCTGCGCGCATCAGGTCCCAGCCCGAGGCGGCGACGACCACGGACAGCACGACCTCTGCCAGGACCAGTGCCAGGAGCACCACGTCCTGCCAGGTCCGGCGCACGGGCGCTCCGAGTTCTTCCACGCGCTCACTGTATCGGCGCAGGCGGGGACGGAGCCGCGCGGGCGGCCCGTCGGCCGAGGTTCCAGCCGGAGGTCGGCCCCGCGGACGACCCACCCCCGACGCAGGTCGGGGGTCGTGACCCAGCCGGCCCGCCTGTGGCCGACGATCGTCGCGCTCGGGCTGACCCGCGGTCGCTGTCCGAGCGGGGTGGCCGCGGCGGACAGTAGGGGCATGACCTCACAGACCAGCTCCTCCGCATCCAGCGGCACCTCCGCGGTCCGCGGCACCTCTGCAGCCGGCAGCACCTCTGCTGCCCTCGAGGTGCAGGGCCTGACCAAGCGCTATGGCGACCGCGCCGTGGTCGATGACCTGAGCTTCACCTGCCTGCCCGGCAGCGTCACCGGCTTCCTCGGCCCCAACGGCGCCGGGAAGTCCACGACGCTGCGGGTCCTGACCGGCCTCGCCCGGGGCGACTCCGGCCGGGCGCTCGTGGGCGGTGTCGACTACCGCAGCCTCGAGCACCCCGCCCGCACCATCGGCGTGATGCTCGATGCGGGCGCGCTCCACCGCGGCCGAACCGGCCTGGAGACCCTGCGCCTGGCGGCGCGCGCCATCGGGATGCCCGCCTCCCGGGCCGACGAGGTCCTCGAGACCGTCGGCCTGGGACACGCCGGTGCGAAGCGGGTGGGCGGCTACTCCTACGGCATGCGCCAGCGCCTCGGCATCGGGGTGGCGCTGATCGGTGATCCCGCCGTGCTGGTGCTCGACGAGCCCGCCAACGGGCTGGATCCCGAGGGGATCCGGTGGATGCGCCGCCTGCTGCGCTCCTTCGCCGACGCCGGCGGCACTGTGCTGCTGTCCAGCCACCAGCTGCGCGAGGTGCAGGCCACCGTGGACCGCCTGGTCGTGATCGCCGGGGGTCGGTTGGTGCGCGAAGGCACGCTGGATGAGCTGACCAGCGAGGGCGGCACGCGTGTGGGTGCCCTGGACCCCCGAGCCCTCCGCGCGGCCCTCGATACCCATGGGATCGCCTATGAGCGCCGCTCCGGGGACGAGCTCGAGGTGAGCCTGGCCCCGGAGGACATGGGACGCCTCGCCCTGCGCGAGCAGATCGTCCTCACCTCGCTGGGCGCCACCGACCACGGTGGGCTCGAGGAGGTCTTCTTCGCGCTCACTGGCCAGGCGGACCCCGACTCGGAGTCCAGCGCCCCGGCCGGTCCCGACACCCCGACCGGCTCCGATGCCACGGCTCAGCTCGCATCCTCCTGATCACCCCGTTCCTGAGCACTTCGTCCTGATCGCTCGTTCGCGATCGCACCGTTCCCACCTCTTCGAGGAGACCTCCCATGAGACCCGCACTCGACCTCCGCGCCCATCTCGACACCCGCGGCTCCGCGATCCTGATGACGATCTCGCTGATCCTCATCGTCGGCTTCGCCGCCCTCGGGGGGCTCCTGCAGCCCCTCTTCCTGGCCGATTCCAGTTCCGACATCAACCTGACCCTCATCGTGCTGAGCCTTCCGCTGTCCCTGATCATCCCGGTGATCGCGGTGCTGATCGTCGCGGGGGAGTGGTCCGACGGCTCGATCCAGCTGACCTTCCTGCAGCGCCCGGGGCGTCTCGGGGTGCTGGCCTCCAAGGTGATCGCTGCTGTCGTGGTGATCGCTGCGATCGTGGCGTTCGCCTACGCGCTCGCGGCGCTGACCACCTGGATCGGTGGTGAGCTGATCGGGGAGGGCGCGATCTTCTCCGCGTTCGGCGATGCGCTGACCACCCAGCTCATCGGTCTCGCAGCCATCCTGCTCTTCTCGCTCGCCGTGGGCATCGCCCTGCAGTCCACCGTGGTCGGCTTGGTCGCCGCGATCGGCATTCCCTTCGTGGTCGGCACCGCCACGGCGGTCGCCATGCTCACCGGGTCCGAGGTCCTCATGGACGTTGTGCGCGCGGTGGATCTGCAGACGGCCGCGACCGTGCTCGCCTCCGGGGACGCGACGGCCTTCGAGCTGATCCCGCTGGTCCTGCTCGTGGTGCTCCCTGCCGTCTACGGGGCGTGGCGCTGGAACAACCGCGAAGTGGCCTGACTCGTCCCGGCTCGGCTCGGCCCGGCCCGTCCTGACTCGCCCCGGCCCGGCTCGCACGGAGCTCGCCGACCCGGTCATCCCTGGGGCCTAGGATGGCCGGGCCGTCGCGCGATCTCCCCGGTCCGGCCCGTCCCACCGCGGCCGAGGCCGTCGGCGATCAGCCCCACGGGATGCGCCCCGATCTCCCGGCGCGTCCACCAGGTCCAGCTCCGCCCCCAGGACAAGGAAGCCACGTATGACACTCGCCGCCCGGCCGCGACGGTCCCTCTCCCGACTCACGGCGGCCCTGGCCGCGACCGTGCTGCTGCTGAGCGGCTGCACGCAGCTCGGCGAGGGAGCGGAGGACGGCGGCGGTGCCGGCGACGGGACCAGCGACGGCGGCGGCTCCGCCCAGCAGGCCCCGGACGGCGAGCAGGACCTCCCGCTGGACGAGCTCGGCACGTCGGCCGCGCAGGATCTGCCCGGCGACCCGTCGACCGATCCGGAGTACGCCCAGTACTACGAGCAGGACATCGAGTGGGACGACTGCGAGGGTGTCGTCGCCGAGGGGCTGGAATGCGGGATCCTCACGGTCCCGCTCGCCTGGGATGACCCGGGCGGCACGGACATCGACCTCGCGGTGGCGCGCATCCCGGGCTCCGGGCAGGTCACCGGATCGCTCGTGTTCAACCCGGGCGGCCCCGGCGTCTCCGGCGTCAACTACATGGAATCCGCGCCGTACATGATCTCCCCGGAGGTCCTCGGCACCTATGACCTGGTGAGCTTCGACCCGCGCGGTGTGGGCCGCTCCGAGGGCGTGCAGTGCCTGACCGATGAGGAGACCGACGAGTACCGCGCGGTGAAGGGGCAGCCCGTCTCCGCCGAGTCCTCGCGGCTCTACGAGGAGTGGGGCGCACGGATCGCCGCCTCCTGCGAGGAGAACTCCGGGGAGGTCCTGCCCTACCTCGATACCTACTCCTCCGCCCGCGACATGGACGTGCTGCGCTCGTCCCTGGGCAGTGAGCAGCTCGACTACCTCGGGTACTCCTACGGCAGCTACCTCGGTTCGAGCTATGCCGATCTGTACCCCGATCGCGTCGGGCACTTCGTGCTGGACGGGGCGATCGATCCCACGCTCACGATGGACGAGTTCGTCGCCGGTCAGTCGGAGGGCTTCGAGAAGGCGGCCGACGTCTTCCTCCAGGACTGCCTGGACACTGCCCAGCAATGTCCCCTCAAGGGTGACGTCGCCGAGGCGAAGAAGCAGTTGAACGCGTTCTTCGCGGCCGCCGACGAATCGCCCGTGGACAGCGGTGACCCCGAGCGGCCCCTCACGGGCTCCCTCGCCCGCTCCGCCGTGCTGGCGCTGATGTACAGCGACGAGCTGTGGCCCACGGGCCGCGAGGCGCTCACCGCCGCGATGAACGGCGACGGCAGCCAGCTGCTGGAGATGGACGACCGCTCCGCCGAGCGCCAGCTGGACGGCTCGTACCGCACCAGCTCCGCGTTCTCGATGACCGCGGTGAACTGCCTGGATCATCCCCGAGTCGCCGACGAGGAGTGGGCGGCGCAGGAGACCGCCCGCATCACGGAGGAGTTCCCGACCTTCGGATCGAACATCGCCAAGGACGACTGCGCGCAGTGGCCGCAGGCCCCGGTGCGCGACCCCGCACCGATCTCCGCCGAGGGCGCCGCACCCATCGTGGTGATCGGCACGACCGGGGACCCGGCCACCCCGTACGCCTGGTCCACAGCACTGGCCGAGCAGCTGGACAGCGGCGTGCACCTGACCTGGGAAGGCAACGGGCACACCGCCTACGGACGCTCCGGCGGTTGCATCGAGGAGCAGGTCGACGCCTACCTCCTGGAGGACACCGTGCCGGAGGACGGCTTCAGCTGCTGACCATGAGCCGTCCGCTGCATCCTTCGGGCCTGGCGTCGGCCGCCGCGGCAGGCTCGGGTGCCGAGCGTGACGGGGATCGCGCTCCCGCGCTTTGCACCGGTCGCCCGGTGTCCCGTAGAGTGAACCAATCCGCCGTGTGAACGGCGGAAACGCCGCCTTAGCTCAGTCGGTAGAGCGATTCACTCGTAATGAATAGGTCACCAGTTCGATTCTGGTAGGCGGCTCCGAGTGATAGAAGACCCCCTCACCTCGCAGGTGTGGGGGTCTTCTGCTGTCGTCGCTCCCGCGCGCGCTCGTCGTCCTGCTCGGGACCGTGTTCAGCACCGTCGGGCTGCTCGCGAGGAGCAGGCACAGGGACCGCGGCGTCGCGGGGGGCGACAAATGGACACATGTCAGATATTGTGGACGGCCTGGTTCAGCACGGTACATGCCCGGCATGCGCCGACATCGTGACGCTTCTCGGGCTTCGATGACCCTGAAGGAGTCTGCGTGGTACGCCGCAGGAAGTATCTTCCGCAAGTACCGATCTACGAGCTCGTGAGCATCATCCCGGACACGTTCGGCGGAATGGTCACCGTCGCGTTGCAGCGCAGCTCTGCGTTCGCCGACCTCGACGGTCGACGGATCGATATCCTCACGAAGTCTCCGAACATGGTCGACCAGGATGTGCGCACGCAGCAGCTGCGCAGCACCGGGCAGATCAGCGGCAACGTGCGGATCCGCAACGTCTGGTCGGATCTGGGGACGCAGCCCGATGAGGAGCTGGTGGGTCTCCGGTCGCAGGTGGACCCTGTGCTGCCTGCCGCTGATGAGCTGCCCGATCCTGATCGGACCCGGCAGCCACGGCGATTCGGCGACACCGAGGACGTCCTCCAGATCGACCGCTTCCGCTCCGATGGAACGCGGGCGATCTGCGATGAACGGGACGCCGGGCAGCGCGGGGTGCGGAGCGGTCGCCTCATCACGCTCTTCACCCGGGACGGACGACCGCTCGCACAGTGGCGCAGCGAACGCAGGCTCTATCACGCATGGCTCGACTGGGTGATCGGCGAGGAGGAATCGATCCTGATCGTCGACTCCGCCACGGCCGGGAGCCGATTCTTCGACTATCAGCGTGACAACGTCACCACCGTCCAGGCCATCCACAATCACCATCTCCTCCAGATGCGATCCGATGAACGGGGCGGATTGGCGCCCAGCGTGATGCGGATGCTGAGCCATCTGGACTGGTTCGACGCCGTGGCGATCCTGACCCCCCGTCAGCAGGCGGGCTTCGTGGACGCTGGGGTGGTCGCCGAGAACAGCTTCGTGGCTCCCAACATGCTCGCCTGCCCGGCCGCGGAGCCCGTGGCCGAGCAGCGCCGTTCCGGCGGAGTCATCGTGGCACGTCAGACGACGCAGAAGAGGCTCGACCACGCCCTGCGCGCTCTGGCGCTCGCACGTGCCGAGGGAGTCGACACGCAGGTCGAGATCTTCGGCCTGGGACCGCTGACCCGGCGGCTCACCAGGACGGCGGAGCGGCTCGACCTGGGGGACGTCGTCCGGTGGAGGGGGTATGACGCGAACGCGAAGCAGAGATTCGGCACGGCGGTGTTCACGCTGATGAGCAGCCGTTACGAAGGGCATCCGGTCGCACTGCTGGAAGCGATGTCAGCAGGATGCATCCCGATCGTCTATGACATCGAGTTCGGTCCCAGCGACGTGGTCACCGATGGTGTCGACGGGTTCCTCGTGCCGTCGGGGGACATCCAGGCCATGGCCGACGCCCTGGTGAGAGTTCATGGCATGCCGGCCCGGGAGCGGGCGCGGATGCGTACGGCGGCGATCCGGCGCGCGCAGGACTTCTCGCCCGAGAACGTCGCCAAGATCTGGGGAAAGGAGCTCGCCCGGGCTCGACGACGTCAGCGCGCGCTCCGGGGGGAGAAGGTCGACGCGACGCTGCTCTCTGCGAAGCTCTCGAAGAAGGGGCTCCGGCTCCGGCTCAAGGTGGTCGCCGGTCCGTGGGGTCGCAGGCCCGAGGCGATGGTCGGGTGGATCGGGCGAGGCCGAGACGCCTACGGACGTGTCCGGGCGAGGGTGAAGCCGACCTCCGACGGCTGCATCGTCGAGGCGCTCCTCACGGCGGAGCAGCTCACCGCGATCGTCGGCCGATCCGTGCTGGACCTCTATGTGTTCGTTCGAGGCGCCCGGACCTGGGGCCGTGCGCGCATCGCGAGCGCGAAGGAGCAGATGCCTCCGGCTCGCGATGGTCTCGCGCCGTACACCACGGCCGGAGGGAACGTCAGCATCCGTCGCGAGGCCTGACCGCCACGCAGCGCTGCGGGTGCCGATGCCTCCGAGGTCTCGCGCCATCGTGCTGACGTCGAGCGGTCGCTCAGAAGCGGCTGCGCGCAGTGAGCTCCTCGTCGATCCAGGAGGTGAGCGCGGGCTTGGACGCGGCGAGGCCGGCGGGCAGCCACAGCGCCTTCTGCATGCGTCCATCCGTCTTCTCGCGATCGAACACCGTGACCAGGCCGGCGTCGTACTGCCGCTGGGCCTCGGCATTGGTCACGCCGAGCTCGATCTGGCGGTTGGAGTCCTGCGTGATCGTCTCGACCTGGAGGATCTCGGACCAGGGGATCTCGCCCGCCCGCGCGGTCGTCATGGTGAGGCCGGTGGGGGCGACGGTGAGGCCGACGGCCGGGCTGATGGCGCGGCGGAGATGGACGACCATCAGGACCAGGCATCCGAGGACGACCAACCAGCCGAGCAGCATGAGGACACCGCTGGCGGCGAGGCCCAGGACGAGGCCGACCAGGATGAGGAACACGCAGAGCAGTGCGAGCAGCGCGCCCCGCACACGGGAGAAGCGGAAGGTCACCGGTTCGCCCTGGGCGAGGGTCGAGGTCCAGGCGGCTACATTCTTCGTCGGTGTGCTCATGTGTGTCGTATCCCTGTGATCGTGGTGTCTGCGCCGTGCCGTCGTGCCGTCGTGCCGTCCTGCGGCCCGAGCGCGCGGACCGGGGAACAATCTACTGCGGTGCGCGCCATCGCAGGGCACCGACGTCCTTGGTGCGAGCTGCGCAGTTCACCCGCCCTGCCTGCATCTCCTGTCGTCCTGGGACGTGCGCGGACGGCGGGTGCGTCGGAGGCGTGCCGTGGGGCAGGCCCGTGGCCCTTTTCTTGATTTAGTCCAGAGAGCGGGCTAGGGTAGGGCTATGCCGACGTTCGACCACCCCTCCGCCTTGCGTGAGGCAGGACTGCGCGTGACCGCCCCGCGGCTCGCGACGCTGTCCGCGGTCGCCGAGCATCCTCATGCCGACGCCGAGATGATCGCCCAGGCGGTCCGCGAGCGGCTGGGCACGGTGTCCCGGCAGGCGGTCTACGACGTGCTCAACGCCCTGTCCGATGCGGAGCTGCTGCGCCGCGTCTCCGTGGGCGGCCGCAGCATGCAGTACGAGCTGCATCGCCACGACAACCACCACCACCTGGTGTGCCGCAGCTGCGGGCGCCTGGAGGACGTGCCCTGCTCCGTCGGCCATTCGCCGTGCCTGACCCCCTCCGACGACCACGGTTTCGAGATCGAGATCGCCGACGTCGTCTACCGAGGCATCTGCTCCCGGTGCCGCGCCGCGCAGGCGTCGGCCGATCCTGCCGCCACGCCTCGCGCACAGGATGCCGCGCCCGGCGCGCATACCGCCCCCGAATCCCCCTGACCCTCCGGGGTCAGGGTCCTTGTCCCCGACCGTCACTGTCCGAACGTCACTGTCAGCACTTATCGTTACAACGTGTCAGAAACCATCACGACCACCAGGAGACGCATATGAACGACTTCGATCCCACGATCCCGAGCACCACGGAGTCCGGCGCTCCGCGCGAGTCCGACTCGAATTCGCTGAGCATCGGCGCCGACGGCCCGCTGCTGCTGCACGATGTCGCCCTCGTCGAGAAGCTCGCCCGCTTCGACCGTGAGCGCGTCCCGGAGCGCAGCCCCCACGCGAAGGGCTCCGGTGCCTTCGGCGTGCTCGAGGTGACCGAGGACGTCTCGCAGTACACCAAGGCTGATCTGTTCCAGCCCGGTCGCAAGACCCCGATGCTGCAGCGCTTCTCCACCGTCGCCGGTGAGCTGGGCTCGCCCGACACCTGGCGTGACGTGCGCGGCTTCTCGATGAAGTTCTACACGCAGGAGGGCAACTACGACCTGGTCGGCAACAACACGCCGATCTTCTTCCTCCGTGACCCGATGAAGTTCCCCGACTTCATCCACTCCCAGAAGCGCCTCCCGGATTCCGGCCTGCGCTCGAACACGATGCAGTGGGACTTCTGGTCGAACTCCCCGGAGTCCGCCCACCAGGTCACCTACCTCATGGGTGACCGTGGTCTGCCCAAGTCCTGGCGCCACATGAACGGCTACGGCTCGCACACCTATATGTGGGTCAACGAGTCCGGCGAGAAGTTCTGGGTCAAGTACCACTTCCACACCGATCAGGGCCTCGAGTTCCTCAGCAACGAGGAGGCGGAGCAGATCGCCGGCTCGGACGGCGACTACCACCGTCGCGACCTGTTCGAAGCGATCGACCGCGGCGAGAACCCGAGCTGGACCGTCTCCGTCCAGGTCATCCCCTACGAGGAGGCGAAGACCTACCGCTTCAACATCTTCGACCTGACCAAGACGGTGTCCAAGAAGGACTATCCGCTGATCAAGGTCGGGAAGATGACCCTGAACAAGAACCCGCAGAACCACTACGCCCAGGTGGAGCAGGCGGCCTTCAGCCCCTCGAACCTGGTGCCGGGCATCGGGGTCTCCCCGGACAAGATGCTGCTGGGCCGCGTGTTCTCCTACCCGGATGCGCAGCGTCACCGCATCGGCACGAACTTCAACCAGCTGCCGGTGAACCAGCCCGTCGTGCCCACGAACTCCTACGACAAGGAGGGGTTCATGCAGTTCTTGCACTCCGGGGACGCGCCGGTGTACGCACCGAACTCCTACGGTCGTGCGTATCAGGACGAGCAGGGCCCCGTCGACAACGGCTGGGAGACTGACGGCGAGCTGGTGCGCGCCGCCTACACCCTCCACTCCGAGGACGGCGACTTCGTCCAGCCCGGCATCCTGGTGCGCGAGGTCTTCGACGACGGCGACCGCGACCGCCTGGTCGAGACCGTCTCCGGCGGCCTGAGCACCGTCGAGGAGCCCGTGCTCTCCAACGCGATCCAGTACTGGAAGAACATCGACCAGACCGTCGGTGAGCGCATCGAGAAGGCCATCGGCACCGCCGCGGCCGACGAGATGTCCGGCGGCGACCCGCTGAACAGCTGACCCGCCCCGGGCCGACGATGACGGCCCGGTGATCCGCACGAGAACGCGGCGCGTCCCCGATATCGGGGACGCGCCGCGTTCGTGCACCTGGCGGGTGCTGTCAGTGCTGAGGGGGCTGTCAGTGCCGAGGGCGTCGGCGTGGGTCGGTCGGGACGACGGGCCCCACGGGCCCTCAGGCGAGCAGGACCTCGTAGGCGCTCAGACGACCAGGACCTCGCAGGGGGCGGCGAGCAGGAGCTTCTGGACGGTGAGTCCGAGCAGGTGCCGGGCGAGGTCGTTCTGACGGCGGATGCCCAGCACGAGCAGCTCGGCCTTCTCCTCCGTGACCACACGCAGCAGCACGTCGGCGATGTCGTCATCGGTGTGGTCCTGGCGCATCTCGACGCGCACAGCGGCCTGACGGAGCTGGTCACGAGCGATCTCGAGCTGCTGGTCATTCGCGTGGCGAGGGTCCGAGGTGACGCCGTCGCGCACCACGTTGACCACGATCAGCGGGCCGCCGCGCCGTTCAGCCTGTTCGCGTGCAGCTGCCAGCGCCTTGAAACCCACGTCGGTGGGGATGAATCCGACGACGACTGCCATCTGTTCTCCTCGGGTGCGGTCCGGGCGTCGGCCGTGCCCGTGAGGGGGCGGCCAGCTCCGATCCTACGGGCTGACGGCACCGCGAGGGGACCGGCACCGCTGTCAGACTCCTGTCAGACCCCGGTGCCGGAGCCGGAGCTGGGGGTCTCGGAGCGCTGCTGCCCGGACAGCTGCTGGATCTCGTCCATGATCCGCGCGGTCATGAGGCGTCGCTTGAGCCCCTTGGACGCGGCGGGGTCGATATCGCTGAAGTCGATCGGGCGGCCGATGCGCACGCTGACCACGCCGCGCTCGGGAAGCTTCTTCTTCATGAGCTCGGGGGTGCCCTTGAGCCCGACGGGGATGATCGGCCGACCGGATTCCAGGGCGAGCCAGGCGGCGCCCTGCTTCCCCGGATGCAGCATGCCGTCCTTCGAGCGGGACCCCTCGGGATAGATGCCGAAGCCCGCCCCTTCGCGGAGGATGACCTGCGCGGACTGCAGCGCGCCCTTGCCCGAGGCGAGGGCGTCCCGGTCCACGGGCACGGCGTCGACCGCCGTGAAGAACCACTTCAGGACCTTGCCCTTGAGGCCCTTCTGGTTCCACAGGCTCTCCTTGGCCACGAACCGGATCTGGCGCGGGAACGCCACCGGGAGCACGAAGCTGTCGATGTTGGAGAGGTGGTTGGAGGCGATGATGAAGCCGCCCTCGGCCGGCACGTTCTCGAGCCCGGTGACCCGGGGGCTCCAGATGAGCGAGACGAAGGGGCGCACGGCGGTGCGGACTCCCATGTAGAAGCGCTGGGTCACGTGGTCCTCCTGGGTCGGCTCAGAACGCGCACCACGATATCCCCGTCGGGGCGGTGCCTGGTGCCGAAGGTCGGTGTGAGCCCACAGATGATGCGCAGGTCGCACCGGTGAAGCGGGCGGGGCGGGTACGGGCTGATGTGGTAGAACAGGCGTGCGTCACGCGCCGAATCCGAGGCGCGGAGCCGGGGACGGCCGATGCGCCCGCCGCAGGTCGGCGGTGCTGCCGCTGTTCCCGTCGATCCCGAGGAGCCTGTCGATGCCGAAGACCTTGAACATCGCCGTGATCGGCGCCGGAACCATGGCGCAGGCCGTGCACCTTCCGGTGCTGCGTCGGCGCTGGGACCGCTTCGCGGTCACCGCCCTGGTGGATCATTCCCCGCGTCGTCGCCGGGAGTCCTCCGAGGTGTGGGGGATCGGTGAGGAGGCGCGCTACGAGAGCGTCGCCGACCTGATCGCCGCGGTGCGTGCGAAGAGCGTCAGCGTGGATGCGGTGGTGCTGTCCACCGATGGCCTGCATGTCGATGATCTGCTGCAGCTGATGAAGCGGGGCCTCCCGATCCTCGTCGAGCCGCCCCTGGGCTACTCCGAGGACGAGATCGCGCGGGTGGCGGACTTCGAGCGGATGACCGGTCGCCGCCTCGTGATGATGGCCTATCCGCAGCAGTACGACGACTCCGTGTCGCGGATGGCCGAGCAGATCGCCACCAAGGACCTGCGGATGGTGGACCACGAGGTGCTGATGCCGGCGAGCCAGCCGTTGTTCGGCGGCGCGCACGTCACCACCTCGTCGTACGACCTCCCCTCTGAGGTGCGCGCCCAGCGCCGCACGAATCTCCAGGCGGCAGTGGTCGCCGGCTCCGGCGACGGCGCGACTCAGCGCGATCGCGACCTCTACGTCAAGGGTCTGCTGACCGGGGTGGCTCATCAGCTGGCCGTGCTCGAGGCCGTGTACGGTCCGGTCGCGCGCCTGGTCGCGGTGCGTCATTGGCCCAAGGGCGTGATCCCCGGTTCCCTCGAGCTGCTCGGCGAGCTCGAGGGCGGTGCGCAGGTGCGGCTGGTCTGGCATTACCTCCCGTTCGCGCCGGAGTACTCCGAGACCATCGAGGTGCTCTCCGCCCGTCGGCGGATGCAGGTCGAGCTGCCGGCTCCCTCGCACGGCGATCGTCGATCCACGGTCTCGCTGCGGGAGAAGAAGGCCGGCGTGGTCCAGGAGACCTCCACGACCGCGGCCAAGGGCTCGGCGGAGCTGATGTGGGAGGCGTTCCATGCCTTCGTCGAGAAGGGCACGCTGCCCTACTCCGGCGCCGCCGAGGCGCAGACCCAGGTCGCGCTGCTGCGCGAGGTGCTCTCCACGATCGTGGTCGCCGACGGACGGAGCCTCGAGGCGGAGCCCACGGACGAGGACCCCTCCGATGAGGAAACGGCCAGCGAGGACTCTGCCGACGGCGGGTCGACGGACGGACCCGACACAACGGACGGGACGGCGGCCGATGGACCCGGCTCGACCCCCGACGGCTCGTCGATGATGGTCACCGCGCCGGCTGCGGTCGCCACGGCCGCCGGCGGATCCGACGAGGCGCCTGGCGGATCCGGCGCTACCGCTGACGTCGCCGGCGCGGTCGCTGCGTCGGACGGGTCCGATGAGGTCGATGGGGTCGATGGGGTCGATGGGGTCGATGGGGTCGATGGGACCGATGGGGCCGATGGGGCCGATGGGGCCGACGGGACCGGCATGACTGATGACGCTGAACAGTCTCACCGCGCCGGTGCCGCCGAGCCGTCGCACCGGGCCGACGACGCCGACCCGTCTCACCGGGCCGATGTCGTCGCCGATACGACTGCTGCTTCTGCCTCCGAGGCGACGGCTGCTTCTCCTGCTGCCGACACGACTGCTGCTGCCGACGCCGGTGCACAGCCGGCGAACGAGCCCGCAGATGATTCCGAGTCGAAGCTCCTCCCCGCCGACCCCGTGGTCAACGCCTGGGTCGTACCGGCGAGGCAGAACGGAGACACCACCGAGGGCTCGGATCCGGAGACGCCCGGAGACCGGCCGGAGGACCCGTCGCGTCCCTGAGGCCGTCTGTTCCAGCCCCGCCAGCACGACGAGGCCTCCCGTCCAGGGAGGCGCCGATCCCCGCTTCTCCGATCGTCCGGAGAGGCGGGGATCGTCGCGTCCTGGGTCGCCCCGCCCTCGGGGCGACGAGCTCCGTCGCGGCGACACGCCGCGACCGCTGAGCGACATGGCGACGACACGCCCGGGTGTCGTCAGGACACGCCGGGATCCTCCTCACGTGGAGGACGTCCCGGAGTGATCCGCGGCGCTCGCCGGAGCCCGTCGTCCACCGCAGCGATGGGCTGTCGGACCCCTCATCCACACTGCACTGTGCATGCTTTCCCGGCTTTCGTGCGTGGGCCCCGGCAGTTGTCCCCATCCCTCCCGATCTGTCCACAGCCCATCAACAGCCGATTGTGGATGACAGGGTTGTAACTCAGTACATCTTGTGGTCGTTCCACTGAGGCACCACTAGGTGTAGTGTTGACGTTGTCGCAGCGATCCGGGCTTCCCGGGGACCTGCCACCGCATCAGAAGCCCTCGTGGCGGAGGTGGCGGGGAGGTCTCAGAGCGTCGCGACACGGTCCTCGGACCACCAGAACCATCAGCAAGAACCATCCTCTTCGCGCCGCCGGCGCGGCGCTCGAGAAAGGCCCCTTCCCTTGGACATCACCGTGTACTCCAAGCCCCTCTGCGTGCAGTGCGACGCCACCAAGCGCGCCCTCAACAAGGCGGGCGTGGCCTACGACGTCGTCGACATCACCGAGGATGCCGACGCGCTCGCCCGCATCAAGTCGATGGGCTACGTCCAGGCGCCCGTCGTCATCACCGAGCAGGACCACTGGTCCGGCTTCCGCCCCGACAAGATCAAGGCCGTCGTGGCGGCCACGGGCGCTCAGCGCAGCGCCGCCGCGATCTGATCGGCCGCCGGAGCTGCAGGGCGAATCGGCGTGACTGACCTCGTCTACTTCTCCTCGGTCTCGGGCAACACCCACCGCTTCGTCGAGAAGCTCGGGATGCCTGCATCCCGGATCCCGCTCTATCCCCGGGACGAGCACCTTGTTGCCGACAAGGAGTTCGTCCTGGTGACCCCGACCTATGGCGGCGGGAACGGCCACGGTGCCGTCCCCAAGCAGGTCATCAAGTTCCTCAACGACGAACGCAACCGGAACCTCATCCGGGGCGTGATCGGTGCTGGCAACACCAATTTCGGGGAGGCGTACTGCTTGGCCGGAGACATCATCTCCGCCAAGTGCCGCGTCCCGCACATGTACAAGTTCGAACTGTTCGGTACCCCTCGCGACGTGCAGCGGGTCCACGACGGATTGGAAGAGTTTTGGCGACACTGACCGAGATGCCCCCGGTCGAGCACAACAGGCAGCTCGACTACCACGCGCTGAACGCGATGCTCAACCTCTATGGTGCGGACGGTGAGATCCAGTTCGAGAAGGACCGGCTCGCCGCTCGCGAGTACTTCCTGCAGCACGTGAACCCCAACACGGTGTTCTTCCACTCGCTGCGCGAGAAGATGGACTACCTGATCGAGAACCAGTACTACGAGGCCGCGGTCATCGAGCAGTACGACTTCTCCTTCGTGGAGTCGCTGTCCGAGCAGGCCTTCGCGAAGAAGTTCCGCTTCCCGACCTTCCTGGGCGCGTTCAAGTACTACACCTCGTACACGCTGAAGACCTTCGACGGCAAGCGGTACCTGGAGCGCTTCGAGGACCGTGTCGTGATGGTGGCCCTCACCCTCGCCGAGGGCGATGAGCAGCTGGCCCGCAACCTCGTCGAGGAGATCCTCGACGGTCGCTTCCAGCCGGCCACCCCCACCTTCCTCAACGCCGGCAAGGCCCAGCGCGGAGAGCTCGTCTCCTGCTTCCTGCTGCGCATCGAGGACAACATGGAGTCCATCGGGCGCTCCATCAACTCCGCGCTGCAGCTGTCCAAGCGCGGCGGCGGCGTCGCCTTGCTGCTGAGCAACGTGCGCGAGTACGGTGCGCCGATCAAGCGGATCGAGAACCAGTCCAGCGGGGTCATCCCCGTGATGAAGCTGCTCGAGGACTCCTTCTCCTACGCGAACCAGCTCGGTGCGCGTCAGGGTGCGGGCGCGGTGTACCTCAATGCCCACCACCCGGACATCCTGCGGTTCCTCGACACCAAGCGCGAGAACGCGGACGAGAAGATCCGCATCAAGACCCTCTCCCTCGGTGTGGTCATCCCCGACATCACCTTCGAGCTCGCCAAGAACAACGAGCCGATGTACCTGTTCTCCCCGTACGACGTGGAGCGCGAGTACGGCAAGCCGTTCGCCGAGGTGAACGTCTCGGAGTCCTACCGCGAGATGGTCGACAACCCGAAGATCGCCAAGAAGAAGATCAAGGCACGCGACTTCTTCCAGATCCTCGCGGAGATCCAGTTCGAGTCCGGCTACCCGTACATCATGTTCGAGGACACCGTGAACAGGGCCAACCCGATCCCGGGCAAGGTCACCCACTCGAACCTGTGCTCCGAGATCCTGCAGGTCTCGACCCCCTCGACCATGAACGTCGACCTGACGTACGACGAGCTGGGCCGCGACATCTCCTGCAACCTCGGCTCGATGAACATCGCCAAGGCGATGGACTCGGCCGACTTCGGGCGCACCATCGAGACCGCGATCCGTGGTCTGACCTCGGTCTCGGACAACTCCGACATCGAGTCCGTGCCGACCATCGCCGAGGGCAACCGCAGGTCGCACGCCATCGGCCTGGGCCAGATGAACCTCCACGGCTACCTCGCACGCGAGTCCATCTTCTACGGCTCCGAAGAGGGCCTGGACTTCACGAACATGTACTTCTACGCGGTCACCTACAACGCCATCAAGGCGTCGAACAGGATCGCCAAGGAGCGCAAGGAGGTGTTCTTCGACTTCGAGAACTCCACCTACGGCACGGGCACCTACTTCGACAAGTACATCGACAAGGTGTGGGAGCCCCGCACCGAGAAGGTCCGCGGTCTGTTCGAGAGCTCCAGCGTGCACCTGCCCACCCAGGAGGACTGGAAGCAGCTGCGTGAGGACGTCAAGGCGCACGGCATGTACAACGCCTACCTGCAGGCGGTCCCGCCGACCGGCTCGATCTCGTACATCAACCACTCGACGAGCTCGATCCACCCGATCGTCTCCAAGATCGAGATCCGCAAGGAAGGCAAGATCGGCCGGGTCTACTACCCCGCGCCGTACATGACCAACGACAACCTCGAGTACTACGAGGATGCGTACGAGATCGGCTACGAGAAGATCGTCGACACCTACGCCGAGGCCACGCAGCACGTGGACCAGGGCCTGTCGCTGACGCTGTTCTTCCCGGACACCGCGACCACGCGCGACATCAACAAGGCGCAGATCTACGCATGGCGCAAGGGCATCAAGACCCTGTACTACATCCGCCTGCGCCAGATGGCGATCGAGGGCACCGAGGTCGAGGGCTGCGTCAGCTGCATGCTGTGAGTCTCTGACCCCGATCACGAAGGGCGGGCATCCGGATCACCGGATGCCCGCCCTTCGTCGTGCCGACGGCGCTGCGGCGAGGGCACGCCAGGTGGACAATAGGGAGAACGGTGTCCAACAGGCTGTCTGGACTGGGTAGGCTGGGGCGGACGTCCGTCCTCCCTGGAGCGAAGGAGCTCTCATGCATGCCGAAGAATCTGCAGCCTCGTCCGGCCTCCCGGCGGGTGCACCGACTGCCCGGCCGGCTGTCCGATCAACTCCCACGATCGCCGACGATCCGGAACACAGCTCCCGGCCCCGCGTGGTCATCGCCGTGGACCTCCCCGAGGAGCTCTGCCAGCAGATCGCCGAGGCCGAACCCCGCGTCGAGGTCATCCGCGACCACACGCTCTATCGGCCTCGCCGCGGACCGGCGGACTGGGCCGGCGATCCCGACCATGTCCGCACTCCCGAGGAGCAGGCGGCCTACGACGCGATGGTCGATTCCGCCGACGTGCTGTTCTCGCTGCCCGACGTCGACCCCTCCGCCCTGCGCCGCACGGCCGAGGCCAACCCGCGCCTGCGCTGGGTGCAGGCCATGGCCGCTGGAGGCGGTGCGCAGGTCAGGGCTGCCGCCCTCGACCCGGCTGCGCTCGAGCGGATCTCCGTCACCACCACCGCCGGGGTCCACGGCCGCCCGCTCGCGGAGTTCGCCCTCTTCGGTGTCCTCGCCGGCGCGAAGACCCTCCCGCAGCTCACCGCCCAGCAGCAGGCCCATGAGTGGAGCGACCGCTGGGAGATGAGGCAGCTCGACGAGATGACCGTGCTGATCGTGGGCCTCGGCGGCATCGGCCGCGCCTGTGCGGGCCTGTTCTCCGCAGTGGGCGCGCACGTGCTCGGCACCACCCGCAGCGGGGAGCCCGTGGACGGTGTCGACGAGTTGGTGCCTGCCGACCAGCTCGTCGTGGCCGCCGCGCGGGCCGACGCGATCGTGGTGACCCTGCCCGGGACCGCGGCGACCGAAGGCCTCATCGGCTCCGAGGTACTCGGCGCCGTGCGACCGGGAACCATCCTGGCGAACGTCGGGCGCGGCACCGTCGTCGACGAGAACGCGCTCCTCGCGGCGCTCGAGGATGGCCGCATAGGCTTCGCCGCGCTCGACGTGTTCGCCACCGAGCCGCTGCCGTCGACCAGCCCGCTGTGGGATCATCCTCGTGTCCTCGTCAGTCCGCACACCGCCGCTCTCAGCTCACGTGAGGAGGAGCGGATCGTGCGACTGTTCCTCGAGAACCTCGGCCGTTTCCTCGACGGCGCAGAGCTGCGCAACGTGGTGGATACCGTCGAGTTCTACTGAGTGGACCCCGTCAAGTTCTACTGACGTCCTGCCGGCGTCCTGCTGAGTTGAACGCGTTCCCCTGAACGCTCTGCCGAACGTCGTGCCGAACGTTCCGGAAGGAAGGACCTGTCATGTCCAGCCCTGAGACCCGCGACCCGTCGCCCGCCGTCTCCCGAGCCCTGGGGATCCTGCGGGCCCTCGAGGTCGCCCGCGTGCCGCTCACGCTCTCGGAGATCGCCCGCGAGGTCGGGATCGCGAAGTCCTCCGCCTCGAACATCTGCCAGGCTCTCGAGGGGGAGGGCGTGATCCAGCGCGCCGAGAACGGCTATCGGCTCGGTCTGCGCACGGCCGAGCTCGGCGGGGCCTTCGCCGCCCAGTTCAACCAGGTGCGAGAGTTCTTCTCCGTCGTCGAGGCGGATCCGCTGCTGCGCACCCACGTCGTGCAGATCGCGATGCTGGATGCGCCGGATGCCATCTACCTCGCCCGTCATGAGGGGCGCGCCGAACGTCTCGGCACGCCGCTGGGCTCCAGGCTGCCCCTGGTCTACTGCGCGGTCGGCAATGCGATGCTGCTGGCGATGGGGGAGGAGGAGGTCGAGGCCGTCCTGGCGGCGTCGACCTTCACTCCGAAGACGGAGCGCTCCGTGGCCACGCCCGAGCAGGTGCGCTCGAAGGTCGCCGACGGCCGCGCGCGCGGCTATGCCGTCGACCACGGGGAGTCCTTCGCGGGCATCCTGGGCGTCGCCGCGCCCCTGGACCCCTGGCAGCCGGGTGATCCGCGGATGGCGGTCGGCGTCGCCCTCGGAGCGTCCGAGGCCGACGAGGCGACCATCGCCGCCGTCGGCGCCGCACTGCTCGACGTCTCCGCGCAGCTCACGAACCCGCTCTC
Source organism: Brachybacterium tyrofermentans (assembly GCF_039526165.1). Taxonomy (NCBI): domain Bacteria; kingdom Bacillati; phylum Actinomycetota; class Actinomycetes; order Micrococcales; family Dermabacteraceae; genus Brachybacterium; species Brachybacterium tyrofermentans. Next base: position 165,821 of record NZ_BAAAIR010000006.1, read on the forward strand.
GCGCCGACCCGCCTGACGGCGAACCCGCTGCATCGGTCGATCCGGGGCATCGTGCGGCTCGGCGTGTGTTCAACCTGTTGCACTGAGTTCGATATTGGGTACAGTGGGCGGCGTCGCGCGGCTCCACCGCGCTCCAGCACTCCCCGCACGTACCCGTCGCATCGAAGGAGATGCCATGAGCTCGACGACGAGAGCACCCCGGCCCGAGGGCGCACAGCATCTGTCCGACCAGGAGTACGCCGCGAATCTCCGCCGTGCCACGCTCTCCTCGAGCATCGGCAGCGCGATGGAGTATTTCGACTTCGCGATGTACGGCCTGATGACCGCCCTGGTCTTCAACACCCTCTTCTTCCCTGAGGGCGACCCGGCGATGAACACGGTCGCCGCCTTCGGGATCTACGGCGTCGGGTTCGTCGCCCGCCCCTTCGGCGGGCTCCTCTTCGGCACCCTCGGGGACCGGGTGGGACGCAAGTGGGTCCTGGTCGTCACGGTGCTGCTCATGGGCGGCTCCTCCACCCTCATCGGGGTGCTGCCCACCTTCCACCAGGCCGGTTACCTCGCCCCGATCCTCCTCGTGATCCTGCGCCTGCTGCAGGGGCTCGGAGCCGGCGCCGAGCAGGCCGGAGCCACCGTGCTGATGGCCGAGTACGCCCCGGTGCGACGTCGCGGCTTCTTCTCCGCGCTGCCGTTCATCGGCATCCAGGCCGGCACCCTGCTCGCGGCGCTCGTCTTCACGCTGCTCACGCTGATGCCCGAGGCCGCCTTCCTCGCCTACGGCTGGCGCCTCCCGTTCCTCGCCTCGTTCGTGCTGATCATCGTCGCGCTGCTGATCCGCTCCCACCTGCGCGAGACTCCCACCTTCGTGCACCTCGAGAAGCACGAGCAGGTCGCCGAGCGCCCGCTGCGGGAGATCTTCACCCGCGGCCGCCCCGGGGTCGTCGTGGGCATCGGCCTGCGCATGGCTGAGAACGGCGGCAGCTACATGTTCCAGTCGCTCGCGCTCGCCTTCGTCACCTCCGCCGCGATCGGGCTCGACCGCGGCATCGTCACCTGGGGCGTCACCCTCGGCTCCCTCCTCGGCATGATCACCGTGCCGCTGAGCGGGCATCTCTCCGACCGCTTCGGGCGGGTGCCCGTCTACCGCGCCGGCGCGGTGTTCATGCTCGCGTACACGTTCCCGGCCTGGTATCTGCTGTCCATCGGCAGCGAGGCCGTCGCGGTGGCGGTCATCGCGATCGGACTCGGCATCGCGGTGAACACGATGCTCGGCCCGCAGTGCGCGATGCTGCCCGAACTGTTCGGCGCCCGTCACCGCTACCTCGGCGTCGCCATGGCCCGGGAGATCTCGGCGGTCCTCGCCGGCGGCCTGGCCGGCGTGCTGGGTGCGGCCCTGCTGGCCTGGACCGACGGCAACTGGATCGTGCTCGCCGTGTACATGGGAACCCTCGCCTCGATCACCGTGGCCGCCACGTTCCTGGTGCCGGAGACTCGCGGCCGCGACCTGCTGCGCACCGAGGACGCCCTGCGCGTCTCGACGGAGGAGCACGACCATGTGCACGAGACGGGCACGCCTGTCGGTGACGACTCGGCGACCGGTCACTCGGCGACGGGCGACCCGACGACGGGCGACCCGAGGCCGGGCGACCCGACGCAGGACGACCCGACAGAGGGTTCGGCGTCCGCAGCCGGGCGCTCTCGCCGTCTCGCGCGGAGATGACGGTCTCCTCAGCATGAGGGAGGGGCGCAGAGATCGAGATCCCTGCGCCCCTCCCTCATATGTCGCTGGTGCGCGCCCCGGTCAGGAGCGTCGGCGGTACCGCTCGGAGCGCCGGGTCGCCGGCAGCAGCGTGTCCGCCTCTTCGAGCGAGAGGCCGTTCGTCTCCGGGAGCATCAGGCGCACGAAGAGCACCGAGATGACGGCGAACAGGGTGAAGATCCCGTAGGCCACGCCCAGCGAGAAGTCCGCGACCACCGGGAACGTGGTGCTCACGATGAAGTTCGCGATCCAGTGCATGCCGGTCGCCACCCCCATCGCCTTGCCGCGCAGGCGCGTCGGGAAGATCTCGCCGAGCAGCACCCAGAGCACGGGGCCCCAGGTGGCACCGAAGAACACCACGTAGAGGTTCGCGGCGACGAGGGCGATCGGGCCCCACGGCTCGGGCAGCGACGGCGCACCGTTCACGTCGACGGACTGCGAGAACGCGATCGCGAGGGTCGCCAGCGTGACGACCATGCCGATCGAACCGATCATCAGGAGCCTGCGGCGCCCGATCCGGTCGACGAGACCGATCGCGATGAAGGTGACGGCGATGTTGATCAGCCCCGTGACCACGGAGATCGTGAACGAGTCGGACTCCGTGAAGCCCACGGACTGCCACAGGGTGGTGGAGTAGTAGAAGATCGCATTGATGCCCACGCACTGCTGGAGCATGCCGGCGGCGATGCCGATCCAGACGATGGGCTTCAGCCCCAGCAGGCTTCCCCGCAGCGAGCCGGAGCGGGCGATCTCCTCGTCCTTCAGCACGGAGCGGATATCGCTCAGCTCGCGCTCCATCTGGTCCTCGGGCACGATCGTGGCGAGGACCTCGCGGGCCTTGGCCTCCTTGCCCGTGAGCATGAGGAAGCGCGGCGACTCGGGGATCACGAGGGCGACCACGCCGTACACGACGGAGGGGATGACGCCGACGAGGAACATCCAGCGCCAGGCGGCGAGTCCCAGCCAGAGCTGCTCGGCGGCGCCGTCCGCGACGCCGGCGAGCAGGGCGTTGGAGACCAGGGCGGCGAAGATACCGATCGTGATGGCCAGCTGCTGCAGCGAGGCGAGCCGACCTCGGATCTGGCGTGGCGCGATCTCGGCGATGTAGGCCGGGGCGGTCACGGAGGCGATGCCGATGCCGAGCCCGCCCACGATCCGCCAGAGCACGAGGTCCCAGACCCCGACGGCGAGACCCGCGCCGAGCGAGGAGGCCAGGAACAGCACGGATCCGAGGAGCATCACGGGGATGCGGCCCCAGCGGTTGGAGAGCTGGCCGGCGAAGTAGGCGCCCACGGCGCAGCCGAGCAGAGCGCTCGCGACGGCGAACCCGGTGATCGCGGGATTCAGGTCGAACTGGCCCTCGATGGCGCCCACGGCGCCGTTGACCACGGAGGAGTCGAAGCCGAAGAGGAAGCCGCCGAGGGCGCCGGCGATCGCGAGCGCCAGGACTCGTCTGTTCAGGGCACGTTCCGAGCGTCGTGGGGCGCTGAGGGTCGACGGCTCTGGGGCGATGCTGCTGCGTTCTGGGGGCATGAGTTCACTCCGATGGTCGGGCGGTCGGGCAGGACCGGGCCGAGGGGAACTCACGACGGCGCGGAACCTCGGCCGTCACTGGCGGGTCGACGTTAGCGGTCGTGGCGCGATCGTGTGGGGGAGGGGCGCTCCGCGATACGGGACGAGGCGCTATAACGTGTCCGGTTCCACTCTGTTGCCACCGATCCTGTTCGGACGGTGCAACCGTTCAGACGCTTATAGGTGCAGCCGCTCAGGATTCGGGTGCGGGCCGACGAACCGGTGATTCCGTGCCGCGGGCCGGGCCCGCCCGTCGATCGAGCCTGCCGTAGGTCAGGCGCCGCAGCAGCATCTCCGCCGGGCCGCGCAGGCTCCGTGAGTCCATCCAGGCCGCGATGGGAAGGGAGAGCAGCCAGACCACGAGGGCGCTCCCCACCGCGCCAGCAGTGCTCAGGTGCACGCCGAGCCCCAGCCCCCAGTCCGCCATCAGCGGCGCCAGCAGCAGGGACTGGAACAGGTAGAAGGTGAGCGAGCGCTGCCCGACGGCGCTCAGCGCACGCACCAGCGAGCCGGTCCGAGCTGCCGAGGTCCCCGTCGAGGAGGCCCCGGGAACGCGGGCCTGTGCGGAGGTGGGAACGCCATAGGCGCGCTGAGCAGGGACCCGCGCCGCGTCCGCAGCGGCGGCCTCCCGGCGTCGTTCCCGCCGAGCAGCCGTGTCCAGCGGACGGTCCCCCGAGCCTGAGCCCGAGCCCGGGTCACGGGCAGGATCGGTCGTCGTACTCGTGGCAGCACGTCCCTCCAGGCGGGTTGCGAGCAGACCGAACGCTGCGGCGTAGCCGACTCCGCAGGCGATGCCGGCCAGCGAGTTGAGGCCGCTGAACGCCCAGCCCACCGCGTCCGGCAGGGGGATGACCCCCGTGATCAGCAGGACGTCGGGCACGCCGCCGAGCCAGCCGATGGCGATGCCGAATATCGCCACGCGCGTCAGCAGGCGGGTATGACGCCATGGCTCGTCCAGCACCCGGTGGCGAGCGGCGACCCAACCCACCAGGATCGACACCGGGGTCAGGAGCAGAGCGCCAGGCAGAAGACCCATGGTCCAGATCGCCAGGCGCGCGAGGACGGAGACCAGATACGGCTGCCCGTACGCGAAGTCCCGCACGAGGCCCATTCCGAAGCTGCCGGACTTCACGGACGCGATCGCCTCGGGCGGCGCGAAGAAGGCCAGCGAGATGGCGCTGAGGATGCTGAACAGGGCGAACAGGAGCATCAGCGTGACCAGCACCCCGATCCAGATCAGCAGGGTGCGCGTACGTCGGCCGAAGAAGATCCACACCATCAGCAGCCCGGCCACCGCGTACGCCCCCAGGATGTCCCCGTAGAACAGCAGGGCGGCGTGCAGCAGGCCCAGCAGCAGCATCGTCCAGTGGCGGCGGCGCATCATGGCGCGCACGATGCGTGGTTCCATGCCGCGGTCGAGGCGGGATCGGTAGAACTGCACCATCCCGTAGCCGAAGAGGACCGCGAACAGAGGCATCGCCCGGTGATCGACCGCGATGGTCATGGCGACCTGCACCGCCCAGTCGGCGACGTTCTGGGCAGGGACATGCGGGGTCATGCCAACGGAGCCCTCGTGCCCCCACAGGTACCAGGAGACGTTCGCGATCGCGATGAGCGCCAGCATCAGCCCACGGGCGATGTCCGTGGCCAGGGACCTCGGCGGAGCGGCGACCGGAGGTGACGGTGGCGCCGACGTCGGGTCGGACCGAGCCGGATCGGAGGGAATCTGTTCCGAGCGAATCGGATCGGACGGGGTCGGGCCGGTGGCCGGAGTGGGCACGTCGGTCACGTCGGGGCCTTCCGCTGCGGCGGCACACACGGATTCCCAGCACTGCTCGCTGAGGGTGCTTCGCGTCGTCCCTCGAACCTAGTGAGGCGCTGGGCGGAAGTCGTGCGACCAAAGTCGGGTGCCTGTCATGGATCGGTGTGACTGGTGTCAGGGTCGAGCCGGAGCGGTCCGGGCATCGAGGGGCTCTGCGATCAGTGGCGACGCGGCGGGCGACACGACGCGCCGGGACGAGGTTCTGGAGGCAGATCTCTGGACGCCGCAGCGTCGTTCCGGGGACCGCGATGCAGGTCGTGGCCACGGGGCGGAGGTGGTGTCCAGAGACACCCGTCCGAGGGGAGCGGGGTTGCCCCGGCCGAGCCCGTCTACTGCCTAGACTGGCGGGGAACTAGACCCCTGGTGGGGCGCTAGGCCCCCGATTTTTGCGACAGTGAGGCTGCGGTGAACGACCACCTGAAGACGACGGTCCAGGCGATCAACTGGAACCGGATTCCGGACCCGAAGGACCAGGAGGTGTGGGATCGCCTGACCGGCAACTTCTGGCTGCCGGAGAAGGTGCCGCTGTCCAACGACATCCAGTCCTGGAACCGGCTTCCCGAGACCGAGAAGAACCTGACCATGCGCGTGTTCACGGGGCTCACCCTGCTGGACACGGTGCAGGGCACCGTGGGCGCGGTCTCGCTGATCCCCGACGCGATCACCCCCCACGAGGAGGCGGTGTACACCAACATCGCGTTCATGGAGTCGGTGCACGCGAAGTCCTACTCGCAGATCTTCTCGACGCTGTCGAACACCAAGCAGATCGACGAGGCGTTCCGCTGGAGCGAGTTCAACGAGCCGCTGCAGAAGAAGGCCCAGATCGTCATGGGCTACTACGCGGGCGATGACCCGGAGAAGCGCAAGGTCGCCTCCACTCTGCTGGAGTCGTTCCTGTTCTACTCGGGCTTCTACCTGCCCATGCACTACTCCGCCCACGGCGAGCTCACGAACACCGCCGACATCATCCGCCTGATCATCCGTGATGAGGCGGTCCACGGCTACTACATCGGATACAAGTTCCAGAAGGCGATGGAGAAGGCCTCTCCGGAGCGCCGCCAGGAGCTCAAGGACTACACGATGTCCCTCATGTTCGAGCTGTACGAGAACGAGGAGGAGTACACCGAGGATCTCTATGACCCGGTGGGCTGGACCGAGGAGGTCAAGACCTTCCTGCGCTACAACGCGAACAAGGCGCTGATGAACCTCGGCTTCGAGGGCCTGTTCCCGCAGGACCAGACCGAGGTCAACCCGGCGATCCTCGCGGCGCTGTCCCCGAACGCGGATGAGAACCATGACTTCTTCTCGGGCTCCGGATCGAGCTACGTCATGGGCAAGGCCGTCGAGACCGAGGACGACGACTGGGACTTCTGAGCCCCACCGCGGAGCAGCACATGCCCGCACACCCTGCCGACGGCGTCGGACCTGCGGGTCCGGCGCCGTCGGCGCGTCACGTCCCGGGGCTGGCCCAGGACCTTCGAGGAATGGTGCGCTTCCACGCCGTCGAACAGGACGCCGACGCCATCCTGCGCCGACGCGTCGCGGAGCTGCTCGGTGCGGCCACCAGCACCCGCGGATCGTCCGACGCCGACGCCGCTGTCGCGATCCACGTCGGCCGGCTCTGCCCCCGGTGCGGCTCTGCGGCGCACGGCCGACCCTGGGCGCGCGTCGCCGACCTCGCCACGTCGATCGGCGTGAGCCTGTCCCGTTCCGGTCCCCATCTCGCCACCGCCGTGCGAGCGGACGGCCCGATCGGCGTGGACATCGAGGAGATCCGCGCGGTCACCTCCCGCTGGGACGAGGCGCTCGTCGCGCATCCGAGCGAACTGGGCCTCGCGACGACCGCGCTCGAGCAGGCGCGGATGTGGACCCGCAAGGAGGCTGTGCTCAAGGCGCTCGGCACGGGCCTCGCGGTGGCGATGGTGCAGGTCGACCTGCTCGAGCACCAGGTGGTCGATGTGCCGGCTCCGCAGGGATTCGTCGCGGCGGTCGCGCTCGACGGCCCGCGTCGGCTGGGTGGAGGAGGCCCTGACGTCGGCTCGGTCGGATAGCGTAACGTGCTGCCATGCAGAGGGACATTGTCGCTGGCTCGACGCCGTTCACTGACCGTCTGGCGAAGGTGGAGCTGGACAGGCATGGCCTTCCGGGATTATTGGTTGCCGTAGACGGCAGTGACGGAACCGGTAAGACGACGTTGCTTGCCGGCCTGGAGAGTGAACTCCGGTTGCGTGGGCACGAGGTCCTGGCCACGCGACAGCCGACGACGGAGGCGCGTGAGTCCAGTGCTTTCCGGGATTTCCTGTTTCGGCCCGAGAGTCGCGACGACATCGACTACCGCGCGCTGCTGTGTCTCTTGATTGGAGACCGGTTGCAGCATATTCACCGTGTGGTTCGACCGGCGCTGGCGCGTGGCGCGGTGGTGTTGTGCGATCGATATGTCTTTACGCAGATGGTCACCACTGTGACCAGGGGCTTTGACGATGAGCGATGGATGCTCGAGCTCTACCAGCACGTGATGCGTCCGGACGTAGGCGTGATCACTGACGCGCCGACCGACGTCGTCATCGAGCGCATCTCAGCGCGCAGCGACGCGCGGGAGGCCTTCTACGAGGACGACCATGTTCGGGCCAACCTCCGTGCCTACCGCGACGTCGCCGTGCAGTACGACCTCACCGTGATCGATACGCTCGACGTCTCGCCTGATGATGCGGTCTCTCTTGTTCTCGCCGAGATCGATCAGCAGTTCGTGGAGAAGGCGACTCGTACATAGGCACCAGTCGGCAGGCGTGGTCGGACTCACCACGGGCGGGAACATATGGTCGATGTCGAGTCGACCGAAACAGCTCATCGAGGCACTCTTGGGGCGACCGTGCAGACCGGACGACAACATCCTTCTGTCCCGCACCAGCTAGGCGGCGAGAACACCGGCCGCAGCAGGCTCAGGCGCGGATGCCGCGCGGGCACGGAGGCAGTTCGAGGGCATCGAGCCAGGGCGTGAACAGGCCCTCGAGATCCTCGCCGGCCACGCGCTGCGCGTGCTCGCGGAACATCTCGGTGGTGACGTTGCCGCCGCTGTTCTCCGCGATCCAGGACTGGAGGATCTCGAAGAAGGCCGCATCGCCCACGCGCACCCGCAGCGCATGCGCGGTCAGTGCGCCGCGCTTGTAGATCCGGTCGTCGAACATCAGCGCCGCGCCGGGGTCAGCGAGCAGGAGGTCCTGCGGGAGGCCCGCCAGCTTCGCGTGATGCTCGTCGACCTGCTCCTGCACCGTCGAGACGCCGGACTCCTCGGCCCAGAGCCATTCGCTGTAGCAGGCAAAGCCCTCGTGCAGCCAGATGTCCTGCCAGCGGGCGAGGGTCACCGCATTGCCGAACCACTGGTGGGAGATCTCGTGGGCCACCAGGCGCACGGCCTCCCAGTCGGAGTCCACGAAGTTCTGGCCGAAGGTGGACAGTCCCTGCGATTCGAGAGGGATCTCGAGCTCGTCCTCGGTGATCACCGCGGTGTAGGAGAGGAACGGGTAGGGCCCGAAGAGGCGGGCGAAGAAGCGGATCATCTCCGGCTGCCGGCCGAAGGAGGCCGCGAACTCCTCGGCGTCCTGCTGGGGCGGGGCGATGGTGCGCACGGGGATCGGGGCGTCCCGCTGCTCGGTCACCTCGTACCGGCCGATCTGCACCGTGGCCAGGTAGGTCGGCATCGGCACCGCCTGCTCGGAGCACCAGGTCACGGTGGCCCCGCTGCGCCGGGTCCCGGTCTGCTCGCCGGCGGTGGCTACGTGATAGCCCGGCGGGACCGCGACGGCCAGGGAGTAGGTGGCCTTGTTGTCGGGCCGATCATTGCAGGGATACCAGGACGGGGCGCCATGGGGCTGCGCGGCGACGATGACCCCGTCGGCCAGCTCCTCCCAACCGGTGCTCCCGTGCAGCCGAGATGGCACCGGCTTCGGCTTGCCGGAGTAGCGCACCCGGATCTCGAACTCCTCGCCCGCGCGCACCGGATGCTTCAGGACGATGCGGTCCTTGTGGTGGGTGACCTTCTGCGGACGGCCGTCCACGAGCACCTTCTGCGGGCGCAGGGCGTGGAGGTCGAGGTGGAGGACGTCGGTGTCGCCGGCGGCGCGGCACCGCAGGGTGGCGTCGCCGTCCAGACGGTTCGAGTCGACCTTGTAGACCAGCGAGAGGTCGTAGTGAAGGACGTCGAAGCTCCGGTCGCCATGTCCGGGCACATAGGGATCGCTCCCGGCGTCGGTCGAAGAGTGCGTGCTGCTCATGCGTCGTCCTCCCAGGGACCGATCGGGTTGCCGGTCCAGCGTGTTCCAGAAGGCACTCTCTCACCTCGCATGACCAGCGAGACGGGTCCGACGGTGGCGTGGCGGTCGATCCACGCGGCGGGAAGGATCACGCTGCCCGGCCCCAGCGTCGCACCTGCACCCAGACCCACGGTGTCCATGCTCAGCACGCGGTCGTGGAAGAGGTGGGTCTGGACCACGCAGCCCCGATTGACGGTGGCCCCGTCCCCGAGCTCCACGAGGTCCGTCTCGGGCAGCCAGTAGGAGTCGCACCACACCCCCGTGCCGATCCTCGCGCCCAGCAGGCGCAGCCAGGCGTTCAGGGCGACGGTCCCCGAGGCGACCTGCGCGAACCACGGGGCGGCGAGCACCTCCGTGAAGGTGTCGGCGAGCTCGTTGCGCCACACGAAGGAGGTCCACAGGGCGTGCTCGCCGCTGCGGTGACGGCCCACGATCGCCCACTTGGCGAGCACCGTGACCGCTGCGGCGGCGAGGCTGCCGGCGATCAGCACGGGCCCGCCGAGGAGCAGGGCGGGCAGGATCCCGACGCCCTCGACCTGGCCCGTCCGCAGGATCAGGTACAGGAGCACGCCGACGCCCAGGCGGAGCAGCACGGCCAGGAGCATCGGCACGACCCGGAGGGTCTCGACCAGTCCGCGATACACGTGCAGGCGGCGCGAGGGCGCGTAGGTGCGGCTGTCGTCCTGTTCGTCCCGTGCCCGGCGCAGCTTCCGCGGCGGGCTGCCCAGCCACGAGGTCCCGGCCTTGGCCTGGGCGCGGCGCGGGGCGGCGGAGAGCACCGCGACGAGCGACTGCTTGGGGACCTTGCGGCCCGGGGCGAGCATGCCGGAGTTGCCCACGAAGGCCCGCTTGCCGACCTTCACCCGTTCGACGCGGATCCAGCCGCCGCCCAGCTCATAGGGCCCGATCAGGGTGTCATCGGCCAGGAAGGCGTGGTCGTTGACGGTGACCAGGGAGGGGATCAGCAGCACGGTGGAGGCCTCCACGCCCGTGCCCATCCTGGCGCCGAGCAGCCGCAGCCAGATCGGGGTGAGGGCTCCGGAGTAGATCGGGAAGAGCCAGGTGCGAGCCTCGTCGAGGAGCCGGAGCGTTCCCCAGATCGCGAGGCCCGACAGGGAGCGCACCGGGCGGTGGCCGGGACTGATGGCGAGCCCGAAGAGCCTGGTGAGTCCGAGCACCAGGAGGATGAGCAGGGCGTAGCCGGCCAGGGCCGCGAGCGGCAGCCTCAGCAGGGCCGCGCCGAGAGCCTGGCCGAGGCCCTGTGTGCCGGACAGCGCCGGCAGGAGCACGGCCGCTCCGGCGAGCACCGCGATCGCGGGGAGTGCCGCGATCATGCCGGCCACCAGGGCGTACAGGAGCAGCCAGGCGGTGCCGCGGGGTGGGGCGTCCGTGGACCAGGGGCCGCGCGAGGCGGCCTGGTGCTCGGCGGGGGAGCCGGACCAGAACTCTCCGGCGGGGACCTCGCCCAGCACGGAGGAGCCCGGTGCGACCTCCGCCTCCCGTCCGATCGTCGCACCGGGGTTGAGCATGCTGCGCGCACCGATCCGTGCCCGCTTGCCGATCCGCACCTCCCCGATATGGAGCAGATCGCCGTCGATCCAGTAGCCGGCGAGGTCGACCTCGGGTTCGATCGAGGCGCCCGCCCCGATCGTGAGCATCCCGGTGACCGGGGGCAGGGCGTGCAGATCGACGTCGCGGCCGATCCGTGCGCCCAGCAGGCGGGCGTAGGGGAGGAAGAACGGGGCCCCGGCGAGGCCCGCCGCGCCCAGCTCCTCCTGGATCTTCTCGGCGAGCCAGAGCTGAAGGTGGACCCGGCCGCCGCGGGGGTGGCTGCCCGGGGTCACGCCGTGCAGCAGCAGCCGGGCGAGCACCGCGGCCAGCGCCATCCGTCCCGGAGGCAGCACGAACAGCACTCCCATCACGATCATCGTCCACAGGGGGAAGGCGGTGAGCCAGGGGACCGGGGTCAGGGCGGCGCCGAGGCTCGAGGCGATCATGAGCCAGGTGATCCAGCGCATCGAGGCCAGTGCCCGCAGAGGCACCAGCGCGAGCAGCTGGGCGAGCTGGCTGCGGCGGCGCAGCGGGCGCACCGTGCGATCGGAGCGGGTCACCGTGGCGCCCATCGCGTCGAGGTGGGCGGCGAGAGCGGCGACCGTGGGCTGGGAGTAGATGTCGCCGACGGTGACCTCGGGGTGGGTCTCCCGGAGCCGGCTGACCACCTGGGCCGCGCTCAGCGAGCCGCCACCGGCGTCGAAGAAGTCGTCGGCGGGGGAGGTGACCTCGGCGCCGAGCACCTCGGCCCAGATCTCCGCGATCCGGGCGCTCGTGCCCGCGAGCGCGGCCGCCGGTTCGTGCCGGGTGGGCAGCGGCCAGGGCAGGGCATCGCGGTCGATCTTGCCGGAGGTGCGGGTGGGGAGCTCGTCGAGCACCGCCAGGCGCGGCACGAGAGCGGCCGGCATCCGTGCTCGCAGCAGCTCCTTGGCGGCGGCCGCGTCGTACCGCCCGTCGACCGTGAGGTACCCGACCAGCAGCTTGTTGCCCGACCGGGTGGAGCGCACGGCGGCCGCTGCGGAGACCACTCCGGGAAGCCGCAGCATCTGGTCGTCGATCTCGCCGAGCTCGATGCGTCGGCCGCCGAGCTTGATCTGGTCGTCGGCGCGACCGGCGAACAGCAGACCGGCGGGATCGTTGCGCACGATGTCCCCGGAGCGGTAGGCGCGATCCCAGCCCAGCGCGGGCATGGCGGCGTACTTCTCGGCATCCTTCGCCGGGTCGAGGTAGCGGGCCAGCCCGATCCCGCCGATGATCAGCTCCCCGGATTCGCCCGGGGCGACGGGGTTGCCCTCGACGTCCACGACAGCGAGGTCCCAGCCGGCCAGAGGCAGCCCGATCCGCACCGGATCCGAGCCGTCCAGGAGCGCTCCGCAGGCGACGACGGTGGCCTCGGTGGGCCCGTAGGTGTTCCAGACCTCCCGGCCCTCGGCCTGGAGCCGGGAGGCGAGCTCGGGCGGGCAGGCCTCGCCGCCCATGATCAGCAGCCGCACCTCGGCGAGGGCCTCGTTGGGCCACAGGGAGACGAGGGTGGGGACGGTGGAGACGATGGTGATGCGGTTGGCGACCAGCCAGGGGCCGACGTCGACCCCCGAGCGCACGAGCGATCGCGGTGCGGGGACCAGGCAGGCGCCATAGGCCCAGGCCAGCCACATCTCCTCGCAGCTGGCGTCGAAGGCGACGGAGAGCCCGGCCATCACCCGGTCGCCGGGGCCGATCGGCTGCTCCTGGAGGAACATCGCCGATTCCGCGTCCACGAAGGCGGCGGCGTTGCGGTGGGTGACGGCGACCCCCTTGGGCCTGCCCGTGGAGCCGGACGTGAAGATCACCCAGGCGTCGTCCTCGGGACGCACCTCGCGCGCGGGCGTGGGGGCGGCGGCGCGGCCGACGGCGGTGGGCGTGATGGCCAGGTCGTTGCCGACCAGGGCCACGGCGGCGGACTCCTCGAAGACCACCCGGGCACGCTCGTCGGGGTCGTCCGCATCGACGGGGACGTAGGCGCCGCCGGCGAGGAGGATGCCGATGATCGCCACGTAGAGGTCCGTGGTGCCGGACTTGATGCGCACGCCGACCGTGTCCCCGGGGCCGACGCCGACCGCGGCGAGCCGGGTCGCGAGCACGGTGGCGGCCTCGTGGAGCTCGGTGTAGGTCAGCGGGTCGATGCCGTTGTCGACCGCGGGGGAGTCACCGCAGGTCTCGACGGTGCGGCGGAAGATCTCGACGAGAGTGCTCGGGGCCGGGGCCCGGTCTGCGGCGAGGAGCTCAGGGAGGAGGCCATACGGGGCGGGGGTCACGCCAGGAGTGTCGTACGTCGAAGTGACGAGAAGGTGTCCAGAACGCCGACTTGGACGTGACGCCGCGCACGTCAGGCGGGTGCTCGAAACGTCTCGACTTTCCCCGATGCCGCCCCCGGAAGAAAGTCGGACGATTCGAACAGATCACATAGACCGCGTGGTCGTCCGTGTGACCTGCATAGATGCGTGCATCCCGCATTATGCGTTCACAACGGTGCACACTATAGGTGCAGTAATCCTTCCCTTCCCCTTCACAGAATGGAGAACCGATCATGGGACTTCTCTGGGCCATCATTTCCTGGATCATCATCGGCGGCATCATCGGCCTCATCGCACGAGCGATCATGCCCGGCAAGCAGGCCATGGGCCTGGGCCTGACCATCGTCCTGGGCGTCATCGGCGCCATCGTCGGTGGCTTCATCGGCGGTCTGCTCGGCGGTAACGGGGTCAGCGGCATCCTCGACAACCCGTGGAGCATCTGGACCATCCTGCTCGCGGTGATCGGCGCCCTCATCGTCATGTTCATCTACAACCTCGTCACGAAGAACCGCGCCTGACCTCAGGCAGCGTCTTCGACAAGGCGGCGTCGTCCCGGATCTCCGGGGCGGCGCCGCCGTCGCATTTGGGGTGTTCCGCCGACCCGGTGCGATTCGTCGGACCAGAGTGACCCGTCGACCCAGGGCGGCCCGTCGACCCAGGGCGGCCCGTCGACCCAGGGCGACTCGTCGGCCCGGAGCGACCCGTCGGATCCGAGTGACCCGTCGGCTCAGCGCGACTCGGTGCGACTCAGAGCGGCACATCTGCGGTGCGACGACCCGCATCCCGCACCCCGGTGCGTCCGGAGGACCACCGCGCGGTATCCGCACGCAGGTCCTCGAGGAGCTCGGGGGTGAGCAGCACGGTCAGGGCCGCGACCCGGGAGGAATACCTCGTCGGCTCGACCTGGGCGGCGTGCGCCCCGGCCCAGATCCGCACCGCGTTCTCGGCGATGCCCACCTCGGCGAGCGGCACCTCGAGCTCGGCGATGATCAGCTCGGTGCGACGCAGCAGCGTCGCCGCGGTGACAGCCTGCTCGACCCCGGCGGTATAGGCGCGCACCAGCCCGCCCGCTCCCAGCTTCACCCCGCCGAAATAGCGGATGACGATCGCGAGGGTGTCGACGAGTCCGGCATGCAGCAGCGACTGCAGCATCGGCATCCCGGCGGTCCCCGAGGGTTCGCCGTCGTCGCTCGAGCGGTTGACCTCGGCGGACTGCGCGGTCTCGCCGATCACCAGCGCGGTGCAGTGGTGCCGGGCATCGGGATGCTCGCGGCGTGCGGCTCGGACCAGGGCGTCGACCTCTTCGACGGACCCCACCCGATGCAGGCGGGTGAGGAATCGGGAGCGCTTCTCGACCAGCTCGGTCTCGACGTCGGCGGCGAGGACGAGGGGTTCGGGCATAGGTCGAGTCTAGGCGGGCTCCGGGCCCGGGCCATCGCCCGGTGTTGTGGCCTGGGACTGTTGCCCGGAGCCGCGGTCACGTGCCGTCGCGCTACGCTGGGCGTCGCCGCACCGTGGCCGCTATCCGACCTGTCCTGGAGGACCCCGTGACCGCTCCGCTCTCCCCGCCCTATCCGCCCCAGGGCTCGCAGCCCGGCCAGAACCCGGGCCAGAACTTCGGTCAGAACTCGGGCCAGAACTTCGGTCAGCACCCGGGTCAGCCCCCGCAGCGCTCGGGAGCAGGCAAGGCCCCGAAGATTCTCATCATCCTCGGCAGCATCATCCTGGCGCTGGCCGTCGTCATCGGGGCGGTGCTCGCCGTCATCGGGATCAGCACCACCGCCGGTGGGATCGGCGACATCGAGGTGTTCGACAGCGGCTCCGGCTCGGTCACGGCCGAGGAGGGCGATGTGCTGCAGTACTACGTCGAGACCGGGACCGAGGTGCCCAGCTGCGACATCACGGCACCGTCCGCGGAGGCCATCGGTGAGGGGACCGCGCAGACGAGCTCGACCACGATCGACGGCCGGCAGTGGGAGTCCTTCGACTCGATCACCGCGAACGAGGCCGGCGAGTACACCGTCGACTGCGCGGGCACCCCGGTCGCCGTCGGCCCGCCCGTCTCCCTCGGCGGGATCTTCGGCGCCGTCGGCGGCATCCTGCTCGCCGTGGGCGGGGGCTTCCTCGGGTTCGTGCTCCTCGCCATCGGCGTGATCCTGCTGATCGTGCGCAAGCGCCGCGTGACGGCGTGACGGGATGATGGCATGAGCGTCAGGGGATTGCGCCTCGGCTAATCGAGCAGGATCCCGGCACGACGAGAGGGGCCCACCCGGGAGCATTCGTGCTCCCGGTGGGCCCCTCTCGCACCGTCACTCAGCTAGTCAGTCGCGCAGCCAGCCAGCCAGCCAGCCAGCCAGTCTCGCAGCTGCTGCGGGTGATCGCTGCGCTCTCACCGTGCCGCGATGCCCGGCGGCGGTGGGCGAGGACTCAGGCGTCCTCGGTCACCAGCGGGTATACGCCGTTCTCGTCGTGCACCTCGCGGCCGGTCACCGGCGGGTTGAACACGCACACGCACTTGATCTCGGTGCGGGGGCGCACGATGTGCTTGTCGTGGTCGTTGAGCAGGTAGAGGCTGCCCGGGGCGATCTCATGGATCTCACCGGTGGCGAGATCCTCGATGGTGCCCTCACCCTGGGTGATGAACACGGCCTCGATGTGGTTCGCGTACCAGAAGTAGCTCTCGGTCCCGGCGTACAGGGTGGTCTCGTGGACCGAGAAGCCCACGCCCTCCTTGGCCAGGATGATGCGCTTGGAGCGCCAGTTCTCCGACTGGATGTCGGCGTCGGTGCCTTCGACCTCTGCAAGGGTGCGAACGAGCATGGGGATGGTCCTCTCCGTGGATGGTCTGGGGGTCCTGCGCCTGAGCTCGCGCTCAGGGACGTCGGCCCGTCCCTCGGAGGGAGCGGGCCGACGGGTACTGGGGGATCAGGCGGTCAGCGCCTCGTCGACGGCCTTCTCGAGGATGTCGAGCCCGTCGCGGAGCTGCTCATCGGGGATGGTGAGCGCGGGGAGCAGCTTGACGACCTCGTCGGACGGACCGGAGGTCTCCACCAGCAGGCCCTCCTCGAAGGCGCGCGAGGTGACCTGGCCGGCCTGCTCGCCGGTGGGCAGCTGCAGGCCGCGGGCGAGGCCGCGGCCCTTGACGATCAGCTCGTGCCGGTCGGCGTGACGGGCGGCGATCTGGTTGAAGCGGCTCTCGACGTAGGCGCCCTTGGCGATGGTGGACTTCTCCAGCTCGTCATCGCTCCAGAACAGCTCGAAGGCCTTGGCGCCGGAGGCGAACGCGGGGCCGAAGCCACGGAAGGTGCCGTTGTGCTCGCCCGGCTCCCAGATGTCCAGCTCGGGCTTGAGGAGGGTCAGGGCGAGGGGCATGCCGTAGCCGCTGATGGACTTCGACAGGGTGACGATGTCGGGCGTGATGCCGGCTTCCTCGAAGCTGAAGAACCCGCCGGTGCGGCCGCAGCCCATCTGGATGTCGTCGACGATCAGCAGGATGCCGTGGGTCGTGCACAGGTCGGCGAGGCCGCGCAGCCACTCGGCGCGGGCCGCGTTGATGCCGCCCTCGCCCTGGACGGTCTCGACGATCACGGCGGCGGGCTTGTTCAGCCCGCTGCCGCCGTCGGTGAGCAGGCGCTCGAGGTACATGAAGTCCGGGACCACCTGGCCGAAGTAGTCGTCGAAGGGCATCGGCGTGGCGTGCACCAGCGGGATGCCGGCGCCGCCGCGCTTGAGGGAGTTGCCGGTGACCGACAGGGCGCCGAGCGTCATGCCGTGGAAGGCGTTGGTGAAGTTCACGACCGACTCGCGGCCGGTGACCTTGCGGGCCAGTTTCAGGGCGGCCTCGACGGCGTTCGTGCCGCCCGGGCCGGGGAAGGAGACCTTGTAGTCGAGACCGCGCGGGGACAGGATCAGGTCGTTGAAGGTCTCCAGGAACCGGCTGCGCACGTCGGTGAACATGTCCAGGCCGTGCACGACGCGGTCCTCGAGGAAGTGGTCGATGACGACCTTCTTCAGCTCGGGGTGGTTGTGGCCGTAGTTCAGGGTGCCGGCGCCGGCGAAGAAGTCGGTGTACTCGCGGCCGTCCTCGGCGACGAGCGTGGAGCCCTTGGCGTGCGTGAAGCTCACGGGCCAGCTGCGCGAGTAGCTGCGGACCTCGGACTCGAGCGAGGTGGAGTTGATGGGGGCGATCGCTGTCATGGTGTCTCCCTTGGTGGGTGTGCAGGTGGTCTGGGTGTCCGGAGGGACGCGGTCTGCGGGCGCGCCGGAGCGCCCGTGGCGACGGGTCGTGCGACGGGTCGGGGTCAGGAGCCGGCGTGCAGCTCTCCGATCACATGGAGCAGCTCGGCGCCGTGCCCGGCGTCCGGGAAGTCGGTCTCCTCGAAGAGCGGCTTGATGCGGTGGTCGGCGCCGTGACGCTCGGCGAAGGAGGCGAACAGCCGCTGGGAGGCGGTGTTGTCCTCGGTGATGGTGGTCTCCAGGGTGCGCACGTGCGGCAGGTCGCCGAGCAGTGCGTCGAGCATCCGGCGGGCGACCTGGCGGCCGCGCATCGACTCGTCGACGGCGATCTGCCAGATGAACAGGCAGTCGGGATCGGCGGGTCGGAGATAGCCGATGACGAAGCCGACGACCGCGCCGTCGTGGACGGCGATACGGGAGGTCTGGGCGAAGTCCCGTGCGAGCAGGAGGTAGGCGTAGGAGGTGTTCAGATCCAGCGTCCCGCTGTCGCGGGCCACGCGCCACATCTCGGCGCCGTGGCGGTGGATGGGGGTGATGATCTCCGGATCGGAGCTCTCAGCAGCAGTCTCAGCAGCAGATCGTGTCGTACCTCGAGGTGAAGGGTGGTCGTCGGAACGTGTCGTCAGTTGGCCCATAACGCTCACCAACGCTATCGAGACCAGCGACAAATGTGGAGCCCGGGCCGTGGTGCAACGCACCTTCCTCGGAGTGTCGTGACGCAAACGTGACCGCCGGTCCTTCGATCTCCGGATTGTCCGACAACGCATGATCATGCCTGGCGACCTGGAGGTTTGTCCGCAGTCCGGGGTGCCTTCCGGGGTGCGACGACTGCCCGGTGTGGGGTGCGTCACTGCGGGCTCGCTGCTGACCCGTCCTCGCGCGCGGGGATGACTTCGGCGTCTGCGGGCGTCTCGATCACGGAGATCCGCCGCGCCGGCGGGAGAGGCCTCGGTACCGTCTAGGTCATGAACCCCCTCGAATCACTCAACGAGTTCCTCGGAAACGCGGAGGGCTGGCTCTGGACCTGGGCCGGCATGCCCGTGGTCGTGGTGCTCGGTCTGTACTTCACGATCCGCAGCAAGGGCGTCCAGTTCCGGATGATCCCGGCGATGTTCGGCGCGATCACCCAGAAGGCCCAGCGCGAGGAGATCAAGGAGGGCGGCAGGCGCACGGAGCGCACCAAGTCCTTGAGCGCCTTCCAAGCATTCTCCATCTCCGCCGCAGCGCGTGTGGGCACAGGGAACGTCTCCGGCGTGGCCGGGGCGATCTTCCTCGGTGGTCCGGGCGCGGTGCTGTGGATGTGGGTGATGTGCCTGCTCACGAGCGCCGCCAGCTTCATCGAATCCACGCTCGCGCAGCTGTGGAAGACCCGCGCCGCCGATACCTACAAGGGTGGCCCGGCGTTCTACATCGCCCGCGGCCTGGGCAGCCGGAAGTTCGGTCTGTTCTTCGCGGTCCTGTTCATCTTCTGCTTCGCCTTCGCCTTCACCTCGCTGCAGGCCAACACCATCGTCGATGCCGTCACCGGCGCTGTCGCCGTCTACACCGACCCGGAGAGTCTGCCGTGGCTGCCCATCGTGCTCGGCGTGCTGCTGGCCGTGCTCACCGGCGTGATCGTCTTCGGCGGCATGCGCCGCGTGGCCACCGTCGCCCAGAACATGGTCCCGATCATGGCCGTGATCTACCTGCTGCTCGGGATCCTCATCGTGGGCATGAACATCGGCGAGCTGCCCCGCGTGGTCAGCCAGATCGTCACCGAGGCCTTCACCCCGCAGGCCGCGATCGGTGGCGGCATCGGTGCCGCGATCGTCAACGGCGTCCAGCGCGGCATGCTCTCGAACGAGGCCGGCATGGGCTCGGTCCCCAACGTCGCCGCGACCGCATCGGTCAGCCACCCGGTCAAGCAGGGCCTGGTGCAGACTCTCGGCGTCTACTTCGACACGATCCTGATCTGCTCGATCACCGCATTCATCGTCCTGGTCGCCTTCCCGGATGTCTCCACCGGCGGCGAGGGTCTGGTGATGGTGCAGCAGTCGCTCACCGACAACCTCGGCGGCTGGGCCGCGATCCTGCTCGCAGTGATCATGTTCCTGCTCGCCTTCACCTCGGTGCTGGGGAACTTCTCCTACGGCGAGGCGAACATGCACTTCATCACCTCCAAGCGGGGCTGGCACATCGCCTTCGGTGCCGCCGTGACAGCTCTGGTGCTCATCGGCTCCGTGATCGCCGTGGACCTCGCCTGGACCATCGCCGGGGTGTCCATGGTGTTCATCGCCCTGGTCAACCTCGTGGTGATCGCGATCCTGGCGCCGACGGCGTTCAAGCTGCTGCGTCACTACAACGCCCAGCGCGCCCAGGGCCTGGACCCGATCTTCCTGGCCTCGGACCTCCCCGAGATCAAGAACATCGAGGTCTGGGTCGACGAGGACGTGTGCGACTACCAGGAGCAGCGGGAGCTGGACGCAGCCCGTTGAGCGGCGGGCGTTCAGCGACGTCCACCGAGCGTCGGCCTGCGGGTGCCGACCGTTGAGCGGCGGAGCTCGGGTGCGGGAAGGTTCCCGCACCCGATCTCCACAGTGCGTTCCCCTGCCGTTCACCGTGGCGCGGTCTCGGCTTCCTACGCTCTGGCGCGATGATTTCTCCGACGCCGCCCACTGCCCCTGAGCGCCAGCACTGGATGGACCTGCTGCGGGGCGGCGCGATCCTCCTCGTGATCGCCCATCACCTGCGGTTGGTCCAACAGATCTGGGACGGTTCCGCGCCCTGGGCGATGGTCGAGCTCTCCGAGGCGCTCGCGCCGTTCCGGATGCCGGCGCTGCTGTTCGCCTCCGGGATGCTGCTGGCGAGGTCGCTCGAGAAGCCGGCCGGTCGCTACCTCACCGGCAAGGTCCGCAGCCTGCTGTGGCCGTGGCTGCTGTGGTCGGCGATCATGCTCCCGATCCTGGGGTGGGTCAACGGCGCAGATCCGCTGTGGTGGATCAACGGCCTGTACACCTGGTTCCTCATGGCGCTGTTCCTGTACTACGTCGTCGGCCTCCTCGCCCGCTGGATCCCCCCGGGATGGATCGCGCTCGCGAGCGTCGCCGTCTGGACGGCCCTGCCCCTGCTCGGCATCGAGCACGACGTCGACGGGCCGCGGCCGGACAAATTCATCTACTACGCGGTGTACTTCTTCGCCGGGGCGGCGCTTCGGAACGTGCTCACCGCACGCATGATCCCGCTCGCCCTGCTGGTTCCCGCACTTGCCCTCGCGGCCGCCTGGGCGCTGTGGGCGGCGCTGAGCGATATCGAGCCCTCGGTGCCCGTGGTGACCCAGGTGGTCGTGCTGGTGTCCGTGATCGCCGCGATAGGGCTCGCGCAGCGTCTCCCGCGGATGCGCCTCACCCGTCCCGTGGAGTGGCTGGGCCGCAACTCGATCGTCGCCTATCTCGTGCACCTCCCCGTCATCGAGCTCCTCTGCCGGCACCTGGACGTGCCGCCGAGCGCGGCGAGCTACCTGATCTTCTACCTGGTCACGATCGGGGTCTGTGTGCTCGCGATCCTGATCCGGCCGGCGACGGGATTCCTGTATGCGTGGCCGGCCCGACGTCGCACTCCGGAGTTCAGCGAGCAGGCCAGTGTGCCGCGTCCGGCGTTCTCCAGCGCCGCCACGCGCGGGTAGGATGGTCTGGCTCGCTCAGCGGGCGCGGGCCTGTAGCTCAGTCGGCAGAGCATCGGACTTTTAATCCGCGGGTCGAGGGTTCGATCCCCTCCGGGCCCACCCTGGTCAGAGCCGTGTTTGTGACTCCATGAGCGGCCCCTACAAGGACGATGACAGCAACGCTGACAGCAACGCGGCTGTGTGTACTGTGCTGGGCGAGGGGTGGCAGCATCCGATCCTTCGCCACTCCGCGAGCGCCGTCGGAGCAGATTGAGCATGCCTCGGCCACAGTCCTCCAAGTCCTGGTGGAAGGCGGGCGAGCATTCCGAACATCAGCTCCTCAGTCACGGAGGTATGTGCATGGGTGCCGCCGAACGGCCCAGAGTTGTCTGCCTCTGCGGTTCGCTGCGCTTCCAGGGCCTGTTCGAGTCGGAGCGGCGTCGTCTTACTGCGCTCGGGATGATCGTGCTCGCGCCCGAGGCGATCGATGAAGACCTGACGCCAGCCCGACGTGAGGCTCTGGGGGAGCTGCATCTACGGCGTATCGACGTGTCGGACGAGGTGCGAGTGGTGAGCGAAGGTGGATACCTCGGATCGGCAACGCGGTGTGAAATTGCGTACGCGAGAGAGAGGTGCAAGAGCATTAGCTCAGTGGATCCAACCCTCGGCCTCTAAAGCCATCAGGGCATCCCGCTTTCGTCATCGCCTGGGCTGCGGGATTAATGGCCGGTTCCGACTCTCGGCGTCGTCTCGACGCTCATAGTGGGCCTTGATCGTGTCCGGCTTGCGGCACTGGCGTGGGTCGGCAAAGATGGGGGGCGTAAGCCGATTTCTCAGTCCGACCTGTCTGACGGCTTGCCGCGTGAAGGTGCGGTGGCCAGTGTCGGCTCTTACCAACTATCGGCAACTTTTTCTCATCCCGGGCGCGGGGCGGTTCTTCGTGCCTGCTGCTCTCGCTCGGCTCGGTGTGGCGATGCAAAGCCTCGCGATCCTGTGGGCTGTCCAGGGGGCGTCTGGCTCGTTTGCCGTCGCCGGCATCGCAACCGGCGCCTTCGCCGTCACGGAGGCTCTGCTCGCTCCTCAAGTCGCACGGTTTGTCGACAGCCATGGTCAGGGGACCGTCGCAGCTTTCCAGCTGCCAGTGTTCGGCCTCGCCGCAGTCACTCTTGTCCTGGCGACTTGGCTAGGTGCCCCTGTATGGGTGTGGTTGATTGCCAGCGGTGTAGCTGGTGTCTCGTGTCCTCAGATCGGCTCGTTGGCTGCCGCGCGATGGCGACACCTCACCGACAGCGGCGCGCAGATGTCGACAGCGCTGGCGCTCGAGGCCGCCGTGAACACGGTGACTTTCATGGTCGGTCCAGTGCTCGTGACATCGCTCAGCGCCACCATTCATCCCGCGATGGGGTTGGTGGTCGCGGCGGGCCTGGTCGCGGTCTTCACGGCCGTGCTCGTTAGATGTCGCGACTCCGAACCTCCGAGCCAGGCGCGCGGGCCTGGTCTTGTTCTCGATGCCAGGCTGCTCGACAGGGCTCTCTTGCCGTTTCCGGCGCTGCATCTACTGCTGGGCATTTACTTCGGTGGGATGACGATCTGCCTGACGGCAGCAGCGCTGTCTCTCGGAGTAGCCCCGTATGCGGGCCTGATAGCAGCCGGCGCGGGAGCCGCGGGGTTGCTCGCCGGCTTCGTCTATGGCGCGTCATCCCACCGGATCGGGACAGCGCCGGTCATGCTCCTCGGCTCGGCAGGACTCGTTCTGTTCTGCTTCGGACTCAGCCAGTCGCACGGTCTCGTCTCCCTCGTGCTGCTGACCACGCTGGCAGGAGCGTGCGTATCCCCGATCGTGATCCCCGCAGCCGTCAAGCTCCAGGAGGCCGCTCCCGCCTCGCTCTATGTCCAAGCAATCACTTGGACTGGATCGGCCAGTGCTCTAGGCACTGCTATTGCTGCTCCCCTCATCGGCCAGCTGGTCGATCAATGGTCCGTGCAAGCGGGCTACCTCGCTATCACCGTCGTTCTCAGTCTCCTGCTCATTGTCACGGTCCTACTCGCTCGCGATCGCCAACTGTCGCGCGTGCCATAGGCGGTCGCTTCGGTAGACGTCTTCGCGGACGAGGAGCAGCTGACGCGTACTCGGGACTGGGAGAACCGCTCCAGCCGCGAGGAGGGGGCGCAGGTCATGATGAGGAAGGCCCACCGGATGTAGTCTCAGACGCCACCTCTCTACTTCGTGGCCCGCGATACTCACTGCGCCGGACGCGAAGAGGGACTTAATGCAGCGGCCGCCGGGTCAGCGAAGCGTCTCCACTCATCGTGGGACGTTAGCTCATCAGCGTCCAGCCAAGCATCTGCGAGCAGCGTGGTTGACTGCAGCGTCAGCCCAGGGATCCCTACCCATACGATGGGACTGCCGCACGGATAGGTGACATCTGATCTGGCTTGCCCACTGGGCGGCCTGGAAGGATGTGCACCATGCCTGCTCCCTATCCCCAGGAGTTCCGCGAAGATGTCGTGCGTGTGGCCCGGTCCCGTGAGGACGGCGTCACTCTCGCGCAGATCGCGAAGGACTTCGGCGTCCACGAGATGACGCTGCATAAATGGATCCGTCAAGCCGACATCGATGACGGAAGCCGCCCCGGAAAGACCCGCGAGGACTCCACCGAGCTGCGCGACGCCCGCAAGAAGATCCGGCTGCTCGAGCAGGAGAACGAGGTCCTGCGCCGTGCCGCCGCCTACCTGTCCCAGGCGAACCTGCCGGGAAAAGGTTCTACCCGCTCGTGAGCGAGCTCGCCGCTGACGGCATTCCCGTCGCGGTGTCCCTGCGGGTCCTGAAGCTCTCCCGCCAGCCCTACTACCGCTGGCGGCACCAGCAAGTCACCAAGGCCGAGGTGGTCGAGGCCTACCGGTCCAACGCGTTGCTGGACGCTCACCTCGACGACCCCGAGTACGGCTACCGGCTCCTGGTCGACGAAGCCGCCGAGGCCGGTGAGGAGATGTGTGAGCGCACGGCGTGGAGGATCTGCCGGGACAACCAGTGGTGGTCGGTGTTCGGTAAGAAGCGCGGCAAGAACGGGAAGCGCCCCGGCCCGCCGGTTCACGACGATCTCGTGAAGCGGGACTTCTCCGCCGATGACGTCAACGAATTGTGGCTGACCGACATCACCGAGCACTGGACCGACGAGGGCAAGCTCTACCTCTGCGCCATCAAAGATGTGTTCTCCGGCCGGATCGTCGGCTACTCGATCAGCGACCGGATGAAGGCTCGCCTCGCGGTGAACGCCCTGGACAACGCGATATCCAGGCGCCCCGACGCCGCCGGCTGCATCCTGCATTCGGATAGAGGATCTCAGTTCCGGTCACGGAAATTCGTGCACGCCCTGAACCGTCATCACCTCATCGGATCGATGGGCCAGGTCGGCGCTGCCGGCGATAACGCCGCGATGGAGTCGTTCTTCGCGCTGCTCCAGAAGAACGTCCTGGACCGCAAGCGGTGGCGGACCCGAGAAGAGCTGCGGATCGCGATCATCACCTGGATCGAGAGGACCTATCACCGCCGGCGCCGGCAGGCTCGCCTGGGTCGATTGACCCCCATCGAATACGAGACCATCATGAACCCGGTCGCACTCGCGGCCTGACACCCCAACTGTCACCTAAACGTGCGGCAGTCCCACTTGGCGAGGTAGGCAGACACCATCTCGGGGGAGACGTCACCCTCATCGTCGGAGTGGCGCTGGACGGGTCGAGCGTCGACCTGGCGACCGAAGCGGAGCACGCGGGCGGAGTCGTAGGCGTCGACCGGAGCAGCATCGACCTCGATGTCGCGTGCAGCCTCGAGACACCGCTCGGCGAGCCACGAAGCGGGCACGTCGACAGCGGGGGAGGGGAAGGGATCGTCGTCCGACGGGGCACCGTCGAGGCGCACGAGCGCGTGCAGGTGGATCGCGCCGCGCTTCTGATACTCGCCGACCTTGGCGAACTGCACGCGCAGTAGGTTTCTCGAGGCCTTCTCACTCATGCCGAGGTGCCCGGCAACGAGGCGGCGCAGGCGGATCGTGAACCTCCTCCAAAGTTCGGGGCAGCGCCACTGCCAGACCGCCTGGCCCTCATAGTCGTAGCAGTCCGAGCACAGCGCCTGACCGACCCGAGAATCGTCGGCGTCGTGGTGCTCCGTGCATCGACGAGGGCGTCCGTGCTCGCACAGCCCCGGCGCAGCGTTGGCAGTGCACGGCCGAGGCTTCGCACCCGGGCGAGTCGACGAGTGGACTGCGCCGAACGAGGGGGCGGTCAGCGTGAGGAACACCAGCGGGTGCGTGGCGACGCTCTCCGGGACCCCCTTGTCCCCGCCGGAGACCCCTGCGGAGAGGAGGTGCCACATGTCGCCCTGGTACTCATGGGAGCACGAAGGGCAGCGGGAGGCACGGCGATTGCCGCAGCGGACGTAGAGGACGCTGTCGGGCAGTTCGCGGCTGTCGAAGGTGCTCAGGTGCTGCCCGGACCGGCGATCGAAGGTGCGTGCCTGTCCGAAGAGGCGGATGGGGCGGGAGCAGAATCCCGTCGAGGCGGCCTGCTTGGACCAGTCCTCGAAGCCGTCGGAGAGCATCCGCGTGAGGGCGGTCGGTTCTTCCACGTCGAGGGAGTAGAGATCGCTGGCGCTCACGATGCCGTTCCTTCCGTGTCGGGCTTGGTCCGAGTGCGTGCCCGAGAGCTGCGCGGCTTTTCCGTCGGCTCCGGGAGCACCACGGGGACCGTCGACGGGGCGGGGAACCGCTCGGCCGCAGCCCGGATCAGGTCGTCATTGACGAAGGCGGCGCGAACGCGGACCGGTTCGGAGCCGTCCTCGGGAACCACATAGCCGATGCCTGGTGAGGCGAGCGGGATCTTGTGGCAGAGAGCCCCGGAGGCGATAGCGCCGTCGCCGAGGACCATCGAGGTCTCCTCGCGGTCACGCAGCCGAAGCCCGACCATCTGGGTGAACAGGCCGCGGTTGGGGATCGTCTCCTTCCGGGGATCCTGGAGGCAGGCGACCACGGTGTAGCCGACGGCGCGGCCCTGGGAGCAGAGCAGTGACATCGCGGTGCGGGCGCGGTTCTTGAGATCGCGGTCCTCGATGTACGACGTGAGCGCTGCGACCTCGTCGATCAGGACGACGACCAGCGGCTCATCGACACTCGCGGTGTGCTGGCGGGTGTTCCCGGCCATTCGTTCGAGGCGAGCGCTCATCGCCTTGACGGCGTCCTCGAGGACCACCACGGCTTCCGCAGGGGTCACGGCGTAGCGGGTGAACAGGCTCTTGCCCATGCCCAGCTCCACGCCGCCCTTGAGGTCGATCCCGTGGACCTGTGCTTCACCTCGAGCGATGGCGGGACCGAGGCCGATGGTCACGCCCCAGACGAGCGATGCCTTGCCGGAGCCGGAGGAGCCGGCGACGAGGGTGTGGGTACCCGCGATGCGGAGCCACAAGTCATCGTCCGTCGTGTCGACCCCCATCCATACCGAGCGGCCGCCCCACGGCTCTCCAGCATCGGGGAGGCCACGGTTCACGGTCTCGGCGAGGGCATCGCCGAAGGTGAAGCTGAGCGTGGGGGAGAGGTCTCCGGTCACCCGGATGTGAGTCGCGCCCACAGTGGTCCGCAGCCGATCAGCGGCCGCCTGAAAGTCTTCGACAGTCTGTCCGGTGAGGAGCCCGGGAGCGAGAACGAGCTCGTTGTGACGCCAGTGCTTGCTGGCTATCGAGGGAACGCGCAGGTGCTTCTCGCCCGCCGGGTCGATCACGACCGAGGTGAGCCCGCACTCCTCCATGAGCAGCGGCCAGGTCTCGATCAGATCCAGCCAGAGTTCCCGGCGCCAGAGAGGGCGAGAGATGGCTCGGTAGTAGGTCTCGGGGTAGAACCGGGCCCAGAGCGCGAAGTACAGCGCGATGGCTCCGACGATGGCGAAGGGCTTCCAGCTCTCGAGCAGGTCGGCCGCGAGCCAGGTGAACATCGTGACGACGAACCATAACCGATGGAACCATCGCACGTGGCCCCATAGGCCAGCGGTGATCCATCGCAGCTCGGCGAGGCCGAAGCGGAAGGCGAGGGAGGCGGTGTGCATCGCTCACGCACCCCCGAACGCCAGCTGCCAGCCGAGCGGGATGACTTGCCAGAGCAGGAGCCCGATCGCTGCGACGTTGAGCAGACGCATCGCCTTCCGCTCCATGATCACGCCGCCTCGGTGCTCGAGGTGCGGGCGGAGGTCTTGGCCTCGGCGAAGCCCGTGGCCCGCAGCGAGTACGCGATCTTCGGGAAGTTCCCGTTGGTGTCGACGTACGGCGTGAGGGTGAGCCCCTCGAAGGCAACAGCGCGGAAGGGACCGGTAGTCGGTCCCTTGGGCGGCACCGGCTGATGGTCGGAGGAGACCTTCACGGTCACCTCGGCCTGTCCCTTCCGACTCTCCGGGTCGGGATCGAGCATCCGGACCTGCCAGACACGCTGGCCCGAGATCTTGTCTCGCAGCTGAGGGTCGACCTCGCCTGCCCTCTTCTTGTCGAAGTCATCGGCGGCGATGACCTCGCCGATCATGTACGCACCCTGCGGGAACACGTCCTCCATCTGGACGGGGAAACGAGTCTGCACAGCCATGGTTGGCCTCCTTGGGTTGGGATCAACTGCAAGATCAGTAGACACACGGCGCTTGACTCTTGTCAAGTGACAATGTGGAGTGATGGGTATGATGAGCGCATGAGCCAGCCGTACATCGCTACCAACGTGCAGGTCGGAGACGTCTTCGAGCTGCCCGAGCCAATCCGCGACTTGGCAGAAAAGATGAGGTTGCGTGCGCTCGAGACGTGCAAGGCAGCGAAAGAGGAGCTCGAGCCGGGGCAGCGCGACGAGCTGTTCCTCCTGGCGTCTCTCGGGTTCGCGAACGAGTCCGAGCGCGAGGCAAAGGATCTCCGGACGCTACTGACGGCTTATGCTCACGCCGTCGCTAGCGAGCGGCCCAGCCTGCAGGAGGTTGCGAGCTGGCAAAGAGTCACCCCGGGGAATTTGCGGCGCAGGTACGCTCCGATTCACCTAGAAGCCGTCAGGTCCCTTCTGAGCGACCGAGTGTCCTTCGATCTCGTCGAGACCGCCTTCCCGTCTGTAGATGATGAGATGCTTCGCGATCGAAATGACCAGGCCCGGCATGATTACCGCTTGCGTGCGGATATTCGCAACGCATTTACGGCCTTCATCGATGAGACTGCCGGCGTGCTGCACGGCGAGGGTTGGAGAGATCGTACGCTGGTGGAATCTAAGTTCGACCCGAACCCGTTGCGCGGGTATACCGGCGTGAGCGCCCTGAGCGTGGAAAGTAGAAGAGCAATCTCAGGCGTCTCGCCGAGCCTAGTGAACCACGCACTGTCCCGTCTCAGCGGCAATCACGCTGAATATTTTGAGTTCGAGCGGCATACGATCGAACAGGCCGGAGTTTTCTCGCGCACTTGATCACCACGAGGTATTGGGCCGCGACGAGGATCGCGAAGTGTAACTCGACCGTCAAGTGACGTCAATTACTAAAGGGATCATTCACAATCGGATCCTCGGCGTGTGCGACGGAATGGGAACAGACCAATAGCGTTATCTCTGAAAGGCCAGAACATGGGATCGCTTTTGAATGGCTGTGTAGCGATTCTGCCTAAAAACGCGCGAGTACCTACGCTGGTCGTAGCTCGTAGAATACGCTAGACCTAGGTTGCAATTCCTTGCCACCCCGACAAGAAGTTCTCCCATATCGAAAAACTCTCCTCGAATTACAGAATCGCCCACAACCATAGCTAGATGGCCTCCCGGGACCAATACCCTACGGCATTCACTAAATACAGTCTCCATGGCGGACAGATATGCTTCGACAGGCTGCTTCTTATCCGAGTGCTTATTGCGTGATCCAAACTCTACTTCCTGAGTCTTGCGGACGTCAAAATCGAGCCAGAAAAGTCGAAGCTTATGGTATAGATAGTAGTCGTGAGAGTTCGCATAAGGCGGCGATGTTACGATAAGATCCTGCGACGCGTTGTCAAGCGGAAGATTATTGGCGTCCGCGAGTAGTGTCTTGGACGTACCATCGACCTCTTCCAAATACGCCAAAGACTCAACGTTCGTGCGGAGTTTTCGTATGAAACGATCGAGCACTAGGTCGACGTTCACTTCGCGCTCCACACGGCGCCAATGGGTCTCACTCTCTTGGTTTGATACTCCGACAAGTATCGCGCTCATCGTCGCGAGAGCAACATCCTTAGCCGCCGGATCGTCAATTTCACGAATCGCTGACTTTATTCGAACGAGTGCCGCAGTTGCCGGGAGAGAGAACCAGTGTTCCCTGTTGAGAAAATCTGGAGCGCCGGCCGTTGTCGCTTCATTAGAGTAAATTGCATCAGGCAGATCTTCTAGCTGGGAGCGAGAGGTCTCACTCAATCGAGTTGTTTTCGCTCGAGTGATCAGCGCAGAAATCGGATTTGAATCAGACGACATCGCATTCCGTCCAAGACGGAGCGCCTCCACCGCTGTTGTGCCCGACCCAGACATCGGGTCAAGTACGGTATCACCCTCAGAAGAAAATGCAGCGATTAGCTCTGCAGGAATCTGAGGTTTAAATTTGGCCGGGTAGGGGTGGAACTGATGAGGGGATTCAGAGCGCGACGGCAATGTGTCCAGATCGGCAAAGAACTCGGATAGCCGTGAATAATCCTTCACTTGCGGATAACCAAGTTGTAGGAATGTCCGATATTGAGGTAGTAGTTACTTGAAGGATACCCTAGGCATACAAGCGGACGAAATCGTGTCTGATCGTAGATCTGAATATCCCAGAGTCGGAATCCAGCCGCTTCGGCACGTTCCATTACATGCATGTGGAACGGAACGAAAGGAATTTTAGCCTTCATGGCTCGGAAGTCCTTAACCACCCATACTGCGTAGCCACCCGGCTTAAGGGCCGCGTGGGTCTTCCGCAGGACAACTTCGATGGCATCTAGGAACTTGTCGTATTTCATGTTGCCAAGGTCGTCTTCACTGTCTGAGTATGGCTCGGGATTTGCTAGTGGGGCGATAGTGCTGTGTTCCCGCCACTTGTGCGCAAAGGCGCCTTTGACGTTCTTAAGTAAATCTCCGTAGGGCGGACTGGTGAGAACCATGTCAACGGACTCATTCGCGACGTAGGAATCGAGCTTCATTGCGTCCCCGCGAATGAGTACCTGATCGGAGCTAGTGAGGTCCGCTTCGGCCAGGTCGGCATAATGGTCGTTTAGCTCGATTCCGATGCCGCGACGGCCAATATCTGCGCACGCGTCTAGTGTTGTCCCTACTCCAACGAAGGGGTCGAGTACCGTCTGCCCCTTCTTCGTGTAGACAGAGATTTGCTGCTTTGCGAGTGACATCGGGAATGCGGCACCGTGCTCCCGCTGCTTAGGTGAACGTGTGTCGGGATATTCTTGGATGCTCCTGCTGGACTGAGCCCATTCTTTTCCGCTTAGATCGTTAAGTTCGCGTGGCCGCAAGTCCGGCTTTTTCCCATAGCAATCGCGGCAGAGCCCAGCCTTGAGGCGTTCAGTGCCGACAAAGGCGTCGGTCTCGTTGTTGCATCGAACGCAGGGGTAGTCTACGCGGGCTCGGCTGGGTGCGGCTGTCATGGAGGTAGCTTAGTTGCATCCATGTGGTTTGACCAGACCTCACAGAGGAGAGCTTAGCCACCCGTATCGTAGCTGGTCGTCCGGACTGGGGTTGCTCTGCGTCAGAGCGACCTGCAGTGTCCCATCGTCGAGCCACTCGAACGTAAGGTAGTCATCCTCGGCCAGCATCCCGCGAACTTCCGGCGTGCGAAAGGCGAATCGGAGTTCGGTATTGGTGCGCTTATGTGTTGGTGCGGGCACATACTCGATGATTCTCGCGTCTTCGGCGACGACTGTTCGTGTGTCCCCGACAAGTATTGCTCTGAATTTTCTAGCGCGCTGTCGACTTCCAGTTGCTTCGCTTCCGTCAAGTTCAATCTCCAGTTCGCCGAAGAAGTCAGCAAATGCTTTCGGAATTACTATTTGCCCCGGGGCGGTGTTGAGGCTGGCGTCGAATCTCGAGAGGCGCTTAAAGAATTTTGCCCAGCGATTATCGCCACTTTCCAATTCTGAACCGGCTACTGTTTGAACATCTGGACTAGATTCTGAGCTGCGATTTCGACCGCCTGCTGGCGACTGGCTCGCCTGCCCTACCGGGCTCGCGTCGTCATCTAGGATGTCGATCATTCCATCGATGTCGATTGATGGCTTCGGTGGGATCATTAAGGGCTCATTGCTGGGGTTGAATATCCGCCCCTGTCTACGTCCCGCACCGCTGAAGGGCGATCTGCGACGCTCGCTGCCTAGAAGGATCCGATCGTCGTTCTTCATTTCTTCAATTAGTTCGGCATTGAGCGGGCGGCATGACTCGGGGTCACCCGTCACGAGCATGTAGTATTCAAATATTTCATCGACGAAGCGCCATCCCTCAGGATCATCTCCGCTGACCGTCACCCTGGTCGCGAGTTCATAATTCGAGTAGAGCCCGCCATTTGTGAGATTCCCGGATCCGAGTATGACCTCAGCCTTGCGGTCTCCGATTCCAAAGTAGAACTTGGGGTGGAATGTGCGCTTTGGTGACCCAGGATTAAAGAATATGAACGACTCGGTAGTTAGTTTGTTGAGTGCGGCAAGTCCCTCGATGGACGCTCCGCCCTGGTCGACGCCTATTGCTGCATGCACCTGTGCCCCGCGGTCGATGGCATGAAGGAGGTCGCGTCCGACTCTCCTTAGACCGGAAGCTTTTGCCCATGCCGCTACGATGTAGTAGTCCTGGATTTGGTCGTCGCGCAGCACCTCGGATAGGTGGGTGCCGATCTGTGCAGAGAACGGTTGGGGGATAATTTGAAGTCGCATTAGCTTCCGATCCGAAGAGGTTGTCGTCTGCGCAGTTTGTCACAACCCGCACCTGGTGAGAAGTTTCTCTACTCCTTCAAGGGGGCGGCTTCGCCGCCCCCGCGACACAGCAGGCCTCGTGTCCTCGCTCCGCTGCGGGCCTCGGCTGCTGTGCCGCCGACCTGTACTCCGAGCCCTCATGATCGCCGGGCCCCTGGACTGCGGTGGATCTCCCGCAAGTCTTCAACGCTGATCCACTTGCCAAAGTGGACCATTCGATGACAAATGACGCAGAGTAGTGCGAGGCAGCGAGCGTCGTTGTCACGGCGCCGCTCACATGGAGTGGCAGCCTGTGGTGGACCTCGATGTAGCCCTCTCCGCGTGCTCCGTACTGTGTCCCAAAGTTGAAGCCGCAGACCTCACAGGCGATGCTTCGACCATCGGCCTTCACTCGGGCTAGCTTGGCTCGGCGGAGTTTGGGATCCCGTTCACGGCGCAGGACTCGAACGGCGAGTGCACCACCCTCAGCGGCGGCACCAATTAGTTCTTCGTCGGGTGTGGGCAAATCCTTGTCTGGACTGGCTTGTACAGCGCTCCGTCGGCGAAACTCGGCAGCAGCTTCCTTCATAGCGGCTCGGTCTGCGACGAAGTCCCGCACGATCGGCTCTTCCGCCTTGGGGGATCGAAGGCCTTTGCCCGAATGGGACGGGTGTGAAGCTCGGAGGTTGTTGATCTTCATGCCGACGCTGCCTGGCGATCGGAACTTTGGATCGGCGGATGCCCAACATGGATCTCGGCCGATCGCAGAAGCTTAGATAGCGCGATGACCTCAGGCTTCGCTGCGTTGACTCGTCCCCGAGATAGGTCGTCTGCCACATCAGCCGCCAGAATCATCTCCTCTACCGTCCACACATTTCGAGTTGGAGCTGGCGATGACGGCGTAGGCGTGACGGGCGCCGAAAGACTCGAGGGTGTCGCGGTGCTGAGGCGCCCTCTGACCGATCTGGCTCGCAGCTCCATGTCGTCTTCGCTGGCCAAGAAACGTCTGAGTACCTCGGCATCGAGGTGGTTGCCGCGAGTGGGCTTCCCGGTGTAGTCCGGATGGCGGGTCGCAAGGTCCCAGGTCTTCCTGTGGACGCTGTTCGCAGGCCTGAAGGAGTCGGGGCGGCCCTTCTGGGGGTGATGGTCGCCCGGCGGAGGATGGCTGATAGCTCTTGGACCCGAGGGCCATTGGCGTGGAGCCCTCGCCAGTTGTTGTCTCGGACCAGCGCGCACGCCGGTACGAGCTCCTCCTCAGTCCACGCCCACGCCATGAGGACACTCTAGGCTGGGGCGCCGGCTTTCGGGCGGGACCGTCTCCAAGAGACGGGGAGGCTCGCAGGTTGACAGCAACGCTGACAGCAACGCGGCAGAGTCGAGTGGGAGCGGATGGGCGACCTGGTGGCGTTGACCTGCCGCAACTTGCATCGCGCTGGGTGTCGGGGCGGACTTTTAATCCGCGGGTCGTGGGTTCGATCCCCACCGGGCCCACCAATGCACCGCCCGACGTCGGTGGTGTCATAGCGTCGTAGCAACACTCCCGGTCGGTGGGGGCTCGAGGCGAGGAGGCCTGGGATGGTGCGGCGGCGGCTCACGTTCACGGAGCGGATGGAGATCTCNGATGCCCGTCAGTGGTCTCCAGGGAGCTACGACGGAACTCGACGAAGACCCGTGGCTATCAAGCGGTGACCGCGGACGTGAAAGCGCAACGCCAACGCTCGCGCCCACAAGTCCGAAAAGTGGCGAAGGACCCGGTGCTCCAGGCGAGGGTGAACGCCGACCTCGCGGCGTCGTGGACGCCGAACGAGATCGCGGGTCGCTTGCGTCTGGAGGCCGCAGACCCGACCGTTGAACGCATGGCGAATTCTCCGAACGCTCAGGGCCGCACCGTCAGCGGAGAAGCGATCTACCAGTACATCTACGCGATCCCCCGCGGGGAACTCGCCACGCGAGGGATCTTCTTGCAGTCCAAACGGACCAAGCGCCGACCCCGCACACCCGGCCGCACCCGGGGCGGACCGATCGTGGGGATGGTGCCCATCTCGGAGCGAAGCGAGGATGCCGCGGAGCGGCGGGTTCCGGGGCACTGGGAGGGCGACTTGATCATCGGGAAGAACGGGTCCTCGTGCGCGGCGACGCTGGTGGAGCGGATGAGCGGTTTCACCGGACTGCTTGCCCTGCCCTCCAAGCACGCCGAGGGCACTGCGGACGCGGTCATCGAGTACTTCACCGAGCTGCCCAAGATGATGAAGGCGTCGCTGGCATGGGACCAGGGCAGCGAGATGGCCCAGCACGCAAAGGTTTCCCTGGCCACGGACATGCCGGTCTACTTCGCTGAGCCCCACTCGCCCTGGCAGCGGCCCAGCAACGAGAACACGAACCGGCTCTACCGGGAGTACCTCCCCAAGGGCACCGCGATCCCCGACCACCAGCCCTACCTCACCACCATCGCCGAAGAGATCAACAACCGACCCCGACGCCGACTCGGCTTCCTGACACCGACAGAATCCTTCGCCCGACTACTGGCCGGCGAACCCCATGTTGCTTCCACGCTTTGACACCACCGTCCTGCAACGCGATATCTCGGGCTATGCCAGGTTTCACTGCGCAGCGGGCGTATTGGGCGGATAGGCCGTACGCTGGACGGCGCGGAGCTGACCGCGATCATCGCTGGCCAGTCAAGATCTTGTCGACGGCATCCTTCACGGTCGGCGCAGAGACCGTGGGAGCGGGCCGGGGATCGGTTGCCGGGGCCGACGTGATCCAAGCGGTCTCGAGGCCTACCGCCAGCCCTCCCGCCACGTCCGTCTCGAGGCTGTCGCCCACCATCCATCCGTCGAGCGGGCACTCGAGACGTCGGGCCAGCTCGTGGAAGATGCTCGGCTCTGGTTTGCGTTCTCCGAACTCGGAGGAGATGACCCATCCGTCCACGAGATCCGCGAGACCCGTGCTCCGGATCTTGCCCTCCTGGTTATCGACCATGCCGTTGGTGACGATCCCCAGTCGCCATCCGGCGTTTCGGAGTGCCCTCAGCGCTGATCGGTCGGTATCGGAGCATCGGACGAGATCCGGCATGTGAGCGCGATAGTCGCTCCATGCGGCCTCGGGTGTCATAGGAAGGCTGAAGCACTGGACGATCATCGAGAAGATCTCGCCCTTCGGGCGGCGCTGGGCCGACGCGGCGGCAATGACGCCAGCATCCCGCTCATCAAGGCTCCATGCCTGCGCGAACCCGCGTGCCCAGTCCCGTGCGGCGGCCGCCTGGTCCACAAGAGTTCCGTCCAGATCGAAGATCGCAAGTGGCACGACCGCAGCTTACTGACCACACGCGACTCGTCTCAGGCGCTGACTGAGGATGCCCTCGTTCACGCCGCGCTTCGCCGTACGCTCGAAGGCATGGTGCACCGTCTGCCGCCTCCTCCGATGGTTCCGCACGCCGAGTACCTGGCCAGCCTGCCGCGGAAGCGGGTGATCACCAGCGCGTTGATCGTCGCCGAGGATCGTCGGGTGCTGTGCATCGAACCCACCTACAAAAGCACCTGGCATCTCCCGGGCGGCACCGTGGGGCAGGGAGAGTCGCCGTCGAACGCGTGCATCCGCGAGTGCCGAGAAGAGCTGGGTGTCTCGATCGACCTCGGCAGACTGTTCGCCGTCGGGCATATCGAACCCGGAGCGGAGGACCCGCACGGAGCGCTGGCATTCATCTATGACGCCCCGATGAGCCCGTCCACGTTCGACAGCCTCGACCTGGCGGACGACGAGATCCGGAGTGTCGCCCGGCTGGAGGACGCGGAGTTGCATCAGCTGCTGAGTCCACTGGCATTCCGGTTCGTCCAGTCAGGACTGGAGTCCTTGGACCGGGGCGGTCTCGTGGAGTTCGATCGCGATGAGGGGACCACCGGCTCTGGCCGCGGATAACGGTGTCGACGAGCCAGGGAGAGCTCCTCACCCCCGAGCTGATCTTCATTCTGCCTCGGGCCGCGCGAGCCGGAAGCGCCGCCACACGGGTCGAGCTCAGACCGCACCAGCTCGCTTCGACGTAGTAGCTTCGACGTCATTGCCCGCCCAGATTCGTCAGTGGTCGCGGTGCGCCGCAACCGCTTCCCGCGCTCAGAATCATCCCGGGGCGTCATGAGCCGGTCAGCTTCCATTCTCGCTGGGGGCTCTGGCGACGTCGCTGTCCACGGGGTTGTCGGCGAGTGCGTCGCGGAGCGCAGAGCGGGGGATGGGACCGATGGTGACTTCGGACCGTTCAGTGGTGCACGTGATCCACACGTCGGTGCCGCGGGTGGTGATGGTGAGGGCGTCGCCGTCGTGGTCGCTGAGCTCGATGGGGAACATGATGTCTCCGGAAGGGGTAGGCGCTGGGTTGCAGCACGTGGGTCGTTTACGCGTGAGGACGTCACGGCGACCGGTTTCGTCACGAGGAGCGAGCCGCACTGTGAACGGCTTCACATCTGGACGGGGCGGCGGGGTTCATGACGGGCCTTCCTGGGAGATCGGGGGCCGGTGGGCCGCGCGCACAACTCGCTCGGAAAGGAGGACCGCCGCCTACGGCGACACCGAGCCCGGATACTGACCCGATGAAAGATCGAGGCCAGGAGCGCGCTAGAAGCAGTGACGGGCCGCCTCACGCGCTCGACCCCCTTCAGCAGGCGTCGAAAGTTCCGCGACAGCAGATGCTCGCCGACGGCGCATGCCATCTGTCTGGACGCCAAAGTACGCGCCGCCGCGACGGCGGATGGGTGGAGTGACGACACCCGCGCCAAGGCCCCGATAGTCGGTCAGCTGCTCGACGTTGATCTGCGGCGGGCAGAGCGTCATGAGTCCGGTTCGGATAAGGGCACCGACTGAGTGAGCCGTCGTTCGGGATGCTTCGCCCTGTCCTCGGTGGATCGCCCCCGTAGGCTTGCCCGGTGACCTTCGCCGACCTCGCTCTTCTCGCGACGATCATCGGCGTCGGAGCGGGGCTCCAACGGCTCACCGGCATGGGATTCGCCCTCGTCGCCTCACCCTTCCTGGTCCTGACAGCGGGGCCCGTCGAGGGCGTGCTGGTGACGAACGCGTGCGGTGTCGTGTCGTCGCTCCTCAACCTCGGGCTCGTGCACCGCGACGTCGAGTGGCGACGCCTGCTGCGCTTCACCCCGTTCTCGTTGGTGGGGATCGTGCTGGGAGTGCTCGTGCTGCAGGTGCTTCCCGCGGATCCCTTGGCTGTGCTGGTCGGAGTGATGATCCTGATCGCCATCGGCGTCACCGTGGTCGCCCGGCCCGGGGCCGTGACCGACGGCCTCCCGGTGAGCTCCGGGTTCGGGACAGCCTCGGGCTTCATGAACGTGACAGCAGGCGTGGGTGGTCCCGCGTTGGCCGTCTATGCGGCCGCCACTGGGTGGGCCCATAAGGGTTTCGCAGCGTCGGCGCAGGCTCACTTCCTGCTCCTCAGCGCACTCTCGCTGGTCGCGAAGGGGTCACTGCCCTCGATGGAAGGGTCGGGCTGGGTGGTGACGATCGCGGCGATCCTGGTCGGTGCCGCGATCGGGCAGCGACTTGCCGGCCGCTTCGCGGGCAAGACGCTGATGCGGGTCGTACTCGCCCTGTCCATCGCGGGTGCGGTGATGACGATCGCCCAGGCGCTCATCTGAATTCGGCGAGGGACCGGTCCAGGAAGACGGGCGCCTGGTACCGCGCTGCTCGAGTCCCGCCGGGAAAGGCCTCGGCCTCGGCGCGATCGCCACTTCACCATGGGGCCCAGGTCATGCGGGGACCGTTGAGGTCACACCTGTCGTGACGGCAGCCATGGGTCTGATCGAGTGGTAGGGCGTCCACTGTCGATCCACGCGTCGGAAGCGCTATGTTCTCCTGCACCACCAGAGAATCTAAGGACCCAGGATGAGCAAACTCCCCCTTGAGCTGTCAGATCGGGACAACGATTCCCTCACCCTCCAGGCCGACGGGGAGAGCGTCTGGGTGACGTGCACCAGTGGAGCCGACGAGGTGACGGTCGGTGCCGTGGAGAAGGACGAGATCCTCGACTGGCTCACCGAGACGACTCCGAACTGACGTCCGGCCGACGACGCGCCCCGTCGAGCCGGTGAGCTGGCGAGCTGTCCATTTTTCTGACGGGTGCCCGAGCACGCGGGTAGTGTCGCCGCATGGTCGAACTCCAGTCGAACCACGCCCTGTGGGCGAGTTCGTTCGCGCAGGCCGCGGGTGACATCTCTGCTGCACTGGTGGGGCGGGTCGACGCGATCGAGCACATCGGGAGCACGGCAGTGCCCGGTCTCCCCGCCAAGCCGATCATCGACATGGCCGCGCGTTCTGCCTGCGGCGCAGACCCCTTCGGGATGGGGGAGGCGCTGGAGGGCCTCGGATTTGCCCTGCACGGCGCGGGACCGAAGAACCATGCCGTGTACGTGCGCAGCGTCGACGGTCGCCGCACTCATATCCTGCATGTCTTCCGCGAGGACCAGTGGCCGCAGTGCAATCAGCGGCTGTTCCGCGACAAGCTCCTCCACGACGAGGACGCCCGCCGTCGATACCAGCAGCTCAAGGAGGAGATCGCCGCGACCACCGAAGGTCGCGCGTACACCGCGGCGAAGAGCTCGCTCATCCAGGAGCTGCTCGATGAGGAGCGCCAGAGACGCGGGCTGCCGCCCGTGACGGCCTGGGACAAGTAGCGTTCGGGCCGCTGCGTCGACCGGACCGATGGGGACCGAAGGAGAGAACCGTGCCTGATCGACCTGAGATCGTCTGCCTCTGCGGCTCGATGCGCTTCGCGGACGAGATGCGTGAGGTGAACCGTGATCTGACGATCGCCGGCGCCATCGTCGTGGCCCCCGGCGACGGCGACGTGGTGATCACCGACGAGCAGAAGACGGCGCTGGACGCTCTGCACCGGCGCAAGATCGATCTCGCTGATCGGGTCGTGGTCGTCAATCCCGGCGGGTACGTCGGGGAGTCCACGAGCCGGGAGATCGACTATGCCCGCGCCTCCGGAAAGCCGGTCACGTTCACCGATCCCGGATGATCGCCGGACGATCCGCTGCACGCGCGACCTCGACGAGCCGCGCACGACGAGGAGATCACTCATGATGAGCATGCTCGAGGACGCCCCGTTCGCGGACGACGTGCAGGCCGTGGCGACGCACTTCTCCGTGGCGGAGGCCGACGTGGCGCCGGTCCCCATCCAAGGCACCGTGAACCTGACGGTCCTCCTCGGCGGGGAGCTGGTCCTGCGCATCCCGCGCACGCCCCGGGCCGCTGAGCTGCTCGCGAAGGAGGCCCAGGTCATCCCCATGGTCCAGGCCGCTGGCGTGCCAACACCCGAGCTCGTCAGCTATGACCCCGCCCGTCGCATCGCGAGCGTGCCGACCATGGTCCTGCAGCGGGTGCACGGCGCGACGCTGGCGGAGCAGACGCTCGACCCGATGGGGCGCCGACGCGCACTCGGATCCCTCGGCGAGATCCTGCTGGCGCTCCACCGCATCCGGCGCAGCGACGTCGGTCCCGGCGGCGCGATCCCGGAGCCCTACACGTTCTCACCCGCGGAGCTGCTCGGTCGGCTCGTGGAGGCGGGCGAGATCGGCGGCGCCCAGCACGACTGGCTCCGCGAGCAGTTCGCTCTCCTGCAGCCGGAGGGCCCGACGCAGGCCGACCCGGTGCTGCTCCATCGCGACGTGAGTCCCTCGAACGTGATGATCGACCACGGAGGTCAGGTCACGGCGCTGCTGGACTGGGGCTGTGCTGAGTGGGGATCGCCGGCCCGAGATCTCGTCGGCCTGCCAATCCGGGACTTGCCTGACCTGCTGGCCGGATACCGATCGGCGAGCGGAGGCGCGCTGTCCGCGGACGGCCCGGACGCCGGCACCGCCCTCGAGCGCGACGCGCTCTGGTACCACCTCTACCTGGCGCTGGCGCGGCTCCTGAAGGAGCCGTCCACGTCCGAGGATCGCAACTGGGCGGCGCCACGGAGTGCGACGTTGATCGATCTCCTCGCATTCACCGCTGGCATGTCGTCGGAGTCCTGGCCCGCGCACCTGCGTCGGGCGCCGCTGAAGGAGAGTGCCGATCGGGCACGTTAGGAAGCTCTGCTCACCCTCCCGGTGGTGGGTGCGTCGCCGCAGGGGAGTGGGTCGATTCCTTCGCCTCGCCGCATCGCGACCCCGTCCGTCTACGGCTCAGTGAGAGTC
This sequence comes from Brachybacterium tyrofermentans, assembly GCF_039526165.1. Lineage (NCBI taxonomy): Bacteria > Bacillati > Actinomycetota > Actinomycetes > Micrococcales > Dermabacteraceae > Brachybacterium > Brachybacterium tyrofermentans. The sequence continues at coordinate 206,160 of NZ_BAAAIR010000006.1, forward strand.
CACCACCAGCTAGGCTCGGCATCCGGGGTACTTGGCCGCGCCCACGATGGCCGGTCACGCGAGAGGGGGAGACATGCCGGAGACGAACTATCCCTACGGCCACGGGGACGAGCACAACCGACCCGGCGGCGAGCTCCCGGCCTATGAGCCCGGATCGAACGGACACGGCGAGGCCCCGTTCTCGTCGTCACCCTCCGGGGGCGCTTTCGGCTCCAGCCTGCCGGGCACGACCTCCGGCCCCTCCTTCGACTCTGCGGCCCCACCCACATCGCCCACCTCGGCGTCATCCGCTGCACCGTCACCGTGGGGTGCCGCAGCCCCCTCGGCGTCGGCGGCACCATCGGGCGCACAGGGCGCACAGGGCGCACAGGGCGCACAGGGAACGCAGGGAACGCAGACTTTCTCCGCAGCGCAGGCCGGCTACACCCTGCGGAAGGTCGGCATCGGCAACCCCCTCCCCACCTTCGCCGTCGGGGCGCTCGCCTACATCGTGGCCCTCGGCGCCGCGCTGCTGGTGATCATCTCGGCCGTGCTCGTCGCCCTCACCGCCGACACCGGTGACCTGACCGGAGGCGGCACCGTCCCGACCGACGGCTCGGCCTCCCCGTCCGGGGACGGCGGCTGGCGAGCGATCGTGGGTCTGGTGGGGATGCCGTTCCAGCTGGTCTCCCTCGCCTCGTTCGGCTCCTACGATGCCGAGCTGAACCTGGGCTTCTTCGGCAATGCCACGATGAGCTGGCGGGGACTGCCGCTGCTGATCACCGTCGCGATGGTCGCGACCGCCTTCGTCGTCGGCCGTCTCGTCCAACGCCGTTGGGGCACCGGACGCTGGGGCTCGAACGGCGTGCTCGGTGCCCTGCTGTGGTCGGGGATCTCCGGGCTCGCCGTCGCGATCTTCGCCGTGATCGCCACCCGTGTCACCGCGCTCACGATCGAGGACGACACGCTCGGGTTGTCCCTGTCGATGCACTCCGCCGGGGTGGACATGTTCTTCGGCACCTGGGTGCTCATCGCGCTTCCCCTGTTCCTGGGACATGTCGCGGGGCTCGCGAAGCCCGCCTGGTGGTCGGTGGTCGCGGATCTCGCCGCCGCACCCCGGCTGGCGTTCGTCCACGCCCTGGCCTTCGCGGTGCCGGTCTGGATCCTCATGGCAGCGGGCATATCGATCCGGATGGTGGTCGAGGGCGACGGGCAGTCCGTGCTCTCCCTGTTCCTGTCGCTCCCGATCTGGGGACTCACGGGCCTCGCGATGCTGCCCGGGCTGGGGATGCTGGCCGTGCCGTTGCATCTGAACGCACGGGGCGGCGTCGAGGATTTCGGGGTCGAGCGCGGCAACGACTTCCTGTGGTTCTTCGACCTGCCCTGGTACCTGTGGATCCCCCTGGTGCTGATCGCGCTGCTCATGCCGGTGGTGGTCGCGCTGCTCTGGAACCGGGACCGTGAGATCGAGACGGGGAACATCCTCGCGCTGGTCGTCTCCTGGGTCGCCCTTCCGCTCGCCTACTTCGGCTGCTCGGCCGTTCTGCTCGCGCTGGTCTGGACGACCATGCAGGCCGAGATGGGGATGGTGGGCGAGCTCGGCATCAGCGTGGGCCTCGCCCCGTGGACGCCCGTGGTCGCCTTCTTCATCGGACTGCTGGTCGAGGTGCTCGCCCGGTTCGGCGCCCCGTTCGTGGATCGGTTCGTGCCCGGGATGCTCGTGAACTGGTTCCGCCGCTCGGCACGGACGCGCCGCGCCGACGGGACGCCCAGCACGAGACGGCCTTCCCACGGGCAGGCACCCACAGGACAGCCTTCCCACGGGCAGGCACCGCAGGGACAGGCGCCGGGCGCTCCGTTCTTCCCGGGGGTCTGAGCCGGACACTGAACCGGGACGCTGATCCGGGAGCCCGATCGGAGAGCAGGCGGTCTGTTGAACTCCGTCGCCCGGGGCACGGCCCTGTGATGGGATGGAGCCCTGCGCGCTCCGTCGTCGGGAACTCAGTTCGTCGGGCACCCAGTTCATCGGGCACCCAGTTGTTCGTCAATCGCCCCGTCGGCCGCCCTGTTCGTCCGCCACTCAATCCGTCGGCCGCGCAGTCCGTCTCGTCGGCCCCCAGTTCGTCGGCACCCAGCTCGGGAGTCCCATGATCCAGCCCGTCAACCACCCCGTCGGCCGCCCGCTGATCACGGCCGTGACCGGCACGAACGGCAAGACCAGCGTCGCGACTGCGACCGTGCAGCTGCTGCGGGTGGTCGGATGGCGCACCGCCGGCTACGACTCGACGGGCATTACCGATGTCGACGGCGCGTTGCACACGGCGCGCCCCCGCCGCTCCCCGGACTACCTCCCCGAGATGATCGATGCCCAGGCCCGGGCCGGTGCACAGGCCTTCTCGCTCGAGGCCTTCGTGGGCATCCTGGCCGACGGGCTCCTCGAGCGGGTCCCGGTCGATGTCGCCGTCTGCACCGGCCTGGAGCGCGACCATCTGGACGTCCACGGCAGCGTCGAGGCGTACTGGGGGGCGAAGCTCTCGCTGTTCGAGCAGCACCTGCGGGCCGACGGGATCGCCGTGATCGCCGAGGACTGCGCCCGGCGGGAGCTGGTCGAGGCGGCCGTGGCCCGGCGCGGGGCACGCCTGCTCGTGGTCGGCGAAGGAGGGGATCTCTCGTTCACGCCGGCGCAGGAGGCCGACGGGCGCGTCACCGGCGTCCTCACCCTCGGGGGAGACGCCTATGAGGCGACGCTGCCCACGGTGCACGCCATCGCGATCACGAACCTGCTGCTCGCCGCAGCGGTCGTCGTCGGTGCCGGGGGAGACCCGGCCGTGGTCGCGACCGCTCTGGCTGACGTCGCCCCGCCGCCGGGCCGGCTCGAGGTGATCGCGAAGCGCCGGGGCGTCACCGCGATGGTGGACACCGCGCACAACCCCGGAGCGCTGCGCACCGCCCTCCTCACGGTGCGGGAGCGCACGGAGGGCCGACTCCTCGTGGTGTTCGGTGCCGGTGGGGAGAGGGACCGGGCGAAGCGACCGGAGATGGGCGCCCTCGCCGCCGACCTCGCGGATCTGGTGATCCTGACCGACGACAACCCGCGCCGAGAGCCGCCGGGGCGGATCCGCCGCGAGGTGCGTGCCGGGTGCCCAGAGTGCCTGGAGATCCCGCGCCGACGGGACGCGATCATCGCGGCGCTCCTCATGGCCGGCCCCGGGGACACGGTGCTGGTCGCGGGCAAGGGCGACGAGACCGAGCAGCTGGTGGGCACCCGTCGCCTTCCCCACGACGACCGAGCCGTGATCCGCGAGGCGATGCGGTCCCTGTGAGGCGCACCGTGCGGCAGCGGACAGCGTGGCGCGGCGCCCGCGAGATGCGGACGCCGCGCACACGATCAGCTCAGATCACGCCGCTGTCCGGGTCGTAGCCCCCGTCCGGGTCGTACCCACCGTCGGGGTCATAGCCGCCGTCGGGGTCGTACCCACCGTCGGGGTCATAGCCGCCGTCGGGGTCGTACCCACCGTCGGGGTCATAGCCGCCGTCGGGGTCGTAACCCCCATCGGGGTCATAGCCGCTGTCCGGGTCGTAGCCCCCATCCGGGTCGTATCCGGAGTCCACGTCGTAGCCAGCCACAGTTCCTCCTTCGCGTTGTGTGCGGTGCACCACAGAGTCAACGTGGTCGGAGCGCGCCTGGCAAGGCCCCGGACGAGATCGCACAGGGGTGTGTTCGGGCCGTCCCCATCACTCCGGTGTAGGGGGAGCGCTTCATCCGCTGGAGTGATGTGCGCCCCGCCATCTCGTCCCTACCGTCCTCGGTATCACCGAGGAGAGCGATCAATGACCATCACCCAGGCGCCCCGCAGCCCGAGAACCGCGCCGACATCACCCACTGCAGCCACCGGGCGTGACCCGGTGATCGACCTCGTCCGCGCGCTGTGCGTCGTCGCCATCGTGCTGCTCCACGGCCTCCAGATGGGCGTCACCGTGGGGCCGCACGGCCCGGTGCTCGAGTACGCCACCGTCGGAGCGTCCTGGTACCCGCCGGTGACCTGGCTGCTACAGGTGCTGCCGGTCTTCTTCGTCATCGGCGGCTTCTCCGGGATGCTCGCCTTCCGGCGGCTCCGCGACCGGGGCGGCACCGCGACGGACTTCGTCGTCGGCCGCGTGCACCGCCTCCTGCTGCCCGCCGTGGTCACGATCTCCGTGGTCGGCGTCGTGCTCGCCGTGCTGCAGGTCCGCGGCGTCCCGCCGGAGCTGCTCCTGGAGGCGGGGGTGCGCTACGGCCAGCCGCTGTGGTTCCTCGGCGTGTTCCTGGGCAGCCAGGCTGTCCTGCCCACGCTGCTCCGCGCCCATGAGCGGGCGCCTCTGGGCACTCTTGCCGTGCTCGGGGCAGGCGCCCTGGGCGTCGACGCCCTGCGGAGCCTGACCGGGCTCGATGCCGTCGGCTATGCGAACCTCGCCTTCGCCTGGCTCGCCCTGCAGCAGCTGGGCTTCTTCCTCGCCGAAGGACGCCTCGACGCGCTGCGCCCCGTGACCCGCGTGCGGATCGGTGCGGGAGCGGTCGCGCTCCTGGCCGGAGCGTTCGCGCTCGGGATCTTCTCGCCCGACCTCATCGCGCAGATGAACCCGCCCACCTCGGCCCTGCTCCTGGTCGGCGTCGCGCAGACGGCTGCGTTCACGCTCCTGCGGCCGACGCTCGCAGCACTGATCGAGCGCCCACGCCTCAGCGCGGTCACCGCCTTCGTCACCGCACGCACCATGACGATCTACCTGTGGAACCTGCCGGTTCTGCTGACCATGGCAGGGGTCTCGGCCTATCTCGCCGAGCACGGCGGACTGCTGCTGCCGGATCCCTCCGGGCTGCTGTGGTGGACGCTGCGGCCTTCGTGGCTCGTGCTGTCCCTCGTGCTCACCGCCGCCGTGGCCTGGGCGCTCGGAGGCATGGAGCGCCGCCGGCTCCACCACCCCACGACCTCGTCGTCCCGGGCGCAGCAGGCCGTGCTGCTCGCGCTCGCCGGCGTGCTGGTCCCGCTGCTGGCGGGCACCACGGTGCTCACGGCACTGCTGGCCGCGGGGTTGTTCCTGACAGCGCTGTCGAGGGTCCAGGCTCCGCGTGTCTCCCGGGTCCCGCTCGCTTCCAAGGCGCCACAGGCTCCCGCATCACCGCACGTCTCCGGAGCTCCGCAGGTTGCTGGGGCACCGCAGGCTTCTGGGGCTGAGCCGCACGTCGGGACCCTTCAGGTCACGGGCGCTGCCGGTCGATGATCTGCGTGGACGCGACGGGGACGGGCCTGGGCCGGACGCTCCTCGCCTGCGATCCCCCGCGCGCCGCTAGCTCCTCGGGGCCGACAGGATCCGCAGTGCGTGATCGCGCTCCACGCGTCGGCCGAAGGTCTGCACGTCGGCCTCGACCACCCCGCGGTGCTCCGCGACGTAGGTGCGGATCCTGGCGTCGAGAGTGCTCGCCGACGGGGCGTGCACGGCGACCGGCGGATCCAGCACGGCGCCCACGAGCGTCGGCCCCTCGGCGTAGTACACGTACAGCGCATGCTGCACGGGCGGGCCGAAGAGATCCTCCCGGGCCGCCTCCGAGAGGTCGTCGAGGCGGGTGAACAGGGCCCCGTGGGGTGCGGAGTCGTCGGCCCGATGTCTGGCTCCGTGGCGTCCCGTGCCCGCAGGGGCCGTCATCTCGGCGCGGGCGCGGAGCTCGAGAGCTGTCAGCGGGGCGGAGCGGTGGGTGGCGTCGTGTGCTGTCGCATCGTCCTCGTCGAGCATTTATGCCTCCTGGCGGGTGCGGTGGCTCCCAGTATCCGTGTGACGGCGCGGCCGGTCGAGGGCCGCGCCGCACCGGAGGTCATCAGTGCAGGCCAGCGCGCTGCAGGGTGCGGCCGAGCTTGTCTGTGAGCAGCTCGATCGAGCGCTCGTCATGGTCGCGCAGGTGCTCGAGCGCGGCGAGCGCCGTGAGGGCCACGTCCAGCAGCTCCTCCTGCACGTCCGCCTCGGTGTGGGTCACGCCCTTGCGCGGATTCTGGCCCGTGGCGCCGATCTGCGCGGCGACCACCTCGCCGGCCTCCTCGGTGATCTTCGCGAGCCGGGCCCATGTGGCGGCCTCGGGGTCCCGGCCCCGGTTGCCCTCGTCGATCCAGAGGCTGAGCGCGGCGATGCCGTGGGAGAGGTCGGTGCTGTCCATCGCACGAGTCTGCCGCACCTCGTGGAGCGGCGGCCGGGCGGCGTGCCGCGCGGAGGGCAAGGCAGGTCCCGAGGGCGTCGATCAGTCGAGGCAGAACTCGTTGCCCTCCGGGTCCGCGAGGACGAGGAAGCCGATGCTCATCGGTGGTGCGGGCTCATGGCGCGCGAGCCGATGGGCACCGAGCGCGACCAGACGCTCGCAGGCAGTCTCGAGGGCCTCCATCCGTTCCTCCCCGTGCAGGTCCGAGGCGGTGCGCACGTCCAGGTGGACCCGGTTCTTGGCCGTCTTGCCCTCCGGAACCTGCTGGAAGAAGATCCGCGGCCCGGCACCGTCCGGGTCCTCGAGCGCGGAGGCGCTGTTGCGCTGTTCCTCGGGAACGCCGCTTCGCTCGAGGAACTCGTCCCAGGCGACCAGCGGATCCATGCCGTCCTGCAGCTCGACGCCCGGGGGCGGCGGATGGACGTAGCCGAGCACGTCGCGCCAGAAGGTCGAGAGCGAGCGTGGATCGCGGGCGTCGAAGGTGATCTGGACGGTGCTGCTCATGGGGCCCTCCATCAGAGCGGGGTCGGGGTCGGGATCGGGTTGGGGTTCGGGCCACTCTTCATCACGGCGAGGACAGATCCTGTCCGCTGAGGGAACGGGATCGGAGCCGTCGTGGCGATCGGAGGGGCCGCACCGATCGTCGCGTCCCGGGCACCGGGCCCGTCGGCCGGATGCGGCGCCCGCGGCCTACCCTCATCCCATGCCTTCCCTGCTGTGCCTGGACCTCGGCACCTCTGCCGCCAAAGCCGCCCTCCTCACCCTCGACGGCACGACGAGAGCGCAGGCCAGCAGCGGGTATCCCACGGTCGTCACGGCCGACGGCGGCGCCGAGCAGGACCCTGCCGACTGGCTCCGCGCCGCCCGGGACGCGATCGCGCAGCTGCTGCACGGAACGGACGAGAAGCCCGTCGCCCTCAGCATCACCGGGCAGATGCAGGACCTCGTGCTCCTGACCGATGGGGACCCCGCTCCCGCGATCCTCTACAGCGACACCCGCGCCGTCGCCGAGGCCGCAGAGATCGGGACGATCCTGCGACGCGAGGGCAGGGACTCAGCAGGCGCGGACTGGGACCAGATCACCGGCAACGAGCAGGACGCGACCAGCTGCGCCGCGATGTTCCGCCGCCTCTCGCGCATCTCGCCGGAGGTCGTCGGCCGCGCCCGGGGCGTCGTCTTCGGCCCGGCGGGTCACCTCGTGCACGCTCTGGGCCTCGGGGCCTGGTGCGATGTGACCACCGCGTCCGCGACCGGGCTGCTCGACGCCCGGACCCGCCGGTGGAGCGACCGGATCGCCTGCGCCGCCGGGCTGAGCAGGGCGATGCTGCCCGAGCTGACCAGGGCGACCGGTCAGGTCGTCGGCCGCACCGACGAGACCGCTGCTGAGCTGCTGGGCCTGCCCGTCGGGCTGCCCGTGATCCTTGCGCCGGGGGATGCCGGGGCGACCACGCTGGGGATCGTCGGCCTCGAAGCAGGTGACGAGTACGCCTATCTCGGCACCAGCGGATGGCTGGCCGCCGTGGTCCCGGAGGCTCGGAGAGCCGGGGACGGTGCAGGGCGCGACGGGCTGGGCGACGAGGCGTTCGCCGACGGTCCAGTGCGCTCGCAGCGCGCCGACGTTCCCGCGAGCTCGCAGCGTGCCGACGGTCTGGTGAGCTCGCTGCGCACCGACGAACTCGCCGCCGGCGTCTCGCACCACCTGGCCATCGGCGGACGAGACGACTCCGCCGCCTCGCCCTCCGTCTCATCCGTGACCTCTTTCCCCTCCACCTCGTCCTCATCCCCGTCGCCCTGCTCGTCTCCGTCACCCTCCGCGTCTCCGCGCACCCTGCGGATCTCGGCCCTGCGTGCCGCCGGCGCGGCGGCGGAGTGGGCGCGGGAAGCGCTGCTGTCCGGGATCACGCCCGAAGAGGCCGACGAGCAGCTCGAACACCGCGAGGCGGAGCACGGTCGCGGACCCACGGGCCTGCTCGCACTGCCGTCGATCCATGGGGAGCGCTACCCCGTGCGCGAGCCGGATCTGCGCGCAGCGATCATCGGCATGGGTCCGAGCACCGCCGCGATCGACATGTACGCGGCCGTGCTCGAGGGCGTTGCGCACGCACTCGCCCATGCCGCCGTCGAGAGCGCGGCCGGTACGAGTGGCTCTGCGGTGGGTGCTGCCCCGACACCCCCTGCGTCGCCCGTCTCGCCTGCCTCACCCGCCTCGCTCATCCCGCCCGCTTCGCTGACCCCACCCGCCTCGCCTGCTGTGTCACCGTCCGCACCGAGACCGCTGGCCGTCGCAGGGGGAGGCGCCGCATCCGAGCCGTGGCTGCGGATCCTGGCCGACGTCATGGGCCGCCCCATGCGCGTCGTCGAGGACGCCGACGCCGCACTGCTGGGATGCGCCCTCGCGGCGGCCGACGCTCTGCAGCTCGAGCACACGATGCGCCCCCTCGCCGAACGGGAGGGCGGCCGCATCGTGGATCCGGACCCGTCGGCCGTACGCCGCCACGCCCGCTTCAGCCGCGGCCACCGCGCTCTGTACCGCGCCATCGCCGAGGTGGGCGTGCTGCGCTGAACCGTGTGTGCGCCGCACTGCGTGAGCGGCATCGCGTGCGTCGTACCGCGTGCGTTGCAACGGGTGCGCTGCACTGCGGGTGCTGACCCGTGCGCGCCGAGCTGTGCGTGCCGAGCTGTGCGTGCCGATTCGCGCGTCCCACGGCCCCCACTCCACCTCCGTGGGTTTCTCCTCGGAAAGTCACTGTGTACCCGCGGGGTCGACTAATTGGGGAGGAAAGGTCTCTCCGGGTGAAATGCGCAGGTGAGTCGCAGGTGTTCCCGACCTGCCGCGATGGAATATACGGTGAACGTTCGGTAATTTCTGCGGAGTTATCCACAATCCTCGAAGAGGCTTTCGATTGCGGCAAGCTTCCTGGACGATGGAACCATGCTGATGCCGACACCGCCAGAACCCACCGAGGGGCCCACAGGCCCGTCGGCGCATCTGGCTGAGCTGCATGCGGGCGGCCCGCGTGCGATGGCCGAATTCCTCGGCGACGTCGGCTTCCTCCTCGGCTCGATCGCCTCTGGTCCCGAGGCGATGTTCGCGGTGGAGGAACGCGGGCGGGACACCTTCGTGCATCTTCTGCGCAGCGTGCAGGAGGTGCGCGCCGCCCTCGACACGGTCGAGGCGCGGACCCTGGTCTCCATCGGGGACGCGACCAGGCACGAGCAGGTTCGCAGTGCGCAGGATTCCGTGGGCCATGAGCTCTCCGCGATGCCTCCGCTCGAGGAGCTGCACGGCAGGGCTGACGGAAAGACCCGTCGGGACATCTCGCTCATGACCAGGAGATCCCCGTCGGGCGCCGGGCGCACCATGGCCTCCGCGCGGCGGCTCGTGGAGTCCATGCCCACCCTGCTCGAGGCGATGGCGTCGGGGCAGGCCGCAACGGACTCCGTCTACGCGGCCGCCGAGGCGACCGGTGTTCTGGATGATGATCAGCGCGCGCAGGTCGATGCGCTCCTCGGGGAGCGCCTGCCGGACCTCGACGGAGCGGGCACGCGGCGATGGAAGCAGGCTGTCGCGCTGGCAATCGGGGGCCTGGATCCCGAGGGCGAGGCGCTCCGGCACCGCCGCGCCCGGAAGCAGCGCCACGTCACCTTCACCCCCGGTGCCCACGGGATGGCCACGATCAGCGCCTATATGCCGGCGATCGAAGCGCGCCTCATCCACAAGAGGCTGACGCTCGAGGCCGAGCGGCGTGTGGTCGCCGGGAAGAAGGGTCCGCATGGCGCGCACATGGCCGATGTGCTGCACGATGCCGTGCTCGCGCCCGAGAACGGCGCAGGACAGGTGACGCTCGATGTCGGCGTGATCATCACCGACCGAGCGCTCTTCCACCCAGGCAGCGGAGACGTCGCCCAGATCGAGGGATACGGCGCAGTCCCGGCGGACGCGGTCCGTGCCCAGTTGCTCGCCGTCACGGCGGATCCCGCCCACTCCCAGGAGGACCCGTTCGGTGCAGACGGCCCCGCGATCCGTGCGGTGATCCGCCGGCTGTACACACACCCCGCCACCGGTGAGCTGGTCGCCAAGGACTCCCGCGCCCGAGCCTTCCCAGCGGCCATGGCTCGCTTCCTGACCTGGCGCGATACGTCCTGCAGAGGGCCCTTCTGCAATGCCTCGATCCGTCAGCACGACCATGTCACTCCCTCTGCACGAGGCGGCCCCACGAGCTTGGACAACGGGCAGGACGCCTGCGCGCACTGCAACCAGAAGGAGGAGGACGCGCTCGCCGTGGAGCGCGTCGAGGATCCCGAGCGGCCGGGCCATCGCGTCGCCTGGACCGGCTACGGCGGCACGACGCGGACCACGACCCCGTCCCCGCTCATCGAGCCGGAGCGCAGCACCGGGGGCGATGCGGCGGGCGGCGTCAGCACGGCCGACGCGACATCGGACGGCACCGGCACGGCGGACTCGGCACTGGACGGCGTCAACACGGCCGACTCGGCACCGAACGAAGCCAACACCGCTGATGCGGCACCGGACGACGAGTGCGGTGAGGACCAGCCCTGAACGAGGGATGATCCGACAGGCCAATCTCAGTAGGCTGATGCGATGATCCGACACACCGTCTCCTTCACCCTCGTGCACGCTCCCGATTCCGCGGAGGAGCACGAGTTCCTCACCAGCGCACCGGCCCTGCTGCGCGCGATCGACGGGGTGCAGGACTTCGTCGTCTCCCGGCAGGTCAGCCCGAAGAGCAGCTACCGCTTCCAGTTCGCGATGAGCTTCGAGGATCAGGCCGCCTACGCCGCCTACGACCAGAGCGACGCCCACCAGGAGTTCGTCGCCACCCGGTGGCAGAGCGAGGTCACCGAGTTCGAAGAGCTCGACTTCGTCGCCTACTCCTGATGAGCACGGGAGGTCAGGCCTCGCTGGGAGCGGAACGGGTTCAGCTGAGCCCGATGCGCGATACCGTGCGCGGGCGAAGGATGCTGCGGGAGCGGATCTCGCTCGCCGTCCTGACCTTCCTGGCACTCGGGGCAGCACTCGTGCTCCTCATCGTGGCCGCGGTTCGCGCCGACGGAGCCCTGGCCATCGTAGGAATCGTCGTCGGCGTGGTGGCTGTGCCGCTGTTCGCCTACGTCGCACTGCTGGCCGTCGGCGCACTGCGCACCACCTTCACGCTGCACGACGAGGGCGTGTCGATGCGACAGACCTGGGGTGCCCGCCGCCCCGCCATCCTCTGGCGCGACGTCCACGCCGTGGAACCTGCGCGCGCCGCTTACGGCTCCTATCGCGTGGCCGTGCACCTGCGCGGCGGCGAGATCGTCCTGCCTGACCGACTGAACCTCCTGCTCCCGTCCGGCAGCGCCGATGAGCTCGCCCAGCACCCCGACGTGCAGACCGTGATGGAGCATTACGGACGATGGTGCGAGCTCCACGGCGTGCCGCCTCGGTTCGCCGCCTGATCCCGTCATGCAGGCGCCCGGCTCAACCTGTGGCCCGGTCCAGCTCGTCGCGGTGCAGTCCGACCGAAGCCCGCACCGGAACAGGCACCGGCCCTCCCCTCAGTGATGAGGTGAGGGCCGGTGCCTGTGCCTGTGCGCGAGAGCCCGGTCGATGCGTCGTCGGACCGTGGCTCCGGGCGGCCAGATCAGGAATTCGCTGACCAGGGCTTCACTGACCAGAGCTTCACTGACCAGGATTTCGCTGACCAGGGCTTCACGGATCAGGACTTCACAGCGCCCTGGGTGAGGCCGGAGATCACCCACTTCTGCGTGAGGATGTAGACCACGACCGCTGGAGCCATCGCCATCAGGTACGACGCGAAGGCGATGTTGTAGTTGTTGCTGAACTGGGTCTGGAACATCTGCTGCAGCACCGGCAGCGTCTGCAGCTCGGGATTCGTGGTGATCAGGCTCGGCATCATGAAGTCGTTCCACGAGCCCAGGAACGCGAAGATCCCCACCGTGGCGGACATCGGCGCGAGCAGCGGGAAGATCAGCCGCGCGAAGACCTGCCAGGTGGTGGCGCCGTCCACTCGCATCGACTCCTCGAGCGAGAGGGGGATGGAGCGCAGGAACGCTGTGAACAGCAGCGTGTTGAACGCGAGCGCGAACACGATGTGCAGGATCGCTACGCCGAGCGGGTTGTCCAGCCCCACGATGCCGGTCAGCTTCACCTGCGGCAGAGCCACCACCGGGAACGGGATGAACATCGCGGCCAGCAGGTAGAAGAACGACCAGCGGAACAGCCGACGGTCCCAGTTGCGCACGATCGCGAACGCGGCGAGCGAGGAGATGAGGATCTCTCCGGCCACGGAGATCGCCGTGATGAAGGCGGAGATCGCCAGGCCGCGCGGGAAGTTCGTCAGCTGCCAGGCCTCACGGAACCCCTCGAGGGAGAAGGGCGCGGGCAGGGAGAATGCGGAGCCGTCGACGGCCTGAGCGGTCGTCTTCAGCGACATGTTCACGGTGACCAGCAGCGGGACCAGCACCGCGAGCGAGCACACGATGAGGATCGCGGTGAGCGGCCAGTTGAAGCGGTCGGTGCCGATCCCGCTGCGCCGGCCCGGGCGGCGCGTGGACGGCGTGCGTCCCGACGCTCCGGAGGTGGACCGATCCGAGGCGGGGGTGGAGGAGACAGGGGTGGAGGACTGGGTGGTGCTCATGCTCCGAAGCTCGCTTTCCCGGCGGTGAGCCGCAGCTGGAGGCCGGCAAGGATGATGGTGATCAGGAAGAACACCGCGGCGTTCGCCATCTGATAGCCGTAGTCGCCGCCGCCGAAGCCCTTGAAGATCGACATCGCGATGGACGTGGTGGCGGTGCCCGGACCGCCGTCGGTGAGGCCCACGATCACGTCGTAGGCGTTGAGGAAGCCCTTGAAGCCCAGGATCGTGTTGATGAGGATGAAGCCGGAGACCATCGGCAGGGTGATGCGCCGCAGCCGCTGCCATCCCGAGGCGCCGTCGATCGCGGCCGCCTCATACAGCTCGGCCGGGATCGTGACCAGGCCGGCGATGTAGATGAGCATCGCGCCGGGGATCGCGGACCAGGCCGTCACGATCACGATGCCGAGCCAGGCCAGGTCCTCGTTGGCGAGGATCGACTCCGAGAGCACCCCGAGGCCGAGCGTCTGGCCCAGGGCGGGCAGCGAGTTCGACAGCAGGAACTTGAAGACGAACGCGATGATGATCCCCGAGATGACCATCGGGATCACGAAGATGGTGCGCAGCGCCGTCTGGAAGCGGATCTTCGCGGTGAGCATGACCGCGAGGGCGAAGGCGATGATGTTCACGACGATCACCGTGATCAGGGCGAAGCCCAGCGTGAACACATAGGCGCTGAGGATGTTCGGGTCCTGGAACAGCGCGATGTAGTTGCGCAGGCCGATGAACTCGTAGTCGCCGAAGCCCACGGAGTTCGTGAAGCTGTAGAAGAAGCCGACGACGGCCGGCAGCGTGATCACCAGGGTGAAGATCACCAGGGCGGGGAAGAGGAAGACGTAGTAGACCGGGTCGACCTTGCGTCGGGCTCGGCTCGGCACGGGGGCGGGGGAGTTCCCTGAACGGGCGGCGGGCCCGCTCTCACGGGTCCTCGGGGCGGGAGATGTCTGCGCTGACATGGTGGGCGTCCTTGGGGTCGACGGCATGGGGGCCGCTCAGGCGCGGTAGGCGAGCCGGGCGAAGTCGGAATCGATCTGAGCGAGGATCGGCTCCGGATCTGCTCCGAACACGATCGACTGGAGATAGTTCGGGAAGGGGATCGTGGGCGGGACGAACTGCGAGGCGCCCATGTAGAAGCGGCCGTCGTCGTAGTACGGCTGCATCTCGGAGATGCGCGGATCGCTCACCTTCGGGGCGTCATCGGTGGTGGAGAACGCGAGGGCCAGCTCGTTGTAGGGGAACTGGATCTCCGGGAGCATCAGGTGCTGGAGGAACTCCCGGGCGCCCTCCTTCTCGTCGGCCTGCTCCGGGATCCACAGCGACAGGTCGATGTTCACGCGGATCTTCAGATCCTCGGGATCGTCCGTCGCCGGGAGCGGGAACGACCCGAGCTCGACGTCCGTGCCGGCCTTCTCGATCTCCACCAGCGCCCAGGGGCCCTGGAGGTACATGGCGGCCTCGCCCTTCGCCATCGCCGTGTTGCCGTCGCCGTAGCTGCGGCTGGAGGCGTCCTCGTTGAAGTAGGGCAGCAGCTCCAGCATCTGCTGGACCGGCTCGAGCAGGGTCTTCTGGAAGGACACCTCGGAATCGGGGCCGACGTCCTCGCCGATCTCGTTGAGCTGGGTGAAGAACTCGCGCACGTCGACCCGGCCGCCGATGACGTAGTCGAACAGGCCCTGCGTGATCGTCCACAGCTCGGGGAAGGTGCCGTAGATCGGGGTGACGTCGGCGGCGAGCAGGTCCTCGCACACCGAGAGCAGCTCGTCCCAGGTGGTGGGGACCTCGAGGCCGTTGTCCGCGAAGATCTGCTTGTTGTAGATGACGGAGGAGGCCGCGACGGAGTAGGGGATCACGCTGGTGCGCCCCTCGTACCCGGGGTACCAGTCCACCAGGTCCAGCACGTCGTCGCGGACCATGCCGGCCTCGGGAAGGTCCGAGAGGTCCGACAGGGCGCCGCGCGCCATGAAGCGGTTCATGTCGAGGTTGTAGTTCTGGAGGGCGAGATCCGGCGGGTTGGAGCGCACGAATCCGGCCTGCAGGTTCGTCGCCACATCGTGGATGTAGGTGTAGTCCGACTGCTCGGCGTTGAACTCGCTGACCAGCTCACGGAAGTGCGAGATCACCTCGCGCTTGGACTGGTAGAAGGTCACGCGTGAGCGGCCCGATGAGCTGCATCCTGCGAGCCCGCCGGTGGCGAGCACGCCGGCGGCGCCGACTCCCGCGGTGAGCAGGGAGCGACGGGTCGGGCGACCGGTGCTGAAGGGTCTGGGTGACAACGGTGTCTCCTCGGCGGCATCGCAACTGGTAAATTCAGTTGCTAGATTTAATGCTTGGAGAAAGTATGGTTGGCGTCACAGCGGACGTCAAGGAGGTGGGTGCAGGTGGGCATGAACGTGTCGACGAGCGTGCTGCGTCGTCTCAACATCGAGGCGCTGCTGCGCCACGCGTTCACCTCCGGGACCTTCACCGCCGCCGAGGCCATGGAGGCCACGAGCCTGACCCGAGCGACGGTGCTGGGACTGTGCGACGAGCTCACGGCGGCAGGCTGGATCGAGGAGGTCGAGGACAGCCGCACCGCAGGCCTCTCGCGTCGCGGCCGGCCGGCGCGCCGTCACCGCCTGCGCAGCGGTGCCGGGCTCGTGATCGGCGTCGACGCCGGGCGCAGCGGCTACCGCGCGATGGCCGCGGACCTGCGCGGAACGGTCCTCGCCACCGGTCGGCGAGAGCTCGATCCGGATGTCGTGGACCGCGAGCTGCGGATCAGCACCGTCCAGGACCTGGTGCGGGAGGTGCGCGAGGCGTCGGCCTCTGCGGCGCCCCTGCTCGTCACCGTGATCGGGATCCCGGCACCCGTCGACACCCACGGGAGGTCCCCGATCGACGTGGGCACGTTCTGGCGCCTGATGAACTCGGGGTTCCCCGAGCACCTCGACGGCCGCGTCGTCGTCGAGAACGACGCGAACCTCAGCGCCCTGGCGGAGCACGGGCAGCACCTCGAGGCGAACATGGCCGCGCTGCTCGTGGGGGAGCGGGTCGGGGCCGGACTCATCGTCGACGGGCGTCTTCTGCACGGTGCGCTGGGCGGCGCCGGCGAGATGCGCTTCCTCGAGACGGTGCTCCAGGACGACATCGGCGCCGAGGGCGTGGGGTCGCTAGCCCGTCGCTGGACGCTCGAGAGCCTCGCCGCCGGGCGCGAGTCGCCCCTGCTCGCGGCGCTGCCTGCCGAGAGCCTCACCGCGGTCGACGTGTTCGCCGCCGCGCAGGCCGGGGACGCCCTCGCCCGGGACGTCCTGGACCGGATCGGTGAGCGCATCGCGCGGATCGCCGCCATCCTCGTGAGCCTGCTCGGCATCGAACGGATCGTCCTGGCCGGCGCCGTCGCCTCCTCCCTGGAGCCCGTGCTGGTCCGGGCCCGGGAGGTGCTCCCGGACATCGCCTACGCGCCGTTCCCCGAGCTGGTCGCGAGCGGTCTGGGGCGCGACGCCGTCGTGCGCGGGGCGATCGAGCACGCCCTCACGCGCCTGCGGGAGGACCCTCTCGAGCTCCTCGAGTCCCTCGAGCCGTCCGCCAGTCCGTAGATCTCCCGCCCCCTCGGAGGAGGGGACGGGCGCCCTTCGCACACGGTCCGGGACCTCCGGCCGACGCGAAGACCACCGAAGACCACCGAAGACCACCGAAGACCACCGAAGACCACCGATGAGAGGACCACGCACGATGACCGATGCACTTCAGCCAGATGCCGCAGCACAGGGGAGCGACCGCCGACTGCGCGTCGGCGTGATCGGCCTGGGCTGGGCCGGCCAGCAGCACGTCGCCGCCTACGCCGCCGACCCCACCGTCGACCTCGCCGCACTCTCCGCGATGGAGGACCACCTCCTCGCGCAGTTCGGCG
Organism: Brachybacterium tyrofermentans; assembly: GCF_039526165.1. Classification (NCBI taxonomy): domain Bacteria; kingdom Bacillati; phylum Actinomycetota; class Actinomycetes; order Micrococcales; family Dermabacteraceae; genus Brachybacterium; species Brachybacterium tyrofermentans. The sequence goes on from NZ_BAAAIR010000006.1 coordinate 222,910, forward strand.
ACCTGCACGATGTCCCCGGGCGCTACCAGGACTGGCAGCAGATGATCGCCGAGGCCGAGCTCGACGCGGTCTCGATCGCCACCCCGACGTTCCTTCACGCCCCGATGGCGATCGCCGCTCTCGAGGCCGGTCTGCACGTGATCACCGAGAAGCCGATGGCCGAGAACGCGGAGTCCGCCGCGCGCATGGTCGAGGCCGCGAACCGCGCCGGGCGCGTGCTCGACGTGTCCTTCAACCACCGCCAGCGCGGAGATGTCACCGCGCTCAAGCAGGTCGTGGACTCCGGCGTGCTCGGCACGCTGTACTACGCCAAGACCGGCTGGATCCGTCGCCAGGGCATCCCGGGCCTGGGCACCTGGTTCACCAAGGCGAAGAGCTCCGGCGGCGGCGCCATGATGGACATCGGCATCCACATGCTCGACATGGCCCTGCACCTGATGGGCGAGCCGGAGGTGACCGCGGCGTCGGCCTCCACCCACGCCGAGTTCGGCCCGCTGGGCCGCGGCGGCTCCGGCTTCGGCATCTCCCAGGTCGAGGAGGGCGTGCCCTTCGAGGTCGAGGACCTCGCCACGGCCTTCCTGCGCCTCGAGGGCGGCGGCACGCTGCTGCTGGAGTCGAGCTGGGCCCAGTGGATCCCGCACGACCTCTGCTACGTCACCCTCTATGGGGCCGACGGCGGCGCCACCATCGAGTGGGGCGGGCCCGACGGGCCCAGCATCACCGTGTGGACCGAGGTCGCCGGGATGCCGGCCGTGCTGGAGCCCGTGGTCGGCGAGGACGGCCGCCATGCCGCGGCCGTCGCCGGCTTCCTGCATAAGGTGCGCTCGGACAGCTGGGCCGAGCACAACGGGGCGCTCGCCCTGCGCCGCGCCGAGGTCATCGACGCCTGCTACGCCTCCGCGAAGGCCGGAGCCGAGGTCGCGATCGGGGCCTGATCCTCTGCGGGCTGGGCCCGCCGAGTCTCACGAGCACACGGCACGGGCCGATCGCGAACAGACGCGATCGGCCCGTGCCGTGCGTGGTGGGGCGAGTGGTGGTGCGAGGGGAGCCCTCAGCCCTCCTCGACCTCCGGCAGGACATCCGGGTTCTCCTCGAGCCACTTGTCGATGGCCTCAGCTTCCTTGCCATCGCCGAACTCGTTGACGACGAGGTCCTCGAGGGAGTTGTACTGCTTGTCATCCAGCTTGATGCCGCCGATGAACTCCGCGGCGTCCGCGAAGTCGTCGCCGAAGCCCGTGCGGGCCAGGAAGTGCAGGCCCTCCTTGTCGCCCATTGCGCCCTCGGGATCCTCGAGGTCGCGCACGGGGAAGGCCGAGTTCGCCCAGAACGGGCGCCACAGGGTGACCACGATGTCGGTCTCCGCCTCGGTCGCCTTCTTCAGCTCGCTGAGCATGGCGGTGGTCGAGGAGGTGACCAGCTCGTACTCGCCCTCGAGCTCGTAAGTCGGCATCATCGAGTCCTGGGTGACCCCGGTCAGACCGGCGCCGGGCTCGATGCCGATGATCTTGCCGCCGAACATGTCGGCATTGCCCTTGAGATCGGCGATCGACGTGATGTCGGTGTAGTCCGGAACGGCGATGGTCAGCACTGCGCTGCCGTAGTACGTGGCGAGATCATCGATGTCCTCGCCGTACTTCTCCATGTACTCCTTGTGCGTGACCTCCGGCCACGCCGAGGGGTACACGTCGATGTCGCCCTTGGCGAGTGCGGCGTAGAGAGCAGCGGGCTCGCTGATCTCTTGGTGCTCGACGTTGTAGCCCATGGCCTGCAGGCGGTTGTCGAGCAGGTAGGCGGTGCTCAGCCCATCGGTCCAGGAGGGGACGTAGCCCAGGGTGATGGTCTCGCCGGTGTCGGCGCCACCGGTGCTCGCATTGTCCGAGCAGGCCGCGAGGCCGAGCCCCATGAGACCGGCCGAGCCGACGAGGGCGGAGCGGCGCGTGAGCGGGCGGGAGATGGGGGTGCGTGCGGTGTGCATTTCAAATTCTCCTTCGATCGAGGTGCGGTGGGTCGGGGGTGCGCGCCGTCGAGGGCGCGCACGGGTCAGGTTGTCGGGGTGAGGCGTCGTGCCCGGGCCCGTTGGATCGCAGCGAGCAGTGAACCGGTGTACGAGCCGCGATCTCCGAGGGCGGCCGTGAGGCGGTCGAGGTACACCGCGAGGATGACGACGCCGAGCCCGGCTTCGACGCCGAGTGCGAGGTCGAGGCTGGAGATTGCCGCGACGACCTCCTTGCCCAGGCCAGGAGCGCCGATCATGCCGGCGATCACGCCCATGGACAGGGACAGCATGATGACCTGATTGACGCCGGCCATGATCGTCGGGACGGCCAGCGGAAGCTGGATGCCACGGAGGATCTGCCAGGGGCTCGCACCGAACGCCTCACCGGCTTCGACGGTCTCTCCGTCGACCTGGCGGATGCCCAGCTCGGTCATGCGTACGCCCGGGGGCAGCGCGAAGATGATCGTCGCGACCATGCCGGGGACGACACCGATGGAGAAGAAAGTGACGGCAGGGATGAGGTACACGAATGCCGGCATGGTCTGCATGAAGTCCATGCCGGGACGCACGATGCTGCTGACGACCCGGTTGCGGGCGGCGAGGATACCGACGGGTACGGCGATCAGCACCGCGATCACAGTCGCGACGAGGACCAGGGCCATCGTCTCCATCATGTGCACCCACTGCTCCATGGACAGGACCAGAAGGAACGTCAGCGCCGTGCCGAGGGCGAGCTTCCACGAGCGAACGATCCAGGCGATCAGGGCCAGGATCACGATCATCACGAGCGGCTCGAGCGCAGTCAGCCCGTAGGTCAGGTTGCCGACCAGGAAGTTGAACATCGTGCTGATGAGGTCGAAAAGTCCGCTGGCGTTCTGTGTGAGCCAGTCGATGCCGGACTCGGCCCAGTCGCCGACGGGGGTGCGGGGGATGAGGCTGTCATCAGGGTTCATCGGTTCTCGTTCCCCTCGTGGTCGGCGGTGTCGCGGAAGCCGGTCTGCGCTCCGTGTCCGAACCCGGACTCGGTCGGGGCATCCGGTGAGGGCGGCGATGCCGGGGAGCTGTCGGCGACTGCGCCTGCAGCCGTCAGGAGCGTCACGCGCGGGATGACGCCCTCGAACTTTCCGTCGTCGTCCACGACGACCAGCGGGTTGAGGTGCTGCGCGGCCGGGGCGAACAGGTCAGCGATCGGGGTGTCGTGCTGCACGATGTGCACGCCGTGCGCGGCGGTCAGCGGGAGGTCGTCGCGGCCGGACTGGACGGCGTCGGCGATGTCGTTCTCCCAGATCACTCCTGCGGGCGTGTGATCACGGTTCAGGACCACGAGCCAGGGATTCTGCGTCTCACGCAGGAGTTTGTGGGCGGTGCGCGGACCCTGCGCGGCGCCGAGCACCGCCGGGGGATGCTCCATGATGGCGGAGGCGGTCAGGACCCGGCTGCGGTCGACGTCCTGAATGAACTTCGCGACGTAGTCGTTCGCCGGCTCGTTGAGGATCTCCTCGGAGGTGCCCACCTGCACGATGCGACCGTCGCGCATCATCGCGATGCGGTCGCCGATGCGCATGGCTTCGTTGAGGTCGTGCGTGATGAACACGACGGTCTTCTCCAGCCGCTGCTGCAGGTCGATGAGCTGGTCCTGCATATCGCGTCGGATCAGCGGATCCAGCGCGCTGAACGCCTCGTCCATGAGCAGGATGTCGGTGCCGGCCGCGAGCGCTCGGGCCAGACCGACACGTTGCTGCATGCCGCCGGAGAGCGCCGAGGGGCGATAGCCCTCCCAGCCCTTCAGGCCGACCATCTGGAGAGCCTCGCTGGCCTTCGCCTCGCGTTCCGAGCGATTGAGGCCGGAGATCTCCAGGCCGAAGGCGGCGTTCTCGCCGACGGTGCGGTGGGGGAGGAGAGCGAAGTGCTGAAAGACCATCGAGATGCGCTTGCGCCGCACGTCACGAACCTCAGCCGTAGACATGGAGTTGAGGTCCTTGCCGCCGATGTCGAGGGTGCCTGCAGTGGCGGGCAGAAGGCCGTTGACCATGCGGATCAGCGTGGATTTGCCCGATCCGGACAGCCCCATCACCACGAACATCTCACCGGGGTCGACACTGAAACTCGCGTCGAGAGGAATGATCAGAACCTGTGGATGGCTCTCGGCGAGGTGGCGTGCAAGGGACGCACCTTCCCGAGGATGATCTGCAAGGAAC
>NZ_BAAAIR010000007.1:0-200701 GCF_039526165.1 Brachybacterium tyrofermentans
AGATGACTGGGTTGATAGGCCAGATGTGGAAGCACGGCAACGTGTGGAGCTGACTGGTACTAATGGCTGATGACTTAACAACACATTTTTTGTTTGCTGCTGTTCGCGTCCACTGTGTGGTTCTGGAGAAACAATTCCTGGACACGCTTGCTTCCTTTGTGGGGTGGGTTGTGTTTTAGGGCTGGTAGGGTCTCGCCGTGTTACGGCGGTCATAGCGTCGAGGAAACGCCCGGTTCCATTCCGAACCCGGAAGCTAAGCTCGATTGCGCCGATGGTACTGCACTCGGGAGGGTGNCCCCGTGAGGGTTTCGCTCCTCCCACTCCCTTTTTTTATGCCCAAAAAAGGCAGCTCACCGATAGTGGGTTCCGCGTCTCGAGGCTCGCCCCGGTGGGCGTGTTCGTTGGCTGGCCGGCGGTGTCAGGCGCGTGGTGGGTCTCCGTGGAGTCGCCCCGCAGAGGTGATGCGTGCTCGAGGTCCTCAATCGGCCGCGTGCTGCCCGGGTTCTACGCGTCACGAAGGGACCACCGGACCGGTCCGGTTGCGTGACGGATGGGTAGACTGGGTGGTCGTGTGGACGGTTGTTCCGCACACGAGAATCTGATGTCGGTGTCGATCAGTTCGCCACCGGCCACCCGCCATCTGCGCCGGGGAGCCACTCCAAGAGCATCCCCGCCGACTTCCAGGAGAGCCATGCCGTCCTCGCTGCCGGTCGTCCCCGAGATCGATGAGCAGCTTGCCTCGCGCGTCGCAGAGCATCTCGCGATCATCGAGAGTCGTCTGCGGGAGTCTGTCGCGACCTCGGATGATATGGCGCGCTGGACTGCCCGGCATCTGATGGACGCCGGCGGCAAGCGAGTGCGTCCGATGCTCGTGCTGCTTGCTGCTTCGCTGGGCGAGATCGACCGGGAGAGCGTGCTGGACGCGGCGGTGCTGGTGGAACTGACGCATCTTGCGAGCCTCTATCACGATGACGTGATGGACTCCGCGCCCACTCGGCGCGGCGCAGACAGCGCCCATTCGCTGTGGGGGAACAACGTCGCGATCCTCACCGGGGATTTCCTGTTCGCGCGAGCCAGTGGGCTGAGCGCGAAGATCGGCGTCGAGGCAGTGCACCTGCATTCGGAGACGTTCGAGCGTCTGTGCCTGGGTCAGCTGCACGAGACCGTCGGCCCCTCGGACGATGAAGATCCGTTCGAGCACTACATCTCTGTACTCGCGGACAAGACTGCCTCCCTGCTCGCTCTCGCTGGGGAGCTCGGTGCGCTGCTCTCCGGGGCGCCTGCCGGGACGGACGACGTGATGCGCCGCTATGGGGAGAAGGTCGGTGTGGCGTTTCAGCTCGCCGACGACGTGCTCGACCTGGGAAGCGACGCCGCGACGAGTGGGAAGACGCCCGGCATCGACCTTCGCGAAGGCGTGCCCACCATGCCGACCCTGCTCGTACGCCGACGAGCCGCGCAGACCGGCGACGCGCAGAGCGTGGAGATCGTGGCCCGGCTGGATGGTGACCTCACCGAGGACAAGGTGCTCGACGAACTCGTCACGATGCTTCGCGAGGATCCCGCTCTCGAAGAGACGCGTGAGCTTGCCGCCCGCACAGCGGATGAGGCAGTGGAGATCCTCGGTGAGCTCCCGGCAGGGGCCGTCCGTGACGCGCTGACGGAATTCACCCGGTCGCTCGTGCAGCGCCGGCGGTAACCGGCAAAGGGGCGGCAGCGTGGTCGAAAGTGTGGCCGCACCTGCGCGTTGTGGATGAACCGAGGGCTCGCTGCGGGGCCGCGATTACGCTGAGGCGGTCGCGCGTGCGGCTGGGATCGATGGTGTGCCCTGGCTGAGGATCCGGGGGTGGTCCGTCATTCGTGACGCGCACTTCGATGCCACCACTGGGGGATCCGGCCATGCTTGACATTGCTGCGCAGACGCGACGCCGACGGCGCACCACGGCCGTCTCCTTCGCGGTGCTGGCAGTGATCGCCCTGGTGATCACTGGGTTCGCCGTCAAGTATCCAGGGCTGTCGCCCTCTGAGGTCGACGTCTCCAACGGCGGAGTCTGGGTGAGGGACGAGGCTGCCGGGCTCGTGGCCCGGGTGAACGTCGATGCTGGGGAGCTCGATGCCCGGTTGACCGTGGCCGGAGAAGATCTCGAGATCATCCAGGACGGCTACACGGTTCTGCTGATCGACGCCCGGTGGATCACGCCCGTCAACACGGCGAGCGTGCAACGTGATCCGCTCGTCGATCTCACCCCCGGCTCGACAGTTCGTCTGGGCCATGACCGGGTCGCCATCGCATCGCCGGAGGGCAAGGTCTGGATCCTGTCCCCGGGGCAGGTGCCCGGGTTCAGTCCTGCGGAGGTCGAGCCCGCCTATACGACCGGTGGCAGCGCGGCCGAGATCGTCGTGGGCTCGGACGGCACGGTCTTCGTGCTCGACGGGACCACCTTGATGACCTTCCCGCACGCCGATGACCCCGGCCGGACCACAGCGGCGGAGCCCGCCGAGCTCGACGCCCTGTCCACCGCCGCCGACCAGGTGCAGCTGAGCGCAGTGGGCAATGTGCCGGTTCTCCTCGACGCAGAGAACAGCATGCTCCGGCTCGGAGTCTCAGGCATGGAGCACGACCTCGCAGCAGACGGAATCGGCTCCCTGGACGACGCTGAGCTCCAACAAGCCGGACCCGCGGCCGACGACGTGGTCCTCGCGACGGAGTCCGCCCTCGTCCGAGTGCCCCTGGCCGGAGGCGAGGCACGCGAATCCGCTGCGGGAGCGCCGGGCACCCCAGTGCCGCCGGCGCAGGTCGGCAGCTGCGCCTACGGCGCGTGGACGCAGTCGAACCTCTACGTGCGAGCGTGCGACGGCGCCGAGGCGATGGTGGCGTCCGTGCCCGACGCAGACTCCTCGGCAGATCTCGCCCTTCGGGTCAACCGGGGCCTGGTGGTCCTGAACGATCAGGGATCCGGTCTGTCCTGGAAGATCGCCGAGGACATGGAGTTGGTCGACGAGGGTCGAGAGGACAAGGGCACGGGCACGGGCACGGTGACGCTCGACATGCGCCAGGAGGGAGAGACGCCCGGGCCCCAGGCTGCCGCTGACGCGGTCACCACGGTGCAGGTCGGCGGGGGTTGGAAGCCTCCGGTCGAGGCGCATCTCCACGCATCGTTGCCCAGCGGCCACGAAGGCAGGCGTATCCCGTGACCATGACCTCTGAGCAGGCCCGCTGGTTTGCCGAGACCTTCGACAAGCTCGTCCAGAACATCAGCACGGCGGTCCTCGGCAAGCACGAGGTGATCCGGCTCGTGCTGACCGCGATGATGGCGCCCGGGCATGTGCTGCTCGAGGATGCCCCGGGTACCGGGAAGACGTCCTTGGCCCGGTCGATCGCCGCCACGGTGCAGGGCTCCAGCAGCCGGATCCAGTTCACCCCGGACCTCCTGCCCTCCGACGTGACGGGTGTGACGATCTACGACCAGAGTTCGAAGTCCTTCGAGTTCCACCAGGGACCGGTGTTCGCCGACATCGTGCTCGCCGACGAGATCAACCGCGCCTCACCGAAGACCCAGTCGGCGCTGCTCGAGGTGATGGAGGAGGGACGGGTCACGGTCGACGGCATCACCCACGAGGTCGGGGCCCCGTTCATCGTGATCGCGACCCAGAACCCGATCGAGCAGGCGGGAACCTATCGCCTGCCCGAGGCGCAGCTTGACCGCTTCCTGCTGAAGACGTCGATCGGCTACCCGGATCACGCTTCGAGCGTGCAGATCCTGCAGGGCGCATCCGTCCTGGACCGCAGCAGTCAGCTCTCCCCGCGGATCTCCCTGCAGGCAGTCGACGACATGACCCAGCTCGCCTCCACGGTGCATGTGGACGCGGCGGTGCTGGAGTACGTCTCCCGCCTCATGGAAGAGACGAGACTGGCATCGGAGGTCCGGGTCGGCGTCTCCATCCGCGGCGGGATCGCGCTGATGCGTGCGGCGAAGGTCTGGGCGGCGGTCAGTGGTCGCCACTACGTAGTCCCCGATGACGTCAAGCATCTCGTCGAGCCGGTCTGGCTCCACCGCGTCGTGCTGGATCCCGAGGCAGAGTTCGCCGGGTCCACCGCGGCTTCGGTGATGGCGAAGATACTCACCGAGGTGGCACCTCCCCAGGAACGGCAGCACACAGCATGAGATCGAGGACCGTGCGCAGCTCGGACACGTCAGGGGGCCCTTCAAGGCGTTCCTGCCGGTGGAGTCGTCGCGTCGGGCCCGTGCTCGACCTCGTGTCACCGATCGGGTGGGCGGTTCTCGCCGGTGCCGTTGGCTGCTGGTCACTCGGGATGCTGCTCCACGTCACCGAGCTGAACGTCATCGCTCTGGCACTGACGGTGATGCTCGTCGTCGCGGTGCTGTTCGTGCTGGGCCGGGCCACCTCTGCGGTCACCCTCGATCTGCAGACGGATCGCGTCGTGGCCGGCACCAGGGCCGTCGGCCGAATCGAGGTGGCCAATCCTTCCGGGCGTTCGATCCTGCCCACACGGATCGAGCTCGCCGTCGGCTCCGCGGCCACCCACTTCCCGGTGCCGCGACTCGCCCCGGCCGGCACCCATGAGGAGCTGTTCGCCGTCCCGACCACGCGACGAGCGTTGCTGGTCATCGGCCCGGTGCGATCGATACGTGATGATCCGCTCTCCTTGGTGCGCCGGCAGGTGACCTGGGTGAGGGAGCAGGATCTGTTCGTCCACCCACGAACCGTGCGTCTGGACGGTGCATCCAGCGGGCTCCTCCGTGACCTCGAAGGCACGCCGTCGGCGGAGCTGTACAGTTCCGACATCGCCTTCCACGCCCTGCGGGAGTACACCCCCGGGGACGACCGACGACACGTGCACTGGCGCACCACGGCACGCACGGGAACGCTCATGGTCCGTCAGTTCGAGGAGACCCGCCGGTCCCATGTGGTGGTGGCGCTGGGCAACCTCGCAGCGCATTACGAAAGGGCCGAGGAGTTCGAGCTGGCCGTCTCGGTCGCCGCCTCGATCGCGGCGCAGACCCATCGCGAGGAGAAGGAGCTGACCTCCTTCACTGTCGATGCCCGCCAGCGCACCCGGACCCACCGACACTTGATGGACGACTTCACACTGGTCGGTCAGCTCGAGAACCGCGTCCCGTTCCATGCGCTCGGGCAGAAGGCCGCCGAACTGGCGCCCGGGGCCTCGGTCGTCATGATGGTCATCGGTCCTCTGACCACGGCGAGCGAGCTGAACACCGCCGCCCATAAGCTCCCGGTCGGGGTCAGGGCCGTGGCGATCCGTTGCGCGGAGGGCGCCGAGATGCGGCGCTCCGCCATCGGCGGGCTCGACGTGGTCACGGTGGGCTCCCTCGACACCCTGCCGCGGGCGCTTCGGGCGGTGGGACGATGACCACGGCGACGTCGAGGTTCGCAGCACCGTCGGAGCCTGCAGCGCCATTGGGGCCTGCAGCACCGTCCGAGCCTGCACCGTCTCCTCCCCGCACCTACTTCGCGAGCGTCCGGAACAGCCGCAGGGCGATCGACATCGCCCTGCTCGGGACCCTGTTCCTCCTGGCCCTGGCCGGATTTCAGCCGGCCTACGGCGGCGTCGACTATCTCTTCACCGGCACCATGGCGACCGTCCTGGGCACGATGATCGCTCTGATCGGTGCCCGCTTCCGCTGGGGCCCCCTGCGCATCGCGGCGCTCCTGGTCCTCGTCTACGCCCTGTTCGGCTCTCTGCTCGCAGCCCCCGTCCGGGCCCTGTGGGGGGTGCTGCCCACCCGGGGGTCGCTCCTGGAGCTGCTCGCCGCGCCGGTGGTCACCTGGAAATCCGCTCTCACGGTGGTGCCGCCGGTGGGGACGGCCCAGGGAGTTCTCGGCGTGGTCTGGATCAGCGTGCTGCTGCTGACGGTGCTCGGGACGAGCGTGGCGCTGCGCAGCCGTCGCTATCTGATCGCCTGGTTCTTTCCTCTCGCGCTGCTGCTGCTGTCCATCGCTTTCGGTACCACGGAGACCTTTCTCCCGGTGGTCCGGGGAGTGCTCTTCGCCGTGCTGTCCGTCGGGTGGCTGACCTGGCGTTACGAGAGCGAGAGGCTGGACGGCGCCCGATCAGCGATCACCTCCGACGTGGCGCTCCCCGGGTTCAGGAGCAACCCCGTACCTCGGCGTCGGATGATCGGTGGCGCGCTGGTCATGCTGCTCGCGGGGAGCGTCGCCGTCGGTGCGCACTCGCTGCTCGATCCGCCGGAGGGGACCGGACGCTTCGCGGTGCGCGATCGGATCACGCCGCCGTTCGACCCGCGGGAGTATGTCTCGCCGCTCTCCGAGTTTCGGGGCTATCTCAAAGATCAGCGTGAGGCTGAGCTGTTCTCCATCACCGGCGTCGCGCCGGGGGAGTACGTGCGATTGGCCGCGATGGACCTGTATGACCTCCAGGCGTACAACGTCGCCGGGAACGTCGAGAAGGACAGTGCCTCCGGAGCGTTTCTGCGGGTCGCAGACGGCGTGGATCTGCATCGGCCGACCGATGAGCAGCGCACCTCCACCGTGCGGATCAGCGACTACACGGGAGTGTGGTTGCCGACCGTCGGCGACCGGACAGACCGGATCGAACTCGACGGCCTGTCGTCGTCGAGAGCCGGAGCCACGGCCGAGAGCCTCTTCCTCAACGACCGGTCCCAGACCGCGGTGAACGCCAGCGGGGTCCGGACGGGGGACGTCTACACGCTCCGGTACGAGCCGTATCGGGAACCGACCATCCAGCAGCAGAACACCGCGACGTTCGCCGAGGTGCGCCTGCCTCAGAACGCGGACATCGACGTGATGACGTCGCTCGCCGCGGAGTGGGCCGGTGACTCGGAGTCGGACTACGAGAGGTTCCTGGACCTCTCCCGCTCGATCACAGCAGATGCCACCTTCTCCCACGGCATCGATGACGGCGAAGCAGCCTCCTTCTCCGGCCATGGCGCGAGCAGGCTGCTGGCGATGCTCGAGCCCGTCGGGTTCGACGAAGCCCCCGCCGCACAGCCCGTCGGCCGCATCGGCGACCAGGAGCAGTTCGCTGCACTCACCGCGGTGATGGCGAGGTCGATCGGGATGCCGGCGCGCGTCGTGATGGGATTCGAGGTCCCGCCAGGTGCCGGGGAGACGGCGTCGATCACCGGCGAGGACGTCACCGCGTGGGTCGAGGTGAAGTTCGAGGATCTCGGCTGGGTGCGCTTCGCCTCCGCCCCTGAGGAGGACGAGACCCCGACGGGCCGCACGCCCGGGAAGGTCGACGGCCCTCTGCCCCAGGTCGCGCACCCGCGTCCATCTCCGGCCGACCCGACTCCGGGTGCGACGAGTGGCGACTCCGAGGGGGACGAGCTGGCGACGGATGAGTCCGTGCCCTGGACCGGGTACGTCGCCTACCCGCTGATCCCGGCGACGCCGGTGCTCGCGCTCGTGGTCGTGGTCCTTGTGGCCAAGTCTGTGCGTCGTGGCCGGCGCCGGACCCGTGGCTCGCTCGCAGCTCGCATCGACGGCGGATGGCAGGAGATCCTCGACCTCCTCACGGACCTCGGGCACCCGCCGGATCCGATGCGGACCCGTGCGGAGACCGCGGAACTCCTGGAGAGGCACCTCCCGGCGATGGGTGCCCTGGCGCTCGCCCGGGAAGCGGATCGCGCCGTCTTCGGACCCGACGACCAGCCCGACTCGACCGCGGAGGAGTATTGGTGGCGCGTGAGGGGCTCCCGCCGCATCCTGACCGATTCTGTCCCGTGGCACAGGCGGCTACGAGCGGCCATCTCCCCGAGATCGCTCTGCATCCGGTCCCGGCGCCGGACGCAGGAGGGGCGACGGGCCCGCACGACGGCGCCTGACCCGGAGCGGGCCGCGCGAGGCTCCGAAGCGCTGCGCCGTCGCCACTCGTCGATACGCGACTCCACCAGCAGGCCGCCGACCACCAGAGCACCCGCCAGCAGGGCATCGAAGAGACCACCGACGAAGGGCCGATCCTGATGAACCAGACCCGATACTGCAGCACCTGTGGGTCCCTGCTGTCCGAGGAGGCCGCGCTGTGCGGGGAGTGCGGTGCGCGCTATCAGCCCTCGCCCTATGCGCGGCGCGCCACCGACGCTCCCGGAGCCTGGTCGCAGGCGCCCCGACCACGGTCCCGGGGCCGGGGCACCGAGGCTCGGCCGGTGGAGACAGTCGCGGCGATCGAGCTGATCTCCCAGGACTCCCTGGACTCTATGGATTCCCTGGACCGGCGCGAGCAGCAGACTCCGGCACCACGCCCCGTAGAACAGTACGATCGGATGATGGTCACTCAGCCACCGCTCACCCAGAACGGCCCCGGAGCTCCCTTCGGGCAGTCCAGCGGCCCCGGCTCGCCGGGCGCAGCGCCGGATCCCACGACCCCGGGCACCGTCACCGGCGCCGAGATGGAGCCGCCATTGGACGGCTGCGTCCCCTCCTCGCCGGTCAAGCGGCTCGTGGCAGCGCTGATCGACGGCGTCATCGTGATGGTCCTGCTGATCCCGATGATCGTCGCCATCGTGCTGCTCGCCGTCCAGGACCCGATCACCCTGTTCACCCAGATCCTGTCCGGCATCAGCGTGGTGATCCCCGTCGCCTACACACTCCTGGTAATCTGGCTGACCGGCGCCAAGGGGTTCTCCTTCGGCAAGCTGATCATGGGCCTGCGCATCGCCCGGACCCACGACGGCAAGGGGATCGGCTTCCTCCGAGCCGCTGGCCGCTGGGTGCTCTACAGCATCATCCCGTGGCTGATGGGCCTGTCGATCTTCCTGGATCCGCGATCCCTCCTGCGCGGCTTCCACGACCGCGCGGTGGATTCCGTGGTCGTCGACGTCAAGAGCGGGCGGAATCCGTTCGTGAAACGGGCCGACGACTACGAGCGCGCCGACGCGGACCACTACCTCGGTGATCCGTCCGTGGCGGTGAGCGCCCACGAGAACCTGCTCGCCGAGCCCGGAGAGGCCTGGACCGGTGGGCATCATGACGTTGCCGCCGACGCTCAGCACTCTGACGTTCAGCACTTTGACGTTCAGCCCAGCGGTGGCTGGGGCGGCCCTCCATCGAGCGGTGCCAGCCCGGTTCCATCCAGCAGCTCCAGCGCGGCTCCATCGAGCAGCTCGAGCCCGGTTCCGTCGAGCGGCGGCAGCCCATTCGCGGCCTCCGCCGGCCCGGCTCCGAGCCCCGCTGCCGCGCCGATGACGAACGTGCCCGTCGGGCAACCGTCGGCGGGCGCCGCCGACGCCGACGCCGCCCAGGTCGGGCGGGGGCCGGACCAAGGCCAAGCCGCCGCGACACCGGAGAACACGTGGGCACCTCCCCGCGATGAGTCCGCCGACCAGCAGCAGTGGGGACCGCCTGCCCCTCAGCAGGAGCAGCAGTGGGGACCGCCAGCCCCTCCTGCACCCCAGCCGGAGCAGCAGTGGGGCCTGCCGGCGCCGCCTGCCTCTCAGCCGGAGCAGCCGTGGGGACCGCCCACGCCGCAGACCCAGACCCAGACTCAGACCCAGACCCAGGCTGAGGGCGGAGCCCCGGAGCTGGACCAGGATCACGCCGAGAGTCAGCTGGCGTCCCCGCAGTGGGATCAGCCGCAGCACACGGCATCCCCGGCGCAGCAGTCGCTGGCAGCGCCGTTCTGGGACGCTCCCCGGGAGGACCCGTCTGAGGCTCCGAACGGGCCCAGCGGCGCCGCAGGGGGCCCGCAGGACCACGACGTCGACGAGCAGCCCCGCCTGATCCCGAGCGAGGAGTCCCCCGAGGACCTCGAGCAGACGAGGATCACTGCCGTCCCGCCGCCGGCCGTCAAGAAGCTCCGCCTGACCGTGGACGACGGCACCGAGCTTCTCGTCGAGAAGGCGGCCGTGATCGGTCGTAACCCGTCGGCCGCGGACGGCGCTGAGCAGCTCGTGCTGAAGGACGGCACCAGGTCGGTCTCCAAGACGCACCTGCGCATCGACGACTCGGGGGAGGACATCACCGTCACCGACCTCGGCTCGACCAACGGCTCGACCATCGTCCACGAGGACGGCTCCCGGGTGGCCCTCCTCCCGGACGCGGCCACGATCCTGCCGCTCGGCGCTCAGCTCACGTTGGGCGACCGGACCCTGTCTGTGGAGCGCGAGCTGTGATCGACCGTTCCCTGTCGGACCCGGACGTCCACGGCACGGTCCGTGTCGTCTCGGCAGCTGCCACCCATGTGGGCCACGTCCGCGCCACCAATGAGGACAGCATCCTCAACGCCACCCCGGTCTACCTGGTCGCCGACGGCATGGGCGGGCACAACGCCGGCGAGGTGGCCAGCGCGATCGCCGTGGAGGAGTTCGAGAAGCTCACCCTGCAGGAGAACGTGACCGTCGAGCAGCTGGGCGAGTCGCTCGGCTCCGCCGCCGAGCGGATCGCAGAGCTCGGTGGCGAGGGCACCCAGGGCGCCGGGACCACGGTCGCCCTGGTCGCCACCATGGTGCTCGACGGAGTGGCGTACTGGGTCGTCATGAACCTCGGGGACTCCCGCGTCTACCGCCTCTCCGGGGACATCTTCGAGCAGGTCAGCGTGGATCACTCCGTGGTCCAGGAACTGATGGACCGAGGCGACATCACTCCGGAGGAGGCTCGTGTCCATCCCTACCGGCACATGGTGACCCGGGCACTCGGCGCCGGTCCGGATTCCGATCCGGACTACTGGCTGATCCCCGTCGAGGTGGGTGACCGGATGCTGGTCTGCTCCGACGGGCTGACCGGGGAGATCAGCGACGCCGCCATCGAACGCGTGCTGCGCAGCTCCTCGGACCTGCGCACCCTCAGCGACGATCTTGTGCATCAGGCCCTCGACGGCGGCGGACGGGACAACGTCAGCGTGGTCCTCGTCGAGGCCGTCGAGGTCGTAGGTCTCGCGCCGGCCCTCGAGGGCACCACCGCGACCGCGACATCCCCCGATCCGGAGGTCGAGGTGGACGAGGACACGCTCCCGAGGGCGGGCGCCGACGGCACGATCGGTGCATGATGACCCCGGAGAGCGACGCTGATCCTGCTGATCCTGCTGATCCTGCTGATCCTGCTGATCCTGCTGATCCTGCTGATCCTGCAGATTCTGCTGATCTGCTCGGGCCCGGTCTCTGGACCCGGCAGGGCCCCGCGACCCTGGTGGCGCGGGAGACGGGATGGGTGGTGCTGGTGCCCGGCGCCCGCTCGGAGCTCGTCGAAGCAGCCTGGAATCTTCTCGGGGAGGCCCCGACTCCCGAGAGCTTCCTCGACGAGCTGGTCGCCGCCGCCGGTCTGGCCAGCACCGATGATCTCGCCGCGATCCTGTTCGCGATCGTCGACGGCACCTCAGCGGTCCTCGGCGTGAAGGGCAGCACCCCGCTCGCGGTCTACACCGCCGCCGGATCGCAGCGGATCGCGGGAACCGAGACAGGCCCTGTCGTCGTGCAGTCTTTCCAGCACGTGCGCCGCATCGCCTTCGGCGACCTCCCGCCGGAGACGTCCCTCGGCGCGCCTCGTGTCGTGGCAGGAGTCGCTCGCGTGCGCGGTTTCGTGCACGCCATAGTGGACCCCGCCTCCCTGGGCGACGAGGGTCGCACTGCGCTCGCCGGGCAGGTCGAGGCCGATGGCCGGTCGATCGAGGACCCTGAGGAGGCACGCTCTCGCGCCGAGCGTCCGGCCCGTACCGCACCCCCGACCCTCGGGGAACAGCCTGCGGCGGTGAGGACCCCTGCACCGGCCCTCGCTGAGCGGGAGCAGGTGTCGATGCACGCCGTGTCCGAGCGAGGCATCTCCTCCGCGTCGTCGACCGCCCCGACAGCGGTCCCGGAAGCCCCCAATGTGTTCGACAGCCTCCTCGCCGGCCCCTCGTCGCCGACCGCAGCGACGGGGAGGGAGCAGCCGGCACCCGGAGCGCTCGGGTCCGAGCCGTCGCAGCAGCAACAGCAGCAACCCGGCCCGCAGGTATTCCCTTCTCAGCAGGATCAGGCTCCGCGACGCCCGCTGGTGAGCACCTCGTTGTTCGATCGACCGCGACGCACTCCCGACAGGCCCGGGAGCACGGCTGACATCGAGAACGGTCGGGAAGCCGCGCCGTCGACGTCGGCCGCCTTCCTGACCTCGGAGGCGCCCGAGGACGACACCACCCGATCGGCAGATACCTTGATCGCCCCGATCGACGAGGGGGAGCGGACGGAGGAGGTCGAGAACTCCGCGCCGCGCCATCGATCCCGATCCCGCAGCGACTCCCGAGCTCGCAACGACTCCCGATCTCTCAGCGCCTCCCCGTCCCTCAGCGACCAGCAGGCGGCGGACCCCGGCCGGACCTCCGCCGCCATCGGGGCGTACGACGACCTGTTCGGTGAGACCCTGCACCGCCGGGTCGAGGATGCGGCGGTGCGCCGGACGGACGGCGAGGAGACCGCGATACCAGCCGCGTCGGCACACCCCGGAGCGCCGATGACCTCGCTCCCCGCGTCGGACGCATCCCCCGAGACCTCCGCGGAGGCCATGTCGAACCCCCAGCTGAGGAGTGCCGACGGTGGCCAGAGTCCGAGGCCTGCGGCACCGGGCGCGGAGACGCGCCCCGAAAGCGACCTCATCGACTGGGTGCCCGGCGTCGGTCGCGCGGCGCCGGAGATCACCCCCGCAGCCGCCCGCCGCACCGCGGCACCGCCGCAGCAGGAGCCCGGCGGCCCGCAGCAGTCACCGTCGGGACAGTCTCTCCCGCAGCAGCCACCTCCGGGGCAGGCGCTCCCGCCTCACCCGCACTCGCAGCAGCCGCCCCCGCATCAGTCCCTTCCGGTCCAGCCCGGGCCGGTGCCGCCCGGTTCCACTCCGCCGCGCCCGGTGGGCCGTCCCGAGACCACGACGCCCCCCACCGGTTCCGTGCCACCCCCGCACGGACACCGGAACGCGGGGTCCACGAGCCTCACTGCCGTGCTGCTGTCCGGCCTGGTCTGCTCGAACGGACATGCCAACTCGCCCGAGCGCATGGCGTGCGGCGCCTGCGGCACGGCGCTGACCGGCACCCCGCGCACGGTCTCGCGCCCACCTCTGGGCGTCATCGAGCTGTCGACCGGAGAGCAGATCGTGCTCGACCGCTCGGCGATCCTCGGGCGTCGGCCGCGCGCCTCCCGGGTGAGTGCGCGCGACGTCCCCCAGCTGATCACCGTTCCCAGTCCGCAGCAGGACATCTCCCGGTCCCATCTCGAGCTGCGCCTCGAGGGCTGGCACGTGGTCGCCTTCGATCTCGGGACGACGAACGGCACCACGCTGTATCGGGCGAACACGGAACCGGTGCGTCTGCGCTCGCGCGAGGGTGTCATGCTCCGCGACGGGGACACCATCGATCTCGGCGACGGGGTCCTGCTCCGGATGAGGGAGCGCATGTGAGCTCTCGTCCACCGTCGGCGCCGCCACAGCTGCCGGGCTACGAGCACGAGCAGCTGCTGGGCTCCGGAGGATTCGCCGATGTCTTCCTCTACCGGCAGTTCCGCCCCCGTCGCCAGGTCGCGATCAAGGTCCTGCTCGCGACTGTGCTGGACGAGTCCGTGAGGCGTCAGTTCGACGTCGAGGCGGACGTCATGGCCCAGCTGTCCACGCATCCGTCGATCGTCACGATCCACCAGGCGGAGGTGTCCGGCGACCACCGGCCCTACCTCGTGATGGAGTACTGCCCACGCCCGAACTACGGGGTTCGCTTCCGCAGGCAGCGCATCACCGTCGCCGAAGCGCTGCGAGTGGGCGTCCAGATCGCCGGCGCCGTGGAGACCGCGCATCGTGCCGGGATCCTCCACCGCGACCTCAAGCCGGCGAACATCCTGGTCACGGAGTACAACCGGCCAGCGCTGACGGACTTCGGCATCTCGATCGCCACCGGGCAGGGCCACGAGGTCGACACCTCCCAGGTCATGTCGATCCCGTGGTCGCCCCCGGAGTTCTTCGCGGATCCACCGCGCGCCGACGTGCGCAGCGACGTGTTCTCCCTCGCCGCGACCGTCTACTCGCTGGTGGCCGGGCAGACGCCGTTCGAGCTGCGGGGGCAGCGGAACACGGCCGCCGATCTCCTCCACCGCATCGACTCCGAGCCCCTGCGACCGCTGATCCGACCGGATGTGCCGCTCGAGCTGAACCGGGTGCTGTCGATCGCTATGGCGAAGGATCCGTCGAGCCGGTACGACACCGCGCTCGCCCTGGGCCGCGGCCTGCAGCGGGTCGAGCGTGCGCTGTCGCTGCCCGTCACCCAGATGGACGTCCTCGATGAGCGGGGCCCACACACCGCGCACGGTGACGACGACGAGCTGGAGATGCATACGCGGATCCGGAAGGTCGTGACCGTCGAACCGGATGCGAGACACGGCGCGGAGGGTGGGCGACGTCCACCGGACCGCTACGCCGGGATCGCTCCAGCGCTCGAACCGCATGCTGCTTCCAGCCCCAGCTCCAGCTCCAGCCCCGGCCCCGCCTCGAGCCCCGGTCCCGGTCCGGCGACTCGTCATCCCGCACCGCCACTCTCGCAGGGTGCGACCGTGCTGCGACCGGCAGGAGCATTGGCGCAGGCGAGCGGGAACCCAGCGGTCCCGCCCGGGGTGGCCGGAGCGGAGAAGGACGAGGAGCAGCGCCCGACGGCGATGTGGCCCTACGTGGTGCTCGCCGCGGTGCTGCTGATCGCCCTCGGGGTGGGCACGACCCTGGGGGTGCGGCACGTCTTCGTCGAGGAGCAGCCCGAGCTCGAGACCACGGACATCAACGTCGCCCAGGCGCCCGTCGAGCCGCCGGGCGAACCGACGGCGGTGTCCGTCCAGATCGTGTCGCCCGAAGCCGCGGGAGGGGTCCGGGCTCGTGCGCAGATCGCCTGGGAGAACCCGCAGGGGTTCTCGGAGGGAGATTCCTTCCAGGTGCGGTGGAAGGACATGCCCGAGGGGTACGAGGAGTACGGCGCCCCGGAATCCGTCACCGGGAGGAGCTCGACCGTGCGCTCCGTCCCGCCGGGACTGACCGGACGCTGCGCGGAGGTGCGCACCGTCGCCGCCGGCGGCGACGCGAGCGAATGGGTCGAGGCCTGCCTCGAGGGCGACTGACCGGTACGGTTCAGGGACGGTGAGAGACCGGACGCGTCGATCCGACGGCGCGACCGAGCACAGCAGGGACGACAGAGGGGAAGCCTGACGATGGCGTCGACGATTTCGGTCGAGTTCTGCGGGGAGTGGTACCGCATCGACGAGGGTGAGGAGCTGACGATCGGCCGGGAGGCTGATCTCGACGTCGACGACGACAACCCCTTCCTGCATCGACGGTTCCTCACGATCGTGCAGGTCGACTCCATGTGGTGGCTGGTGAACGTCGGGTCCCGGCTGTCGGCCACGATCACCGACGGCACGGGCTCCATGCAGGCCTGGCTCGCGCCGGGCGCCAGGATCCCGCTCGTCTTCGACGAGACGAAGGTCGTGTTCACCGCCGGCCCCACCACGTATGACCTCTCCGTCCACGCCGACTCCCCGAAGTTCGCGCGCATCGCCGGTCAGGACGACCCGGCGGGCGAGACGACCATGGGGTCGGTGCAGCTCACCGAGAGCCAGAAGCTCCTGATCCTTGCCCTGTCCGAACCGATGCTCGCCCGGGAGGGCTCCGGCATGAGCTCGGTGCCGACGTCGGCGCAGGCGGCGCAGCGGCTCGGCTGGCAGATGACGAAGTTCAACCGCAAGCTGGACAACGTCTGCGACAAGCTCGACAGGCTCGGGGTGCGGGGCTTGCGAGGTGGCCCGGGGAAGCTCGCCAGCAACCGTCGCGCGAGACTGGTCGAGCACGCCGTGCTCTCCAGGCTCGTCGTCCGGGAGGACCTCCCGCTGCTGGACCGGTCGCAGGAGGCCGACGAGGACTGACCACGTTCCGCCGGATCGAGCTGAACCGGAACTGACCGAGTCGGATCGGCTCCGCGGGAACCGGACCACGGGCGAGGACGGTGCCCACCAGGGGGAGGATGACCGATGCGCATCAAGCTCACGCTGCGCAGGCCCGAGGACCGGATGACGGACCTCGAGGTCACAGCCGATGCGACCGCGACGGTGGCCGATGTGGCCACGGCGCTGTACCGCGCCGACCCCTTGCGCGATGGCGCCGAACCCCCGGAGATGCTCACCCTCCAGGTGCAGGATCCGGGCGCCGGCGAGGGCGCCGACGGCGTGCGCAGCCTGGACCGCGAGATCGATCTGATCCAGGCCGGGCTTCGCTCCGGCAGCGTCGTCTCGATCGCGCGCTCCTCGGCCACGTATCGGACCCGATCGGAGTCGCGCGGCGCGGCGGTCGCCCTGATGCGGATCCTCTCGGGTCCGGAAGCCGGGCGCGAGCACCCGCTGCCCAGCGGATCGAGCATCGTCGGCCGCGAGGGAGATCTCGACATCCGCATCGCCGATCCGATGCTCTCGAAGCGCCATGCCCGGATCAACGTCGGGGACTCCGTCGAGATCGTCGACCTGCACTCGTCCAACGGGGTCATCCTCGGGGGCGAGCAGGTGCGGCGAGCGGTGATCGGCCCGGCGGACACGGTACTGATCGGTCAGACCACGTTCTCGGTCACCGCCCTGCACCGGCTCGGAGGGACCGCCCCCAGCTCCCCGGTGGTCGAGTTCAACCGCTCCCCGCGCGTCGTGCCCCGGTTCCCGTACCGACCCCTCAAGGCACCGACCCCGCCCAAGGAGCCGACTCCACCGTTCTTCCCCGTGTTCATGATGTTCGCCCCGCTGATCCTGGGTGGGCTCATGTTCGCCATGACGCACAGCCCGTACTCGCTCCTCTTCGTGGCCATGATGCCGATGATGGCGACGGCCGGATATCTGAATCGGAAGCTCCAGGGCAAGAAGCAGCTCGAGCGACAGATCACGAACTTCGAGGACGGCCTGGCGTCGCTCAAGCGCCGGGTCAGCGCCGCCCAGGAGCTCGAGCGCGCCGTGCGCCTCGTCGAGACCCCGTCCGCGGCGGACACCGTCGACGCCGCCTTCCGCCTAGGACGACTGCTGTGGACCCATCGTCCTGAGCACAGCGCCTTCGCGACGCTGCGCCTCGGACTGGGGGTCGCGGAGTCCCGGGTCGGGATCGAGATGCCGGGGGAGAACGACGCGATCCTGCGGTACTACGACCTGCTCGACGACATGCACGAGGAGTACCGGTTGATCGCGGGGGTGCCGATCGTCGCGCAGCTGCGTGACGCCGGGAACGTCGGCATCACCGGCGGCGGGGGAGAGGCCGACGGCGTCGCCCGGGGGATCGTCACCCAGCTTATCGCGCTGCATTCCCCGGCGGAGATGGCGATCGCCGCGATCACGTCGCGGTCCAGCCGCGACACGTGGGAATGGCTGAAGTGGCTCCCGCACACCTCGAGCCCGCACTCCCCGCTGCCCGGCGACCATCTCGCCGAGACGCCGGGACGCGGGACAGCGCTGCTGGCACGGATCGAGGAGCTCATCGAGCAGCGCACGGGCGGGGAGGCGCCGTCGCTGCGCACCCCGTCGACCCGCGACATCTCGGAGCCGCCCGAGGTCCCGCCGGAGCCGATCACCCCGAACCTGGTGGTGATCATCGAGGATGACGCCCCGGTGGATCGGGCACGACTGGTGCGCATCGCCGAACGTGGGCCCGATGCCGGAGTGCACGTGATCTGGAATGCCTCGAACATCGCGGCCCTGCCGGCTGCCTGCCGGACCTACGTCTCGGTCGAGGAAGCGGTGGACGGGGCGAGCGCCGGCCATGTGCGGATGGGCGAGAGGTTCTACCCGGTGGCGGTCGAGACGGTCTCCGGGGAGGTGGCAGCCGGGGTGGCGCGCCATCTCTCCCCGGTCGTCGACGCCGGGGTCCCGATCGACGACGACTCCGATCTCCCGCGCGCGATCTCCTACCTCACGCTCGGCGGCGTGGAGCTGGCGGAGGATCCGAGCGCCATCATCGAGCGGTGGAAGGAGAACAGCTCGCTGACCCCGCGGGACGGGTCCGAGCCCCAGCGCCGCCGGCAGGATGCGGATCTGCGCGGACTGATCGGGCACAACGGGCAGGATGCCTTCCACCTGGACCTTCGCGCGGACGGCCCCCACGCCCTCGTGGGCGGCACCACCGGCGCCGGCAAGTCGGAGTTCCTGCAGACCTGGGTGATGGGCATGGCTACGGCCCACAGCCCGGATCGGGTGACGTTCCTGTTCGTCGACTACAAGGGCGGCGCCGCCTTCGCCGACGCCATCGAGCTGCCCCATGCGGTCGGTCTGGTCACCGACCTCTCCCAGCACCTGGTGCGCCGAGCGCTCACCTCCCTGCGCGCGGAGCTCCACCATCGCGAGCACCTGCTGAACCGCAAGAAGGCCAAGGACCTGGTGTCCCTCGAGCGCACTGGTGATCCCGAGACCCCGCCCAGCCTGATCATCATCGTGGACGAGTTCGCGGCCCTGGCCCAGGAGATCCCGGAGTTCGTGGACGGCGTCGTGGACATCGCCGCACGAGGGCGATCGCTGGGCCTGCACCTGATCCTCGCGACGCAGCGTCCCGCCGGTGTCATCAAGGACAACCTGCGTGCGAACACCAACCTCCGCATCGCGCTGCGGATGGCGGACGAGGCCGATTCCCAGGACATCCTCGGCGATCCGTCGGCGGCGCATTTCGATCCGGGCATCCCGGGGCGGGCGGCGGCGAAGACCGGTCCCGGCCGGCTCGCGACCTTCCAGACCGGCTACGCGGGCGGCTGGACGAGCGACGAGCCCGAGCCCACTCGGATCGACATCGTCGAGAAGGACTTCGGCACCGGCGTGCAGTGGGACATCCCGGCACCGCCCGCCACGGAGGTCGCGGACCCCGGCGCCCAGGACATCACGCGGATCGTCGCCACGGTGCGTGCCGCTTCGGCGAAGGCCGGGGTGCCGGCTCCGCGCAAGCCGTGGCTGTCCGAGCTCGCCGATGCCTACGACCTGTCCCGCCTGCCCTCCCGTCGGATCGACGACGAGCTGCTCCTGGGCGTCATGGACAAGCCCGAGGACCAGGCGCAGCCGACGGTGGCGTACTACCCGGACCGGGACGGCAACATGGCCGTCTACGGGACCGGCGGGTCCGGCAAGTCGACGACGCTGCGCACGATCGCGATCTCCGCCGCCTCGACCGTGCGCGGCGGCCCCGTCCACGTCTACGGGCTCGACTTCGGCACCTCGGGGCTGACCATGCTCGAGGACCTCCCGCACGTGGGGTCCATCGTCCCGGGGGAGGACGAGGAGCGGGTGATCAGGCTGCTGCGCACGCTGCGAGAACTCATCGACCAGCGTGCCAAGGAGTTCGCTCGGACCCGGGCGGGATCGGTGACGCAGTACCGCGAGCTGGCCAGCGCGCCCGGGACCCCGCGCATCCTGCTGCTCGTGGATGGGATGGCGGCCTTCCGCGAGGCGTACGACTACTCGAGCCTGTCCGCGTGGTTCACCGCCTTCGTGCAGATCGCGACCGACGGCCGGCAGGTGGGCGTGCATGTCGTCGTCACCGGGGACCGTCCCAGCGCGATCCCGACCTCCTTGGGATCCTCGATCCAGCGTCGACTCATCCACCGCATGTCCGGCCCTGACGACTATGCGGGCTTCGGCGTGGCCAAGGACGTGCTGGATGCCAGCTCACCGGCCGGCCGCGGGATTCTGGACGGGCATGAGGTCCAGGTCGCCGTCCACGGCGGCGACTCCAACGTCGCCATCCAGTCACGGGAGGTCGCCAAGCTGGCCGAGGCCATGCGTCGGGCCGGGGTTCCCGAGGTGCCCTCCATCGACCGTCTGCCCGAGCGGGTGGAGCTGGCGGATCTGCGACCGGTGGTCGCGGGACGGCCCGTGCTCGGTCTGGCCGACGAGACGCTCGCAGAGATCACCGTCGAGCCTCGGGGAGCCTTCATGGTCTCCGGACCGATGGGCTCCGGTCGCACCACCGCGATGCGCACGATCGCCAGCGGGCTCGGGGCGCTGGAGAACCCGATGCGTCTGGTGCGCTTCTCCGCGCGCCGCACCCCGCTGACCGGGCTGCCGATCTGGGACGTGGAGGGCTCGGACCCGGAGTCGGTCCGGGAGCTCGCGGCGCAGCTGCGACGGACCGTCGACTCCGGTGCCGTGGGGGAGGGGCGGCTCGCGCTGTTCGTGGACGGTGTCGCCGACTTCACCGGAACCGGTATCGAGTCGGAGCTCGACACGCTCCTCCGCGCCTGTCTCCGCGAGGGCCAGTTCGTCGTGGGCGAGAACGAGTCGACATCCTGGTCGCAGGCGTACGTCCTGGCCCAGCCGTTCAAGGCCGGACGGCGAGGGCTGCTGCTCCAGCCGGGTGACATGGACGGCGAATCCCTGCTCGGCACGGGACTGGGGAGGATCCGTCGAACGGACTTCCCCGCCGGGCGAGGATTCCTGATCCACGGCGGTCGGGCGATGAAACTGCAGGTCGCACAGGTGACCGGCTGATCTCTTCCTGGGGCACGATCCGCGGCGTACGGAGTTATCCCCAGGGGATGCCTCCCCATGGTCCGGGCTGCCGCATCGCTCTAGAGTGTGCCTGTCCACCCGCGGCGGGCCACATCCCGACGCGGCGGGAGCGCGAGTCACCAGGAAGGGGAACCACATCGTGAATGCCACGAAGGGGATGGACGTCGACGAGGTCCGCCGGATGTCCGGCCAGCTGCGCGAGGCGGCTGCGGAGATCACCAAGATCGAACAGGAGCTCACCTCCGGTCTCGAGGGTGTGGACTGGACCGGACCGGATGCGGATCGCTTCCGGGGCCAGTGGTCGAGCGAGATGGTCCCGGCGATGCAGCGGATCATGACCTCGGTCCACGAGTTGGGGGATATGGCCGATCGCAACGCCGCCGAGCAGGACGGGGCCTCCTCGACCTGATCGCCGTCGTCGGTCCCGTGCAGGAGCCGGAGCAACCCGGGCAGTCGTTCTGCTCGGGAATCCCGCATCTGGCTTGCTGATATGTTTGGCGCCGTTGCCGACGGGAAGAATGGAGTTGTGAATGCCCAGGAGCATTTCGTACCCGAGCCCGGATTTCCCTGGTCCTCCCCGGATCACGGTCGAGGTCCCCGATGACTGGGAGACCCTGACGGTGCCCGGAGTCCAGCTCGCCGTGGCCCAGCCGCGGGTGGACGGTCAGTTCCGCGCGAACGTCGTCGTCACCGTGCAGCGCTTCGGCCCCGAGTTCACCCGGGACGCGGCCAGAGCCGGCCTCGAGCAGCGCAAGGCGGCGCTCCCCGGGCTCGAGGAGATCGGCACGGGCGAGGTCGAGGTCGACGGGATCACCTGGATCGCCAGCGAGTACGGGTACACCCAGGAGGATCGGCCCACCGTGGTGCAGGCGGCCCGCTATGCGGTCGTCGACCGCGGAGGGGTGGCCAAGGACGTGGTGGAGCTCGTGGGCAGCTGCGGGGCGGAGATGGCCGACGACGAGATCGAGACCGTGCGCTCCATCCAGGACTCGGTGGTCCTCGACCTGAGCTGAGGAGTCTCGGGCCGCTGGACCGGGTCTGATCCCACAACCCGGTACTCCTGGTCACTCTGGCAACCCCGGTATCGCTGGCGCGGTACCGGGGTTCTCTGCGTCCGGGACCGCGTTGTCCACAATCGGTCGATACGGTGGAAAATCCCGATGACCTGGGGCTGCAGCGTGTTTTCGGGATGTGGAGGACCATGCGCGAACGCCCCCATGGTGCCCGGCCGAGAGCCCGGTCTAGGGTTGCGCCACCACCTGGAGAGCCGGGTTGAGCAAGCGGCCGGTGGCCGTGGGTCAGCGCTGCGTGTCGAGTAGGTGGGGACCTTGGCAACTACCACATGGAGGACACCATGAAGAAGGGCATGACCCCGGAGTCCGTCGAGCAGATGGGCAGCCAGATCACCGAGGCCGGTGAGCAGATCCAGCAGATCTACACCCAGATCCAGGCCCGCGTCGCGGAGCTCGATTGGACGGGTGAGGACAGGGACCGGTACCTGACCGAGTTCGATGGGGACCTCGGCACGCAGGTCCAGCACGTGGTCACGAAGACCGCCGATCTGGCCGAGCGCGCCGCGCGCAATGCGGGTGCACAGCGGGAGGCGTCGGCCTGATCCGTCAGGGATCACCCGTTTCCGTCGGCGCAGTATCCAGACTTTCCAGCAAGGGGCAGATGATGACTTTCAAGGGTATGAATCCGGATGAGGGGCGCGATGTGGCGACCGCGGTGAACGAGGCGGGTCGCCAGATCCTCGAGCAGGTCGAGACGGTGACCACCACGGTGACCTCGGTCGACTGGCTCGGTCCCGACTATGACGGCTTCCGGGAGGATTGGAGCGCGTTCTGCTCGGGAGCGGTGAACGCGCTGGTCGAGGGGTTCCAGCGTCGGTCGGACGCTCTGAGCACGCACGCCGATCAGCAGGACACCACGTCGGACATGCAGTGACGCGCTGATCGCACGGCCCGCCGGGGTGTGCGAACGGGCATGCAGAAGGTCCCGTCCCCACCAGGGGGACGGGACCTTCTGCATGCTCAGCTGCGGAGCAGCCTCAGCGGTAGTTCACGAACTGGAGCGCGACGTCGAGATCCTTGCCCTTGAGGAGCGTGATCACGCCCTGGAGGTCGTCGCGGCTCTTCGAGGACACCCGCAGCTCATCGCCCTCGATCCGCGCCTTGACCCCCTTGGGGCCCTCTTCCCGGATCAGCTTGGAGATCTTCTTGGCGTCGTCGGTGCTGATGCCCTCCTTGAGGCCGGCGACCAGGCGGACCTCCTTGCCGGACTGCTTGGGCTCGCCGACGTCCAGGGCCTTCAACGAGAGGTTGCGACGGATCAGCTTGGACTGCACGACGTCCAGGATGGCGAGCACGCGCTCCTCCGCATTGGCCGTCATCACGATCTCGTCGCCGCTGAGGGTGATCGACGCACCGGTGTTGCGGAAGTCGTAGCGCTGCCCCACCTCCTTGACGGCCTGGTTGACGGCGTTGTCGACCTCCTGCCGGTCGAGCTTGCTGACGATGTCGAACGATGAATCTGCCACGGTGCGTCCTTCCCTCCTGCGGCCGCCCGATGGCGGCACTGTGGTGTCTGTCCGGCCCGGAAGCGGTCCGGGGCCCTCCTGACGAGCTTGCCCGCTGCGACGGTTCGGCCTGCTCAGGAGCCCTTGTGACCTTCTTCATGCACCATAGACGGCTTCTGGGTTAGCGCCGCCGACGGAGCGCCGGTATGCTGTTTCGAGTCCGCTTCCGCTGGCACCCGATCTGATCGGGCAGGCATCGGAAGTGAACGCCTGGCAGGTTACCCGAGTGGCCAAAGGGAGCTGACTGTAAATCAGCTGGCATCGCCTTCGTGGGTTCGAATCCCTCACCTGCCACCGCGGACGATCCTCGTGATCTGATGCAGCGGAGGGTCCTTGTGACCCGAAGCACGGGGGCCTGACCTCGAATTGCCTCGCGGCAAGGACGAGGGTAAGGTTCACCGGGTTGCCCTGATAGCTCAGTCGGCAGAGCGTCTCCATGGTAAGGAGAAGGTCAAGGGTTCGATTCCCTTTCAGGGCTCTGATGGATGCGGCGGCCCGGTCTCATTCGAGATCGGGCCGTTTCATCGGTCAAGCCGGGGTAGCTCAGACGGTTAGAGCGCACGACTCATAATCGTGAGGTCGCGGGTTCGATCCCCGCCCTCGGTACCACGTCGGCTACCGCCGGAGTGCACGATCCACATCCCCCGAGTACGGGGACCCACGAGGCGCGCCGTCAGGCGCACCACCCGGACGAAAGAGGCGAACCGTGGCGAGCAAGAGCTCTGACGTGCGTCCCAAGATCACCATGGCATGTGTTGATTGCAAGGCGCGCAACTACATCACCAAGAAGAACCGTCGCAACACCCCGGATCGGCTCGAGCTCTCGAAGTTCTGCCCGACCTGCGGCAAGCAGACGGCACACCGCGAGACCCGCTGACCAGGTCGAGCACACGTCACCAAAGGCCACACGGGCATGTCCCGGGTGGCCTTTCGTGCATCCGGAACCGGTGAGCCCAGCATCACAGCGGTCGGCTCCTCCGAGCGCCGTCCTGCGGGGCCCGGGGTTCTCCTGAGATCATCGGTTCGACAGCATCCGTCGGCCCCACCGGCCGTGTCCCCTCGGGAGATGACATGACGACCACCCCAGACCCCGCCTTCGCGGGCCGCACGTACCCGGCCGGTCCTGCGCACACCGTCTCGGCCGCGAAGATCGCCGAGTTCGCCCGGGCGACCGGGGCGAGCTCGCCGCTGCACACCGACCCGGCGGCCGCGCGTGCGGCCGGCCACGCCGACGTGATCGCCCCGCCCACGTTCCTGGTCTCCCTCGCCCAGGCCACCGAGGCCCAGTACATCGAGGACCCGGCCTCCGGCATCGACTTCACGCGCGTCGTCCACGGCGAGGAGTCCTTCACCCTGCATCGACCGGTCGTCGCCGGCGATTCCCTGGTCCCCACGCTCACCGTCGAGTCCGTGCGTGCTGCCGGCGGCCACTCGATGATCGCGACCCGCGTCGACCTGGTCGACGCCTCCGGGGCCGATGTCGCCGCAGTGCGCAGCATGATCGTCGTCCGCGGGGACTGACCCGTCACGCACCGTCGATGATCCGGCGCCGACGATCCGGCATCGATGGTCCGGCGCCGACGATTCAGCGCCGACGATCCGGCATCGACGACAGACCACCCCCACCTGCAGCGGTCGCCTCGTCCCGACCCGCGCAGAGATCCCAGGAGCAGACATGACCGCCGCACCCGCCACCCCTCGCGACCTCTCCGACCTGAGCGTCGGCCAGGAGATCGCCCGCACGACGCATGAGATCACCCGTGACACGCTCGTGCGCTACGCCGGGGCCTCGGGGGACTTCAACCCCATCCACTACAACGACACCGTCGCCACCGACGCGGGGCTGCCCGGCGTGATCGCCCACGGCATGCTGACCATGGGCGTCGCGGTCACCGGGCTGCTGGACGCCCTCGGAGACCCCACCACCGTGCGGGCCTACTCGGTGCGCTTCACCAATCCGGTTCCCGTGCCGGCCACCGGATCGGTGACCCTCGAGGTCGTCGCGGTGGTCGGAGCCATCGACGAAGGTGCCGGGACCGCACGGGTGGACATCGCGGCAGAGGTCGACGGCACCAAGGTCCTCGGCCGTGCCCGCGCCACGATCGCGCTGCCGACCGCGACCGCTGACTCGGACCAGGTCGCCACGGCATGAGGCTCTCCGACCTCACCACGCTGCGCATCGGCGGCGAGATCTCGAACCTGATCGAGGCGAGAACCGCCGACGAGGTCATCGAGGCGGTCCGCGCCGCGGACGCGGCCGGCGAGCCGCTGCTGGTCCTCGGCGGCGGCTCGAACCTGGTCGCCTCGGACGAGCCCTTCCCGGGGACCGTCGTGCTGCTGCGGGATCCGGAGGAGCCGCCCCTGCTCGACGCGACCTGCGAGGTCGGCGCCTCCGGTGAACCAGACGGCATCCCCGTCGACCCGGCGGACCTCACGCCGCTGGATCCCACCTGCGGGGGCGCGATCGTCGAATACTTCGCGGGAGTCACCTGGGATCGGGCGGTGCGCTATGCGATCGCCCGGGAGATGGTGGGCATCGAAGCGCTCTCCGGGATCCCCGGGACCGTGGGCGCCACCCCGATCCAGAACGTCGGCGCCTACGGACAGGAAGTGGCCTCGACGATCTCCCGGGTGCGCACCTGGGATCGCGAGAAGAACGCGGTGCGCACCTTCTTCGCCGCGGACTGCGAGTTCGCCTACCGCGACAGCATCTTCAAGCGCACCCGGTACTCCGGGCCCGTCGCCTCGCCCACCGGGCGCTATGTGGTGCTCTCGGTGACCTTCCAGCACACGATCGGCAGCCTCTCCGCCCCGATCCGCTACGGGCAGCTCGCCGATACCCTCGGCGTCCAGGCAGGGGGCCGGGCGCCGATGCAGGAGGTGCGGGAGGCCGTGCTGGCCGTGCGCGCGTCCAAGGGCATGGTGCTGGATCCCGCCGACCACGACACCTGGAGCGCGGGCTCCTTCTTCACGAACCCGATCCTCGAGGCATCCCAGGCGGCGGAGCTGCCCGAGGGCGCCCCGCAGTTCGACGCCGGGGACGGCAGGATCAAGACCAGCGCGGCGTGGCTGATCAGCCACGCCGGGGTGGAGCGGGGCCACGCCGTGGGGGAGCGGGCGGCGGTCTCGTCCAAGCATTCCCTGGCCCTGACCAACCGCGGCGGCGCCACCAGCGACGACCTGGTGGCCCTCGCGCGCGACGTGCAGGGACGGGTCCAGGAGACCTTCGGCATCCAGCTGGTCCCGGAACCTGTACGCCTCGGCCTCGATCTCTGAGCGCGGCCTAGGATGTAGCCACGGCGCCCGTCGCCGCCCCGACCGTCACCGCAGGAGGCCCCGTGAACGTCCTCGATCAGTCCATCGCCGATCTCGACCCGGATATCGCCGCAGTCCTCGACCGTGAGCTCGCCCGCCAGCAGCGCACCCTCGAGATGATCGCCAGCGAGAACTTCGTGCCGCGCGCCGTGCTCCAGGCCCAGGGCTCCGTCCTGACCAACAAGTACGCCGAGGGATACCCGGGTCGTCGCTACTACGGCGGCTGCGAAGAGGTCGACGTCGCCGAGCAGATCGCGATCGACCGGGCGAAG
Organism: Brachybacterium tyrofermentans; assembly: GCF_039526165.1. NCBI lineage: Bacteria > Bacillati > Actinomycetota > Actinomycetes > Micrococcales > Dermabacteraceae > Brachybacterium > Brachybacterium tyrofermentans. The sequence goes on from NZ_BAAAIR010000007.1 coordinate 26,625, forward strand.
GAGCTGTTCGGGGCCGAGCACGCCAACGTGCAGCCGCACTCGGGTGCGTCCGCGAACGCCGCCGTGATGCACGCCCTCGCCCGCCCCGGCGACAAGCTCATGGGCCTGTCCCTCGCCCATGGCGGCCACCTCACCCACGGCATGAAGATCAACTTCTCCGGCCGCCTCTACGACATCGTCGCCTACGAGACCGAGCCCGAGACGGGCCTGATCGATATGGACAAGGTGCGCGAGCTGGCCGTGGCCGAGCAGCCCAAGGTCATCGTCGCCGGCTGGTCCGCCTATACCCGGCAGCTCGACTTCCCGACGTTCCGGGAGATCGCCGACGAGGTCGGCGCGGCTCTGTGGGTCGACATGGCGCACTTCGCGGGACTCGTCGCGGCCGGCCTGCACCCCAGCCCCGTCCCCTATGCGGACGTCGTCTCCACCACGATCCACAAGACCATCGGCGGCCCCCGCTCCGGCATGATCCTGTGCACCGAGAAGTGGGCCAAGAAGATCGACTCCGCCGTGTTCCCCGGTCAGCAGGGCGGCCCGCTCATGCACGTCATCGCGGCGAAGGCCGTGGCCCTCAAGGTGGCCGCCACCGAGGACTTCAAGGACCGCCAGGCCCGCACGCTCGAGGGCGCGAAGCTCCTCGCGGATCGCCTCCAGGAGGAGGACGCCAAGGCTGCCGGCGTGAAGGTGATCTCCGGCGGCACCGACGTGCACCTGGTGCTGGTGGACCTGGTTGACAGCGAGCTCGACGGCCAGCAGGCCGAGGATCGCCTCCACGAGGCCGGCATCACCGTGAACCGCAATGCCGTCCCCAACGACCCGCGGCCGCCGCGCGTCACCTCGGGCCTGCGCATCGGCACCCCGGCCCTGGCCACCCGTGGCTTCGGCGCCGCGGAGTTCACCGAGGTCGCCGACGTCATCGCGCTGGCCCTGACCGGCGGCGAGGACCTGGAGTCCCTCCGCCGGCGCACCGCGGCCCTCGCCGACGCGAAGCCGCTGTACGCCGACCTCGAGCAGTACTGATCGACAGGTGGGACCCGGCATCTCCATGCCGGGTCCCACGGCTGTTCCCGGCGCTCGCGCGCACCGGGGAGCCCTCCAGCGCTCCGGTCACCGGCCGCGTCCCCTCGGCACACCCTCCGCACATCCCTTCGGCACGCCCCTCCCACCGACATCAGCACAGACACCCCAAGGAGCGCCATGACGGCTCAGATCCTCGACGGCAAGGCCACAGCGAAGACGATCAAGGAGGAGCTCGCCGAGCGCGTCACCCGCCTCGTCGAGGGCGGGCATGAGCGCCCCGGCCTGGCCACGGTGCTGGTGGGGGAGGACCCGGGCAGCGCCGCCTACGTGCGAGGCAAGCACCGCGACAGCGAGCAGATCGGGCTCCACTCCATCCAGAAGCACCTCCCGGCCGACGCCACCCAGGCCGATGTCGAGGCCGTCGTCGACGAGCTGAACGCCGACCCGACCTGCACCGGATACATCGTGCAGCTCCCGCTGCCGAAGCAGATCGACACCGATGCGATCCTCGAGCGCATCGATCCCGCCAAGGACGCCGACGGCCTGCACCCCATGAACCTCGGCCGCCTGGTGCTGAACGCCTACACCGAGATCACGACCCCGCTGCCCTGCACGCCGCGCGCAGTCATCGAGCTCATGGAGCGTCACGGGCTCGATCTGCGCGGCAAGGACGTCGTGGTCGTCGGCCGTGGCATCACCGTCGGCCGCTCGATCGGCGCGCTGCTGACCCGCCGCGAGTACAACGCGACCGTCACGCTCTGCCACACCGGCACCACTGACCTCCCGGCCCACCTGCGCCGCGCTGACGTGATCGTCGCCGCAGCCGGTGCCGCCCACCTGGTGCGCCCCGAGGACGTCAAGCCGGGCGCGATCGTGCTGGACGTCGGCGTCTCCCGTCAGGAGGACCCCGAGGGCGGGAAGGCGAAGCTCGTGGGCGACGTGGACCCCGCGGTGGCCGAGGTCGCCGCCTGGATCAGCCCCAACCCCGGTGGCGTCGGCCCCATGACCCGCGCGCTGCTGATGAAGAACGTCGTCGAGTCCGCCGAGCGCGCGGCTGCGGTCTCTGCGGACTGATCGGGCGGCCTCGCCGGCCACCTCCGCTCGGAAGGCCGTCATGGGGACCCCTCCCCATGGTGGCCCGTCCAGCCCCTGGATACGGTGAACGCAGTCGCGGGGCAGCAGCGTCCGCAGACGGTTCTGAGCGGGTGGAGACGGGGAGCGATGGGGTCCGGATTCTGGGGGATGAGCGTCGAGCAGGCCGAGCAGCATGCCGACAGGGTGGGCGGCGCCACAGGTATCGCGGTCAGCCAGGGGATCGGTGACGGAGCTGTGCCGTCACCGATCTCCGCCGTCGGTCTCCTGCTCGGAGGGCACCTGGGGGAGCACGGCGGGCCGATCGACCAGATCCTCCTCTCCGCGGCGACGCCGAGCCCGTACCTGCCGTGAACCGGCCCGCCGCACCGGAGTCGCAGCATCCCCATCATCAGGAGCATTCGCACCGTCGGGAGCGTCGGGACCGTCCGGAGCGTCCGGAGCGTCGGGTGCGCGTGGAGCGCGGAGAACGTCAGCTCGGCCTGGAATACTGGCGGGCATGACTTTCACTCTTGCCACCGTCAACGTCAACGGCCTGCGCGCCGCCGCCCGGAAGGGAATGGGCGACTGGCTCGCCTCCACGTCCGCGGATGTCGTCACTCTCCAGGAGGTGCGCGCCCCGGGGGAGCTGCTCGCCGGGCTGGTCGGGGACGACTGGACCATCGTCGGGGAGGCGTCGGAGCTCAAGGGCCGTGCCGGCGTCGCGATCGCCGTCCGCTCCTCGCGCGAGGATGTCGACCTCGACGGAGCACGGGGCGGTCTGCCGGGTCTCACCGAGCCGGCGCACACCGGTCGCTGGTTGGAGACCGACGTCGTTGACCCCTTCGGCGATGGCCGCACCCTCACCGTCATCTCGTGCTACATGCACTCCGGCAACACCGAGAAGCCGCAGACCATGACCGACAAGTACGCCTTCCTCGACATCATGATGGAACGTCTCGAGCAGCTGCGGGCCGACGGGCGCCACGTGGTGCTCACCGGCGACATCAACATCGCCCACACCGAATGGGACATCAAGAACTGGAAGGGCAACCGGAAGTCCGCCGGGTTCCTGCCCGAGGAGCGCGCCTACCTGGATCGCCTCACGTCGGACGCCGGATACGTGGACGTGCACCGCACGCTGCACGGGGACGGCCCCGGCCCTTACACCTGGTGGTCCCAGCGCGGCAAGGCCTTCGACAACGATTCGGGCTGGAGGATCGACTACCAGCTCGCGACGACGGATCTCGCGGCCCGGGCGTCGACGGCACAGGTCGACAGCGCCCCCAGCTACGACACCCGCTGGTCCGACCACGCACCCCTGGTGATCTCCTACTCCTGAGGACGGCACCAGAAATGCCCCCTGCGGACCGATGTTCGACGAAGAATTGGTCCTCAGGGGGCATTGCTCGCGGGTGGCTCCCCAGGGGGCAGCACTCCCGGGCGGCTCAGACGCGGCCGCGGATCACAGCCTGCTTGACCTCGGCGATCGCCTTGGTCACCTGGATGCCGCGGGGGCACGCCTCGGTGCAGTTGAAGGTCGTGCGGCAGCGCCACACGCCCTCCTTCGAGTTCAGGATCTCCAGGCGCTGCTCACCGGCATCATCGCGCGAGTCGAAGATGAAGCGGTGCGCGTTGACGATCGCGGCGGGGCCGAAGTACTGCCCGTCGGTCCAGAACACGGGGCACGAGGACGTGCACGCGGCGCAGAGGATGCACTTGGTGGTGTCGTCGAAGCGCTCGCGCTCCTCGGCGGACTGCAGGCGCTCCTTGCTGGGCTCCTGACCCTTGGCCACGAGGAACGGCATGACCTCGCGGTAGGAGTCGAAGAACGGCTCCATGTCGACGATCAGGTCCTTCTCGACCGGCAGGCCCTTGATGGGCTCGACGGTGATCGGCTTGTCGACGTCGAGGTCCTTCAGGAGCGTCTTGCAGGCCAGGCGGTTGCGACCGTTGATCCGCATCGCGTCGGACCCGCACACGCCGTGTGCGCAGGAGCGGCGGAAGGTCAGGGACCCGTCCAGATGCCACTTGATCTCGTGCATGGCATCGAGCACACGGTCGGTGCCGTGCATCGTGACGGTGAAGTCCTCCCAGTAGGAGCCCTTCTCGTCCTCGGGGTTGAACCGATTGATGCGCAGCGTGACGTCGAAGGAGGGGATCTCCTCGACCTCGGGCTGCGGGGACTCGGCCTGGGACTTCTCTGCGACGGCAGTCATCAGAACGTGCGCTCCTTCGGCTCGTAGCGGGTGATCACGACGGGCTTGGTGCCCAGACGGATCGAAGTGCCTTCTTCGCCCTGTTCGCCTTCCAGGGTGCGGTAGGCCATGGTGTGCTTGAGGAAGTTGACGTCGTCACGCTTGTCGAAGTCCTCCCGGAAGTGGCCGCCGCGGGATTCCTTGCGGTGCAGCGCCCCGATGGCCACGATCTCTGCGAGATCGAGCAGGAAGCCGAGCTCGACGGCCTCCATGAGGTCGAGGTTGTAACGACGCCCCTTGTCCTGGATGGCGACCGTCTCGTAGCGTTTCTTGAGCTCCACGATCTTGGCGAGCGCGATACGGCAGGTCTCATCGGTGCGGAACACCTGGACGTTGGCGTCCATGACCTCCTGCAGCTCGAGACGGATGTTCGCCACGCGGTCCTCCGTGGCGGGACGATCGCGGAGACGCTCGAGCAGCTCCACCGTGGGGGCTTCGAGGTTCTCGGGCAGCTCGGCGAGCTCCACGGTCTTGGCGTGCTCCGCGGCGGCGATCCCGGCGCGGCGACCGAAGACGTTGATGTCCAGCAGCGAGTTGGTGCCCAGACGGTTTCCGCCATGGACCGAGACGCAGGCGGTCTCGCCGGCGGCGTACATCCCCGGGATCACGTCTGTGGCGTTGCGGAGCACCTCACCACGGATGTTGGTGGGGATGCCGCCCATGCCGTAGTGCGCCGTCGGGAAGACGGGCACGGGGTCCGTGTACGGCTCCACGCCCAGGTAGGTGCGGGCGAACTCGGTGATGTCCGGGAGCTTCGCATCGATGTGCGCGGGCTCGAGGTGGGTGAGGTCGAGGTAGACGTAGTCCTTCTTCGGTCCGCAGCCTCGACCCTCGCGCACCTCGTTGGCCATGGCGCGGGCGACCACGTCGCGCGGGGCGAGGTCCTTCAGCGTCGGGGCGTAGCGCTCCATGAAGCGCTCCATGTTCGAGTTGCGCAGGATCGCGCCCTCTCCGCGGGCCGCCTCCGACAGCAGGATGCCGAGGCCGGCGAGGCCCGTCGGGTGGAACTGGAAGAACTCCATGTCCTCCAGCGGGATGCCGCGACGGAACGCCATGGCGGGGCCGTCACCGGTCAGGGTGTGGGCGTTCGAGGTGGTCTTGAAGATCTTGCCGAAGCCGCCGGAGGCGAACACGACCGACTTCGCCCGGAAGATGTGGATCTCGCCGGTGGCCAGCTCGTAGGTGACCACGCCGGAGGCGCGCACGCCCTCGTCGGAGCGGGGATCGCCGGTCATGAGGATGTCAAGCACGTAGTACTCGTTGAAGAACTCCACCTGCTGCTTCACGCAGTTCTGATAGAGGGTCTGCAGGATCATGTGACCGGTGCGGTCCGCGGCGTAGCAGGAGCGGCGCACGGGCGCCTCGCCGTGCTCGCGGGTGTGGCCGCCGAAGCGCCGCTGGTCGATGCGTCCCTCGGGGGTGCGGTTGAACGGCAGCCCCATCTTCTCGAGGTCGAGCACCGCGTCGATGGCCTCCTTGGCCATCACCTCGGCGGCGTCCTGGTCGACCAGGTAGTCACCGCCCTTGACGGTGTCGTAGGTGTGCCACTCCCAGTTGTCCTCCTCGACGTTGGCGAGGGCGGCGCACATGCCGCCCTGCGCCGCACCCGTGTGGGAGCGCGTGGGGTAGAGCTTGGTGACGACCGCGGTGCGGGAGTCCTTGGAGGATTCCAGGGCGGCGCGCATGCCGGCGCCGCCGGCACCGACGATGACCACGTCGTAGTTATGGGTCTGCATGTCTGGTGACTGCTCCGTTTCGGGGTCGACCGGTGAGAACTGGGTCGGGAGCCGGACCTGCCGGCTCCCGGGGGGAGGCCGTCAGCCTTCGCAGAAGGAGGGCAGCAGGCTCGGCTCGGCGCCGACGGGGCACGGGTTGAAGGTGAAGATCACCAGGGTGCCCAGGACGACCGTCACGACGACCGCGAAGTACAGCAGGCCCTTGAGGGTCAGCCGCAGCGTGGAGCTGCGCGCGTAGTCGTTGATGATCGTGCGCACGCCGTTGCCGCCGTGGATGAGGCCGAGCCAGAGCATCAGGAGGTCCCAGACCTGCCAGAACGGGTTGGCCCATTTGCCGCCGACGAAGGCGAAGTCGATGCCCTTGACGCCCTCGCCGAGCCACAGGTTCACGAAGAGGTGGCCGAAGACGAGGATCACGAGCAGGACACCGGAGATGCGCATGAACAGCCACGACATCATCTCGGTGTTGAGACCGCGCTGGCCGGTGCGGCGGTAGCGCGTGGTGGGATCAGGAATCGAGGTTGCAGACTGTGCACTCATCATCAGGCTCCGAACATGTGCATGAGCTGACGGGGGACGAAGCCGACCATCAGGACGGCCCAGACGATCACGACGCCCCAGAACAGGGCCCGCTGATGCGTGGTGCCCTTGGACCAGAAGTCCACGAGGATGATGCGCAGGCCGTTGAGGGCGTGGAACACGATCGCGGCGACGAGTCCGATCTCGCCGAGACCGAACACGATGGTCTTGTAGTGGCCGATCACCTCGTTGTATGCCTCAGGGGAGACCCGCACCAATGCGGTATCGAGGACATGCACGAGCAGGAACAGGAAGATGAGCATTCCCGAGATGCGGTGAGCGACCCAGGACCACATGCCTTCGCGACCGCGATACAGCGTCCCGGATTTGGCTGATGCCACGGAGTTCCTCCAGAAGCGACGGGTGAACGCCGGGAACGGGATGCATCACCGAAGTGGTGGGGCGCGCGGACCCCCGGGGCGTGCCCGGACGGCCTTCGCGGCGCTCGAGGCACCCCGTGGGCACCTGGTTCACGACACGGCGACATCATCATCGCCCCCGACAGGGGCAGAGCCAGCGTAGCACCGTGATGTGCAGGTCGGGGGCACCCTGCGGGGCCCGACGACACATCCCGATGCCCCTGCCGCTGGCGGGTTCCGGGCCCGGATACCCTGGGCAGATGCCTGAGGCTCCGTTCATCCCCGTGATCCCGGCCGGCGGTGCCGGCACCCGATTGTGGCCGCTCTCACGCCGTGCCCGACCGAAGTTCCTCCTGGATCTCACCGGGAGCGGCACCTCGCTCCTGCAGCAGACGGTGCAGCGCCTGGCGCCGTTGGCCGACAGCCCACCGATCATCGTCACCGGGGGCGCGCAAGCCGGGGCGGTGCGGGTGCAGCTGGACGAGATGGGCTCCCCGGGGTCCGGCGTGCGGGCCCGAATCATCACCGAGCCCTCCCCGCGCAGCTCGATGCCGGCGATCGCGCTCGCGGCCGCGCTCGTGGAGCACGAGGAGCCCGACGCGGTGATCGGCTCCTTCGCTGCGGACCATCTGATCTCCGCGCCGGAGGACTTCGCCCGAGACGTCGCGGCCGCGCGCCAGGTCGCGGAGCTCGGCTACCTCGTCACCCTCGGGATCCGGCCGACGTCACCGGCGACCGGCTTCGGCTATATCGAGCAGGCCCCGGCAGAACAGCATCCGGCAGGACCCGGCACGGATCCTGCGGCATGTCGTGCGCTCGGCGCCCTCCCCGTCTCGCGGTTCGTGGAGAAGCCGGATCTGGACACGGCCGAGCGGTTCGTCGCGGCCGGGACCTTCTTCTGGAACGCCGGGATGTTCGTCGTGCGTGCCCGGGTGCTGCTCGACGAGCTCGCTGTGCAGATCCCCGGCCTCGCCCGGGGCGTGCGGGAGATCGCCGCGGCCTCCGGCACCGAGAAGTATGACGAGGTGCTGGCACGGAACTGGCCCACCCTGACCTCGATCGCGATCGACCATGCCCTCGCCGAGCCTCTCGCAGCGGCGGGACGGGTCGCCGTGGTGCCGGCCTCCTTCGGCTGGGACGACGTCGGCGATTTCGCCGCGCTCGCCCGCCAGCTGCGCGAGTGGGGGCCCGACGCAGACGGCTCGGATGTCCGGGTGCTGGGCACCTCGACGGTCGATGCCATCGGCTCTGCGGCCACGGTGTACGGTTCCACCGATCGTCACATCGCCCTGGTCGGGCTGCAGGGCATCAGCATCGTGGACACCGAGGACGCCCTGCTGGTGCTCGCCGACGATCATGCACAGGACCTCACCCGGCTCGTCGACCTGCTCGACGAGCATGGTCGTGGACGCCTGCGCTGATCGCGGCGGGACATCGCACAGCTGGACACGGCAGAGAAGGCATCGAGGATCAGTGGCACGAGGGAGTGGACAGGTGGAGCAGCCGCAGCAGGTCCTGCTGGGAACCGCGGAGCAGCGGTCGATGCTGGGACCCGAGGGTCTCATCGCGCGCACGATCGCCGAGAAGGCCGACGAGCTGCGCGACGTGCGCCGTCACCTCCACCGTCATCCCGAGCTCTCTCACGAGGAGCACGCCACGACCGACTACGTCGTGGACCGGCTCTCCGCGCTCGGGCTGTCCCCGCAGCGGCTCGCGAGCACCGGGGCGATCTGCGACATCCCCGGCAGCGAACCGGATCTCGCGCCGATCGCCCTGCGCGCGGACATGGACGCCCTCGGCATCCCGGAGCTGTCCACCGTGTCCTACCGCTCCACGGTCGAGGGCGTCTCCCACGCCTGTGGCCATGACGTGCACATGAGTGCCGTGCTCGGCGCGGCGACGGCCCTCGTGCGCGTCGCCGACGCCGGTGCGCTGCGGCGCGGGGTGCGCCTGGTGTTCCAGCCGTCGGAGGAGATGCATCCCTGCGGGGCGCTGGACCTCATCGGCCAGGGCGTCGTGGACGGTGTCGACTCGATCCTCGCGCTGCACTGCGACCCGGGCGTGGACGTCGGCCACATCGGGCTCAAGTCCGGGCCGATCACCTCGGCCACCGACCCGGTGTCGATCCACGTGCGCGGAGCGGGCGGCCACACCTCGCGTCCGCACCTGACCCAGGACCTCGTGTACGCGCTCGGCTCGATCGCGACCCAGCTCCCCGCGGCACTGACCCGCCGGATGGATCCTCGCTCCGGGGTGAACCTCACCTGGGGGAGCATCCATGCAGGGTCCGCGTTCAACGCGATCCCCAGCAACGGCACCCTCGAAGGAACTCTGCGGTGCCTGGACCACGACGCCTGGGACAGGGCCGAGGAGCTGCTGGAGTCGGTCCTCGCGGACCTCGTGCGTCCCTGGGGCGTCGAGGCCCGGGTGGACCATGCTCGTGGAGTGCCGCCGGTCTCCAACTCGACCACCAGCGTCGATGTGCTCACGGCCGCCGTCACCAGCGTGCTGGGCCACGAGAACCTCGATCCCACCGCGCAGTCCCTGGGCGGGGAGGATTTCGCCTGGTATCTCGAGAAGGTTCCCGGTGCTCTGGCGCGTCTGGGGACCAGGACCCCGGGCGGGCGCACGTACGACCTCCACATGGGGGACCTGATGATCGACGAGCGCGCCATCGGCATCGGTGCCTCGGTGCTCGCGAGCGCGTGCGTGCAGCGGGACCTCGCCGTCAGCTGATCTGTCGACCCGTCATCGGTGCGGCCCCATCGAGGGTCGGACCGCTGACCTGCCAGCCCGTTGGGGTCCCGACCCGCTGATCGTCCGGTCGCGTGCTCTTCCGGTCGACGGACTCTCCGCGTTGTCACCGTTCGTTCAGCAGGGCGTGGCATCCGCGTCGATTTCATAACGGTTCATACTCAGCGTCGATGAGGGCCTCCTGGAGCCTCCGCGCACGGCTATGGTCCGAGGCGGAACGCGACAATGCTGTCGCCCGAGACCTACCGGGGCCCGATCGGCCCCGACTCTCCAGCGGAGGAACCCCCATGAAGAGCATTACGCGTGCGCTCGCCCTCACCGGGGCCGGCGTCCTCACCCTCGCATCGTGCGGCACAGCGCCCGAGGAGGGCGGCGGCAGCGGCGGCAGCGATGCCGGCGGCGCCTCGAGCGACTACAAGGCCTGCATGGTCTCGGACTCGGGCGGCTGGGACGACAAGTCCTTCAACGAGTCGAGCCACAACGGTCTCAAGGCCGCTGTCGAGAACCTCGGCATCGACCAGGCTGAGGCGGAATCCACCACTGACTCCGATTTCGCCCCGAACATCAACAACATGGTCACGCAGGGCTGCGACCTGATCGTCACGGTCGGCTTCCTGCTGGCCCCGGCCACCGGCGCCGCCGCCGAGGCCAACGCGGACACCGACTTCGCGATCGTCGACTCCACCGCACAGGACGCCGACGGCAACCCGGTCGAGCTCGACAACGTCAAGCCGCTCGAGTTCAACACGGCTGAGGCCGCGTTCCTGGCCGGCTACCTCGCCGCGGGCATGACCGAGACCGGGAAGGTCGCCACCTACGGCGGCATGGATCTTCCGACCGTCACGATCTTCATGGACGGCTACGCCGATGGCGTCGCCTACCACAACGAGTCCAAGGGCACCGACGTCGAGGTCCTCGGCTGGAACAAGGAGACCCAGAAGGGCTCCATCGTGGGCTCCTTCGACGACCAGTCCAAGGGCAAGGCCGTCTCCGACGAGTTCTACAACGCCGGCGCGGACATCATCATGCCGGTCGCCGGACCGGTCGGTGCAGGCACCCTCGCCTCCGCCAAGGAGGGCGAGGATCGCACCGTGATCTGGGTCGACTCCGACGGCTTCGAGACGAACGCGAGCGACAAGGACGCCCAGGACGTCATCCTCACCTCCGTGATGAAGGAGATGGACACCGCGGTCGAGGACGTCATCACCACCTCTGCCGACGGCAAGTTCGACGCGACCTCGTACGTGGGCACCCTCGAGAACGGCGGCGTGGGCCTGGCCCCGTTCCATGAGTTCGAGGACGACGTCCCCGAGGAGCTCTCCGCCGAGCTCGAGACCCTCAAGCAGGACATCATCGACGGCACGGTGACTGTCGAGTCCGAGGCCTCGCCCAAGGCTGCCTGACCCCTCCGGAGAACGGCGGTCCCGGCCCCACCCGGGCCGGGACCGCCTCCTCCTGATCGCTCGGCCGATGATCTCGGCCGTCGCCGACGGAAGCGAGAGATGTGAAGCTCGAACTGCGCGGGATCACGAAGACCTTCGGGTCCTTCGTGGCCAATGACGCGATCGACCTGGTCGTCGAACCCGGGGAGATCCACTCCCTGCTGGGGGAGAACGGCGCCGGGAAGTCCACCCTGATGAACGTGCTGTACGGGCTGTACCGACCCGACGGCGGCCAGATCGTCATCGACGGGAAGCCCGTCTCCTTCTCCGATCCCGGTGACGCCATGGCGGCCGGCATCGGGATGGTCCACCAGCACTTCATGCTGGTCCCCGTCTTCACGGTGGCCGAGAACATGGTGCTCGGCCACGAGCCGACCAAGGGCGGCCTGCTCGACCTGGGTGCGGCCCGCACGCTCGTGCGTGAGATCTCCGCGCGGTTCGGCTTCGAGATCGATCCCGACGCCCTCGTCGAGAACCTCCCCGTCGGCGCACAGCAGCGCGTCGAGATCATCAAGGCTCTCAGCCGTCGGGCCGAGGTGCTCGTGCTGGACGAGCCCACCGCCGTGCTGACCCCGCAGGAGACGGACGAGCTGATGGCGATCATGCGCCAGCTGCGGGACGAGGGCACCTCGATCGTCTTCATCACCCACAAGCTTCGTGAGGTCAAGGCGGTCTCCGACCGCATCACCGTGATCCGCCGCGGCAAGGTCGTCGGCGAGGCGGACCCCTCCGCGGACCAGGCGGAGCTCGCCTCCCTCATGGTCGGCCGTCAGGTCTCCCTCGCCCAGGACAAGATCGAGGCGACCCCGGGCGAGATCGCCCTGCAGGTCACCGATCTGCGGGTGACGGACAGCGCCGGCGTGCGCACCCTGGACGGCGTCACCTTCGACGTCCGCCATGGCGAGGTGCTCGCCATCGCCGGTGTCCAGGGCAATGGGCAGACGGAGCTCGCCGAGGCACTCCTGGGGCTCGAGGACACCGTGCACGGCTCGGCGACCCTGGAGGGCCGCGAGCTCGTGGGCCGCAGCACCAAGCAGGTGCTCGATGCCGGGGTCGGCTTCGTCCCCGAGGACCGCACCCATGACGCCCTGATCCCGGACTTCTCGGTCGCCGAGAACCTCGTGCTGGACCAGCACGACCGCCGGCCCTTCGGCAGCGCAGTCGCCATGTCCCTGCGGGCCGTGCGGGAGAACGCGGAGCGCCTGATCCCCGAGTTCGACGTGCGCACCCAGTCCGCCGACTCCGCCGTCTCCGCGCTGTCCGGAGGCAACCAGCAGAAGGTCGTGATGGCCCGCGCCCTGCACCGCGAGCTCGCCCTGCTGATCGCCTCCCAGCCCACGCGCGGCGTCGACGTCGGCTCGATCGAGTTCCTCCACCGCCGGATCCTCGACGAGCGTGACAAGGGCACCCCCGTCATCATCGTCTCCACCGAGCTGGACGAGGTCACCCAGCTGGCGGACCGCATCGCCGTGATGTACCGCGGCCAGATCCTCGGGATCGTCCCCGGGGACGAGGACCGCGACGTGCTCGGCCTGATGATGGCCGGCTACACGGTCGACGCCGCCCGTGAGGCCGTCGCCGCCGGTGCGCGCACCACCGACTCGCAGCTCGCCGACGAAGGAGAGATCGTATGACCGCCGTCGTCGACCCCGAGAACACCAGCTCCGCCCCGGGGGTAGGGGCCGGGAGCAACGACGCGCCGCCGCCCCCCGAGCAGCAGGCCGAGGACCGCCTCCGCGGGACCCTGCAGAAGATCGCCCGCGGGGACCTGCTCGTGGTGGTCATGAGCTTCATCTTCGCCTTCCTCATCGGATCCGTGCTCATCGTCATCGCCGACACGGAGGTGCGGGAGACGTTCAGCTACTTCCTGGATCGCCCGTCCGACGCCTTCACCGCGATCTGGCAGTCGGTGACCCAGGCGTACGGGGCCATGTTCCGCGGGGCGGTGTTCGACGGCGTCGGATACTCCCGGGTCGCCGATGACCTCCGCGCAGCGGGCGGGAGCGGAACCTACGTCCTCCTCCCCGCGCTCGCCGCCGGCCTGCGGCCGCTCACCGAGACCCTGACCGTCGCCACGCCGCTGATCATCGCGGCCGCCGGCATGGCGGTCAGCTTCCGCGCCGGGCTGTTCAACATCGGCGGCACCGGCCAGCTCATCGTGGGCGCGATGGCCGCCGGATACATCGGCTTCACCTGGGATCTGCCCATCGTCGTGCACCTGCTGATCGCCCTGCTCGGCGGCCTGCTCGCCGGCGCGGTCTGGGGCGGCATCGCCGGCTTCCTCAAGGCGCGCTTCGGCGCCAACGAGGTCATCAGCACGATCATGCTGAACTGGATCGCCACCTATCTGCTGTTCTTCGCACTGAAGACCGCGGCCTTCACCGGGGCCAACCAGTCCCAGCCGACCTCACCCTCGATCTCCGACTCTGCCGTCCTCCCGCAGCTGCTCGGCTCCGGCTTCCGGCTGCACGCCGGACTGTTCCTCGCCGCCGGCGCCGCCGTGCTGCTGTGGTGGCTGATGAGCCGCTCCACGCTCGGCTTCCAGTTCCGGGCCGTCGGCTCGAACCCTCGCGCGTCGCGGGTCGCCGGCATCTCCCCGTCCCGCACCGCCTTCCTGGTGCTGACCGTGGCCGGTGGCCTCGTCGGCCTCGCCGGCGCCGTGCACGTGCTGGGCACCGAGAAGCGACTCACCGAGGGCGTCGCCGGCAGCATCGGCTTCGATGCCATCACGGTCGCTCTGCTCGGGCGCTCCGGCCCGGTCGGTGTGGTCCTGGCCGGGCTGCTGTTCGCCGGTCTGTCCACCGGTGGCCGCTTCATGGAGAGCAGCCAGGGCGTCCCGCTGGACCTCGTGCAGGTCATCCAGGTCCTCGTGGTGCTGTTCATCGCGGCACCGCCCCTCGTGCGCACCCTCATCGGCCTGCGCCGTGTCGACCACCCCTCCACCGGAGCCCGGGGGCGCACCGCCCGACGGACGATGGCCGGCAGCACGTCGACCTCGGCGTCGAACTCAGACTCGACGTCGATCTCGGACTCGATGTCGACCTCGACGACGTCCCCGCCCTCGGCGTCGTCGGCGGATCCCGGCACGAGTGCGGCCGGTGATCTCCCGCCGGGCAGCACACCGGAGGGATCGCCCGGTCGCTCACCGGACCCGGCGGGACGTCACGAAGGAGCTCACCGAGACCCCAGTGCCCCATCTCCCGATGCCCCCTCCTCCGACTCCTCGCCGCGGACAGCACCTCCCGCCGGTGACGTCGAAGATCCCACCGACGCGACGGGAGATCAGCGATGACCGCCACGCCCACCGTGGCCCCGGACGACTCCGAGGTCCAGAAGAAGGTCACCGACGAGCGCCCCGACAGCTGGTGGCACCTCCCGCTCACCACCACCGTGCTCGGCCTCATCGCGCTGGTGTTCTTCGGCCTGCGCGGGGTCCCCGGCGCGGAGTCGTCCTTCGCCCTGGCCCGTGAGGGCGACCTCAACCCCCTCGGTCTGATCCCGGAGCGGATCACCGTGCCCTCGATCGGCGGGGCCGTGGCCCTGGCCGTGATCGCGCTGGCGGCATCGGCGGCGCTGTGGGTGCTCCACGCCCGCGCGGCCCGTCCCCGGCCCGCCGCACGCCTCGGCCTCATCGCCGTCTTCGCCGTGAGCTGGATCCTCGCCTTCATGACCTGGGTGATCTCCGAGCGCGCACTGGACGTGGCCACTCTCCTCCAGGGCACGCTCGCCCTTGCGGTCCCCCTTGCCTTCGGCGCCCTGTCCGGTGTGCTCTCCGAGCGTGCGGGAGTCATCAACATCGCGATCGAGGGGCAGCTGCTCTTCGGGGCGTTCGGCGCGGCGCTCGTGGGCTCCCTCGCCGGAAGCGCCTGGGTGGGTCTGATCGCCGCACCGATCATGGCCCTCGTGATGGGTGCCCTGCTGGCCATGTTCGCCGTCGGCTACCGGGTGCAGCAGATCATCGTGGGCGTGGTGCTGAACGTGCTCGCCATCGGCGTCACCTCGTTCTTCTTCGGCACCGTGATGCGGCAGAACCCGGGTCAGTTCAACTCGCCCCTGCGCCTGCCGACCCTGCGCATCCCGGTCCTGGCGGACATCCCCGTGATCGGCCGCGTGCTGTTCGAGCAGAACATCCTCGTGTACCTGATGTGGATCATCGTCGCCGGCCTCACGATCGCTCTGTTCCGCACCCGCTGGGGCCTGCGCGTGCGCGCCGTGGGCGAGCACCCGCGCGCCGCGGACACCGTCGGCATCCCCGTGAACCGCACCCGGTGGATCAACGTGATGCTCGGCTCCGCCGTCGCCGGACTCGGCGGCGCCACGCTCACCATCGGCACCGGGGTCGCCTTCGGCGAGGAGATGTCCGCCGGCAAGGGGTACATCGCCCTCGCCGCGATGATCCTGGGCCGATACCACCCCGTGGGCGCTCTGCTGGCCGCGCTCACCTTCGCCTTCGCGGATTCCCTGCAGCTGCGTCTGGGGACGATGTCCGCCGCGGAAGGGGGCGTCTCCATCCCGGGCGACTTCCTCCTCATGCTCCCGTACGTCGTGGCGCTGTTCGCCGTCGCCGGCGTCGTGGGCCGGGTGCGGGTCCCGGCGGCCAACGGCGTCCCGTACGTCAAGCAGTGAGGTCGTCGCACAGTGGGAACTTCAGTGGGAGCTTCAGTGAGGACGTCACGCAGTGAGGACGTCGCGCCATGAGAACTTCGGCGAGCAGTGGGACCATCGACCTATGAGCACCTCACAGACCGCAGGCACCGATCCCGCCGGGACCGAACACGACGTCGAGGTGGACGGTGACGTCGACTTCACGGAGCTGCTCGCCGCGGCCCGAGAGGTCGCTGAGAACGCCTACGCGCCGTACTCCCGCTTCCGGGTGGGCGCGGCGGGCCTGACGACCGATGGTCGCCTGGTGCGGGGCTGCAACGTGGAGAACGCCGGCTACGGCGTCACCCTCTGCGCCGAGTGCGGCATGATCAGCGAGCTCGTCGCCGGGGGCGGCGGGCGGCTCTCGCGCTTCGTCTGCGTGGGCGGGGACGAGCACCTCTCCCGCGAGGAGCGCGCCGTGGTGATGCCCTGCGGGCGCTGTCGCCAGCTGCTGTCCGAGCACGCCGCCGAGGATCTCGTGGTCCTCACCCCCGAGGGTCCGCGGACCATGGCGCAGGTGCTGCCCCAGGCCTTCGGCCCCTCCGACCTCCAGGTGTGAGCCGGCGGCAGCACGCGTCAGCAGGAGGCAGCGCCGGCCAGAACCGATTCCAGCCCAGCACCCAGCAGAACCCGGCGAGACCCAGCAGGTCCCAGCGAGACCCAGCAGAACCCCGCCGGGACCTGACCTCACAGACCACTACGACACGACGATCCGACCTCCCCGCGATTCCAGGAGACCTTCCATGACCACTGCATCTGCCGGCTCGACCGGAACCTCTCCCGCCGTCGAGCCCTTCGACGTCGTCGACGTCATCCGCACCAAGCGCGACGGCCAGGCGCTCGCCGACGGCCAGATCGACTGGGTGATCGACGCCTACACCCGCGGCGTGGTCGCCGAGCAGCAGATGGCGGCGCTCGCGATGGCGATCTTCCTGCGCGGGATGGAGCGGTCGGAGATCGCCCGCTGGACTAACGCGATGATCGCCAGCGGCGAGCGGATGGACTTCCAGGCGCTCTCGAAGCCGACGACGGACAAGCACTCCACCGGCGGCGTGGGCGACAAGATCACCCTGCCGCTGGCGCCCCTGGTGGCGAGCTTCGGGGTGGCCGTGCCGCAGCTGTCCGGGCGCGGGCTGGGCCACACCGGCGGCACGCTCGACAAGCTCGAGGCGATCCCCGGGTGGCGCGCGGACCTCAGCAACGCCGAGATGATGGCTCAGCTCGAGAGCGCCGGCGCCGTGATCTGCGCCGCCGGCTCGGGCCTCGCCCCGGCCGACAAGAAGCTCTACGCCCTGCGCGACATCACCGGGACCGTCGAGGCGATCCCGCTGATCGCCAGCTCCATCATGTCCAAGAAGATCGCCGAGGGCACAGCCGCGCTGACTCTGGACGTGAAGACCGGAGCCGGTGCCTTCATGAAGGACGAGGCGGATGCGCGCGAGCTCGCCCGCACCATGGTGGAGCTCGGCACCGACGCCGGGGTGCACACCGTCGCGCTGCTGACCGACATGTCCGCACCGCTGGGACGCACCGCGGGCAACGGCCTCGAGGTGCGCGAATCCCTCGAGGTGCTCGCCGGCGGCGGCCCGGCGGACATCGTGGAGCTCACCTGCGCACTGGCCCGCGAGATGCTGGATGCGGCCGGGGTGCACGATGCCGACGTGGAGGCCGCACTGGCCGACGGTCGGGCGATGGACTCCTGGCGCGCGATGATCTCCGCCCAGGGCGGGGACGTCGACGCCCCGCTGCCGGTCGCGAAGCACGTCGAGGATCTCCGGGCCACCGAGGACGGTGTCGTCACCGGTCTCGACGCGATGGGCGTGGGCGTGGCCGCCTGGCGTCTGGGGGCCGGCCGCTCCCGCCCGGGGGAGGCCGTGCAGGCCGCCGCCGGCGTGGAGATCGAAGCGCACATCGGCGACGAGGTGAAGGCCGGCGACGTCCTGGCCCGCCTGCACACCGACACCCCGGAGCGGATGCCCCGGGCGCTCGAGTCGATCGACGGGTCCTGGACCCTCGCCGCCCCCGGCACCACGGTCCGCGCGCGGAAGATCGTGATGGACCGCATCGCCTGACCGCATCCGTCTGACCGCATTGCCTGAGTGCTGAGTGCTGAGTGCTGAGTGCTGAGCGCCGGGAACTGGGCCCGGGTCCTGGATCCTGAGCCCTGGGTCCCGGGGCCTACAGCGCCCGCAGCGCCGGCAGGATGTGCTCGACCATGAGCGGCGCCAGCCGGGCGCCGGTGCCGGGCTCGCCGATCTGCACCCAGCGGTGATCGGCGAGCTCGGCCTGCACGATGATCGGCTCCGGCAGCGGCGTGCGACAGATGAACACCGTCGAGCACACCATCGTGTTCGGCTCGTTCGCGGCGACCGCCTCGAAGTCGCCCAGCGGCGCGAGGTCCTCGGGAGCCAGCGTCACGCCGATCTCCTCGGCGACCTCGCGGATCGCCGCCTCCTGAGCGCTCTCGTCGGCCTCGAGCTTGCCGCCGACCTGCATATAGGAGCCGGTGCCGCGCTTGCGCACCGCCAGCACCTCGGTGCCGTGCGTCCCCTCGCGCAGGAAGCACACCGCCGTGATCCGCAGGACGTCCCCGGCGCGTGCGGCGTGCGCGTGCCGCTGCTCGCAGTCCGCGACGCCGGTGAGCCGATGCAGCCAGCGGGTCCCGGCGTGCAGTCCTTCGGGACGCATCCCGGCTCGGCTCCAGCCCTCGAGATCGGCGCGCTGGTCCCGAGCCAGGCCCCATCCCCGGCGCAGCAGGGTCAGGGGAGGCTTGCGGTTCTGGCGCAGATCCCTCACGAGCCGCAGAGCGAACACGACGGGGGTGGGGCGGTGCAGCACGATGGCGTCGGCCAGGAGGCCGGCCGCCGCGAGCGGGGCGATCAGCTCGGCGGCGAAGATTCCCTCGGCGATGATCAGCGGCGCGTCCCCGGCCACGACCTGCGTGGTCCCGGTGCGGCGCGAGGCGGAGATCGAGTACTCCGGGACTTCGGCGGCGCCGTCATGGGCGAGAGCCGTCAGCGCCTCGAGAGCGGCGCCGGCGTTCCATGAGGCGGGATCGTCCCAGTCGACGATGCCGAAGCGGCGGGGGAGGCCGGGATCGTCGTGCTCGCGATAGAAGTCGTCGAGCCCCAGGACCGGAAGCCCGGATCGTCGTGACATGACACCCTTGCCGCTCCCTGACGGGCCGGCGAGCAGGACGATGCGGCGGGGCGCGCGGGAGGGGGCGGGAGCAGTGGTCACGACCGCCGATTCTAGGCGCTCGGGGGAGCGCGGAGGGCGGCCTCACGGGCATCGGGGCGCACCTGTGATGGCCTCCTCAGAGCGTCGCTCATGGGAAGATCTCCCTATGACCACTCTCGATCGCGCACAGCTCGCACCCCTCATCGATCACACCCTCCTGAAGCCCGAGGCGACCCGCGCGGATGTCGACGCGCTCGCCCGCGAGGCCGAGCAGCTCGGCACCTACTCGATCTGCGTCTCCCCGTCGATGCTGCCCGTGGAGACCACGGTCAAGGTCGCCACCGTGTGTGGCTTCCCGTCCGGCCAGCACGCCCCGGCGATCAAGGCCGCCGAGGCCGCGGACTCCGTGGCCAAGGGCGCCGACGAGGTCGACATGGTCCTCAACGTGGGCCTCGCCCGCTCCGGGGACTTCGCCGCCGTCGAGGCCGAGATCCGCGCCGTGCGCGACGCCGCTCCGACGCCCGTCGTGCTGAAGGTGATCATCGAATCCGCCGCGCTGGAGGACGAGCAGATCGTCGGCGTGTGCGAGGCCGCGGAGCGCGCCGGCGCCGACTTCGTGAAGACCTCCACGGGCTTCCACCCCGCCGGGGGCGCGAGCGAGCACGCCGTGCAGCTGATGCGCGCCACCGTGGGCGACCGACTCGGCGTGAAGGCCTCCGGCGGTATCCGAACCCGCGAGGCAGCCGAGGCGATGGTCGCCGCCGGTGCGAGCCGCCTGGGCCTGTCCTCCTCGAAGGCCATCCTCGACGGCGGCACCGGCACCGGGTACTGATCTCCGGGAGCCCGAGTGCCCCGGGGAGCCCGTCAGCGCAGTGCGGACAGGCTCCCCGTCAGGTCTCGTCCCCGGAGCGCTCAGCGTCAGGAGCGCTCCGGAGGCGACCTCGGTGCCGAGTCTGTGCCCTCAGACCTGCGCGAGCGCCCTCAGGCCTGACCGAGCACCCCGCGCAGCTCGTCCTTCAGCTGCGCCAGGCGCTCGCCGGCATGCTGGCGGATCGTTGCCATCTCCGGCGCGGACGTTCCCGCGGGAACGTCCTGGACGACCTCCAGATAGCACTTGAGCTTCGGCTCGGTGCCCGAGGGGCGCACCACCACGCGGGTGTCCTCGGCGCTGAGCAGCAGCATCCCCTCGGTGGGCGGCAGGCCCGTCGACTCGACCGAGCCCTGGGACAGGTCCTGGGTGGTGACCACCTCGGAGCCCAGCAGCGCGGTGGGCGGGGCGGAGCGCAGCTGCTGCATCATGGCGGGGATCTGCGCGAGGTCCTCCACCCGGATGGACAGCTGCGAGGTGGCGAACAGACCGTGCGCCGCGGCGAGCTCATCGAGCCGGCCGATCAGCGTGGTGCCCTCCGCCTTCGCGAGAGCCGCCATCTCCGCGACCATCAGCCCTGCGGAGAGGCCGTCCTTGTCCCGCACCACCTCGGGCAGCACGCAGTAGCCGATCGCCTCCTCGTAGCCGAAGACGATGCCGGGGGCACGGGCGATCCACTTGAAGCCCGTCAGCGTGGTGGGGGAGTCCACCCCGACGGCCTCGGCGATCTTTCCCAGCCAGCGGCTGGAGACGATCGAGCGGGCGAAGGCCCCGCGATAGCCGTGCCGACGGATCAGATGGTCGCCGAGCAGAACTCCCAGCTCGTCACCGGTGAGCATCCGCCAGTCGCCCAGATGCGGGTCGAGCACGGCTGCGGCACAGCGATCGGCGTCGGGGTCGTTCGCGATCACGACGTCGGCCTCGACCGTGCGGGCCAGCTCGAGCGCCAGATCGATCGCTCCGGGCTCCTCGGGGTTGGGGAAGGCGACCGTGGGGAAGTCCGGATCAGGGTCGGCCTGCTTGGCGACCGTGTGCACCTCGGCGAAGCCGCTGCGGTGCAGCGCCGCGAGCGCCGTCTCGGTGCCCACGCCATGCATCGCCGTGTGCACGATCCGCACGTCGCGGGGCCCCTGGAGATCGGGAAGGGCGCAGATAGCCGCGAGATAGTCCTCGCGCAGCTGCTCCCCCAGCAGCTCCCAGCCGGCGTCGGCCACCGGGATGTCCAGCACGGGGCCGACGGCGGCGATGCGAGCGGCGATCTGCCCGTCCGAGGGTGGCACGATCTGGACGCCCTGTCCGTCGGACTCCTGGGCCCGGCCTCCGAGATACACCTTGTAGCCGTTGTCGGCCGGCGGGTTGTGGCTCGCCGTGACCACGATGCCCGCGTCGGCGCCCAGCTGGCGCACGCCGAAGGCGACCAGCGGTGTGGGGCCGAAGCGCTCCAGCAGCTGCACGCGGCAGCCGGCCGCCGTCATGATCGCGGCGGAGCGCAGCGCGAAGTCCTGCGAGTTGTAGCGGGCGTCGTACCCGATCACCACCAGGGGCGCCGCGAGCTCGAGATCGCCCAGAAGATGGTCGGCGAGACCACGGGCGGCGCGGGAGACCACCGCGAGGTTCATCCGGTTCGGGCCGGGACCCATCCGGCCCCGCAGACCGGCCGTGCCGAACTCGAGGTCACCGGAGAAGGCATCGGCGATCTCGTCGATCGCGGCCTCTCCGCCGGAGACGGCCTGCTCGAGCAGCGAGCTGAGAGCGGAGCGCGTGGCCGGATCGGGATCGTCCGCGAGCCAGGCCTCGGAGCGCCTGCGCAGGGCCTGGTCCAGCGCGGTCATCACGACTGCTCCCCGGAGGTGGAGGTGGAGGTGGAAGCGGCCGAGGACGGTGCGCCCCCGGTGATGCGACGGACCGTCTCGGCGAGCAGCGCCGAGATCCGCGGACCGGCGTCCCGCCCCGCCTCGAGCACCTCCTCGTGGCTGAGCGCCTGGGCGCTGATGCCCGCGGCGAGGTTCGTGACCAGGGAGATCCCGAGCACGTCCATCCCGGCCTCGCGGGCGGCGATCGCCTCGAGCGCGGTGGACATGCCCACCAGGTGCGCTCCGATGGTCCGGGCCATCTGCACCTCGGCGGGGGTCTCGTACGTCGGCCCCTGGAACTGCATGTAGACGCCCTCGTCGAGCGAGGAATCGACCTCCCGGGCGATGTCGCGCAGCGCCGGGGTGTACAGATCAGTGAGGTCCACGAAGTTCGCTCCGGACAGGGGAGTGGCACCCGTGAAGTTGATCTGGTCGCTGATCAGCACCGGAGTGCCCGGGGTCCAGGACGGGTCGATGCCGCCGCAGCCGTTGGTCAGCACCATCGTGCGGGCCCCCGTGGCCGCGGCGGTGCGCACGCCGTGCACCACGACGCCGACCCCGGCCCCTTCGTAGAAGTGGGTGCGGGCACCGAGCACCAGTGCACGGGCATCGCTGCCCTCGACACGGATCGAGCGGAGTGTCCCGATGTGGCCGGCGACGGCCGGCGGGCGGAAGCCCGGGATGGTGGTGGCGTCGGCCTGCCACACGGTCTCCCCGAGCAGGTCCGCGGCACCGGCCCAGCCGGACCCCAGGACCAGGGCGAGATCATGGGAGGCCACCCCGCTGGCCTCGGCGATCGCGGCAGCGGCGTCGCGGGCGAGCAGGTACGGGTCAGAGGCGGTTTCAGTCATGGATCGAAGGTAACGCAGCCACGCCCCGCACAACACCGGAACCGGGCCCCTGTCGAGCCTTCTGAGACACAATGGAGACGTGAGCGATCCCAGCACTGCCCTTCCGTCCGACCCCCATCGAGTGACCCGTTCCGGTGACCGCACGCGGGTCGTGATCATCGGCGGCGGACCGGGCGGCTACGAGGCCGCGCTCACCGCCGCCCGGCACGGCGCCGATACGGTGCTCATCGAGGACCGTGGGCTCGGCGGGGCCGCAGTGATCACCGATGTGGTCCCCTCCAAGACCCTCATCGCCACCGCCGACGTGCTCGACCAGGTGGCCACCTCCCAGGAGCTCGGCATCCGCCAGGCCGACGACGGCTCCGCCCCGGGGACCGGGGCCCTGACCGTGGACCTCGCGGCGGTGAACGCTCGCGTCCAGCGGCTCGCGACCGCGCAGTCCGAGGACGTCCGCATCTCCCTGCGCGAGGCCGGGGTCCGCGTGATCGAGGGCCGCGGCCGGCTGCTGGGACCGGCCACCGTCGAGATCCGGGACGGCGCGGGGGAGGACGCCGCGGTGCTCGAGCCCGCCTGCGAGGCGGACGTGATCCTGCTCGCCGTCGGTGCCCGTCCCCGCGAGCTGGACTCCGCCCCCTGCGACGGCGAGCGGATCCTGAACTGGACCCAGCTGTACACCCTCGAGGAGCTGCCCGAGCACCTGATCGTCGTCGGCTCCGGGGTCACCGGCGCCGAGTTCGCGAGCGCCTATCGCGCCCTCGGCAGCGAGGTCACCCTGGTCTCCTCCCGGGAGAAGGTGCTGCCCGGCACCGACGGGGACGCCGCCGACGTGCTCGAGGACGCCTTCGCCCGCCGCGGTGTCACCGTGCGCTCACGAACCCGTGCCGCGTCCGCGCACCGCACCGAGAACGGGGTGGTGGTCACGCTCACCTCGGGGGAGGAGATCGCCGGCAGCCACGTGCTGATGGCACTCGGCGGAATCCCCTGGACGGGCGAGCTCGGCCTCGAGCAGGCCGGGGTGCGCGTGAAGGACAGCGGCCATATCGACACCGACCGCGTCTCCCGCACCAGCGTGCGGGGCATCTACGCCGCCGGCGACTGCACCGGGGTGTACCCGCTCGCCTCGGTGGCCGCGATGCAGGGACGCATCGCCATGCATCACGCCCTGGGCGATGCGGTCTCCCCGCTGATCTCCACGCAGGTGTCCTCAGCGATCTTCACCAGCCCGGAGATCGCGGTGGTGGGCGTGAGCGAGCAGGACGTCGCCGACGGGGTCCTCGCCGGCGAGGTGCTCGTGCTGGGCCTGGACACGAACCCGCGCGCCAAGATGCAGGGACTGAGCGAGGGCTTCGTGAAGCTGATCGTGCGCTCCGGGTCGCACACCGTGATGGGGGCCGTGGTGGTGGCCCCACGGGCGAGCGAGCTGATCCTGCCGTACACGCTCGCGGTCGCCCACCGGCTCACCGCGGAGCAGGTCTCCGGGACGTTCACGGTGTACCCCTCGCTCACGGGGTCCCTGGCCGAGGTGGCGCGACGGGCGAGCCAGGCTGGCACGGACTAAGGCGTCGCCCGTCAGTCCTCGATGGAGCAGAGCACGGCGCCCGCGGAGACGGTCGCCCCGATCTCGGCGCCGAGGCTTTTGATGACCCCGGAGCGGTGCGCGGTGATGGGCTGCTCCATCTTCATGGCCTCGAGCACGACGAGGAGGTCCCCGTCAGAGACGCTCTGGCCCTCTTCGGCGACCACCTTCACGATGGTCCCCTGCATGGGGGCTGTGACCGAGTTGCCGTTGGCCGCGGACTCGCCGACGGACTTGTGCTGGCGCTTGCGGCGCGAGCGCACGGCGGCCTGCGGCGCACGCAGCGAGGCGGGGAGGCTGATCTCGACCCGGCGACCGTCGACCTCGACCACGACGGCCTCGCGGTCCTCCGCCTCCTCGGGCTGCGACGGCAGCGGGGCCGCGGGCAGCTCGTTGTGGAACTCGGTCTCGATCCAGCGGGTGTGGACCGTGAACGGCTCCTCCGGGTCCTGCGGCGCGAAGGCAGGATCCTCGACGACCGCGCGGTGGAAGGGCATCACCGTGGGGATCCCCTCGACGTGGAACTCGGCGAGGGCCCGACGGGAGCGCTCGAGCGCCTCCTGGCGCGTGGCGCCGGTGACGATGAGCTTGGCGAGCATCGAGTCGAAGGCGCCGGAGATCTCGTCACCCGCGCGCACGCCGGTGTCGACGCGCACGCCAGGGCCGGAGGGCATCTCGTACCGGTGGATGCGCCCTGGTGCGGGCATGAAGCCGCGGCCCGGGTCCTCGCCGTTGATGCGGAACTCGAAGGAGTGTCCGCGCGACGTCGGATCCTCGGAGCTGATGGTGCCGCCGGCGGCGATGCGCAGCTGCTCGCGCACCAGGTCCACGCCGGCGACCTCCTCGGTGACCGTGTGCTCGACCTGGAGACGGGTGTTGACCTCGAGGAACGAGATGGTGCCGTCGATCCCCACCAGGAACTCGCAGGTGCCGGCGCCGACATATCCGGCCTCGCGCAGGATCGCCTTGGAGGATGACACCAGCTGCGCGTTCTGCTGGGCGGTGAGGAAGGGGGCGGGCGCCTCCTCGACGAGCTTCTGGTGGCGGCGCTGGAGCGAGCAGTCACGGGTGGAGACCACCTGGACGTTGCCGTGCATGTCGGCCAGGCACTGGGTCTCGACGTGCCGGGGCGAGTCGAGGTAGCGCTCCACGAAGCACTCGCCGCGACCGAAGGCGGAGACCGCCTCGCGCACCGCGGAGTCGAACAGCTCGCGCACCTCGGACTCCTCGCGGGCGACCTTCAGGCCGCGGCCGCCGCCGCCGAAGGCCGCCTTGATGGCGATCGGCAGGCCGTGCTCCCGCGCGAAGTCGACGACCTCGTCGGAGTTCTGGACGGGGTCCTTGGTGCCGGCCACCAGCGGAGCGCCGGCCTTCTGGGCGATGTGACGTGCCGAGACCTTGTCGCCGAGCTTCTCGATGGCCGACGGCGGCGGCCCGATCCAGGTGAGCCCGGCGTCGGTGACGGCCTGGGCGAAGTCGGAGCGCTCGGAGAGGAAGCCGTAGCCGGGGTGGATGGCGTCGGCGCCGGAGCGCTTCGCGATGTCCAGGATCTTGTCGACGACCAGGTAGGAGCTCGCGGCGGTGGTGCCGCCGAGGGCGTAGGCCTCATCGGCGATCTGCGTGTGCAGGGCGTCGCGATCGGGGTCGGCGTACACGGCGACGGTGCGCAGCCCGGCGTCCCGGCAGGCCCGCGCGATCCGCACCGCGATCTCTCCACGGTTGGCGATCAGCACCGTGGACAGCGGGCGGGGCTTGGAAGAGCGTGCGGGCATGGGGGAGGGTTCCTTCCGGGAGTCAGCAGTGGCCGAGTCTAGTACCGAGAGCGCTCAGGCGGACGCAGGGCGGGGCGTGGTGCCTGGTGAATCGGCCGTCGCCGGTGCGGGCAGTGCGGAGTCCCACAGCTCGTGGATGCCGATCCCGATCTCCGCGAGCAGACGGCGCAGCAGCGGCAGGGACAGCCCGACCACCGCATGGGGGTCCCCGGAGACGCCCTCGAGGAAGGGGCCGCCCAGGCCGTCGATCGTGAATCCGCCGGCCACGCCGAGCGGTTCGCCGGTGGCGACGTACGCCTCGATCTCCTCGTCGGACAGCTGGGCGAAGGTGACCTCGCAGCTCGCCGTGGCGCCGAAGGTGGCCCCGGTGCCGCCGTCCTCCTCATCGCGGTCGTCGACCAGCCAGTGACCGGAGTGCAGGATGCCGGTGCGCCCGCGCATCGCCTGCCAGCGGGCGGTGGCCCGCTCGGCCGTGCGCGGCTTGCCGATGACCTCGCCGTCGAGCTCGAGCATCGAGTCGCAGCCGAGCACCACATAGCCGCCATCGCTGCGGGAGGTCGCCGCCACGGCCTTCTCACGGGCCAGCAGCAGCACCTCGTCCGCCGGGGTCAGCGCGTCCTCCGGCTCCCCGGTCGCGGCGGCCCGCTCACGCGCGGCCTCGAGGATCGCCTCCTCGTCGAGGTCCACAGGCAGGGTGCCGTGCTCGATCCGGGCGGCGCGCAGCGTGGCGCGGCGCCCGGCCGAGGCGGAGGCGAGCAGGAGCAACGGATCATGGTCGGGGGTCAACTGCTCCGGGGACGCCTGCTCTGGGGTGGTCTGATCCGGGGTCGTCATGACAGGGCTCCTTCGAGGACGGACAGCGGCAGGCTCCCCAGCTCGAGGGCCTGACGGTGGAAATCGCGGGCGGGCAGGGCGGACTGCGCGCGCAGCTGCTCCCAGACCCGCTGGCCGATCTTGTAGGACGGCGCCTGTCCGGGCCAGCCCAGGTAGCGGTTCAGCTCGAAACGCTGCTCCGCCTCGGTGACTCCCCAATGGGCGCTCATGAAGTCCCAGGCCGTGTCGTAGGTCCAGTCGCCGCCGGCGGATCCGGCGAGATCCTCCGGCATCGACAGGCCGACGTGGAGACCGATGTCGAGCACGACGCGACCGGCTCGCAGGCGCTGCGCGTCGAGCATGCCGAGCCGGTCCCCGTCGTCGGAGAGGTATCCGAGCTGGTCCATCAGGCGCTCGGCGTACAGGGCCCAGCCCTCGCCGTGCCCCGAGACCCAGCACATCATCGCGCGCCAGCGGTTCAGGGTGGAGGCCTGCATGGTCTGGGTGCCGACCTGCAGATGATGGCCGGGGACGCCCTCGTGGTAGACCGTGGTGGTCTCCAGCCAGGTGTGGAACTCGGTGGTGGACGCCGGGACGTCCCACCACATGCGGCCGGGCCGGGTGAGGTCCTCGCTGGGGCCGGTGTAGTAGATGCCGCCGGACCCGGTGCGGGCGATGCGGCACTCCAGGCGCCGCAGCGGATCGGGGATGTCGAAGTGGGTGCCGGCGAGCTCCTCGATGGCGCGATCGCTGAGGTCCTGCATCCAGCTGCGAAGCGCCTCGGTGCCGTGCAGGATCCGGGCCGGATCGCTGTTCAGGCTCGCCTTCGCCGCCTCGACCGAGCTCCCGCCGCCGTTGCCGTGGCGGTCGTTGATCCGGCGGGCGACCTCCTCCTGCTCGGCGACCACCGAGCGGAGCCCCTCGATGCCCCAGGCGTAGGTCTCGTCGAGATCGATCTCGGTGCCCAGGAAGGTGCGCGAGGACAGCAGGTAGGCGTCGCGGCCCACCGCGTCGGCCTCCGGGGCGTGCGGGACCAGGGCGGTCAGCTCCTCGGCGAGCGCGAGATAGCCGTCGGCCGCGGTGCGCGCAGCCTCGGCGACCCGGGTGCGCTGGGCGTCGTCCCCCTGGGCCTGCGCGGCGAACTCGGCGAAGAAGCCGTCCTTCGCGGCGAAGCCGCGGGCCTGCTCCGCGCCGAGCAGGAGCTGGCGGCGAGCCGAGACCACGCCGTGGTCCGCCGCCTCTCGGAGCGACTGCGCCCAGCTGGACAGGGATCGGGGCATCGCGTCTAGACGCTGGGCGATCACCTGCCAGTCCTCGGCGGTGTCGGTGGGCATCTGATCGAGCACATCGCGGGACTGCAGCGGGGAGGCGAGGTTGTTGACGGTGGCGATGTCCAGGCGCCGCTCGGCGCGCTCGATCTCGAGGCCGAGGCGCTCGGTCAGGGCGGCGCGGGTGACCGCGTCAGTGGCGTCCTTATCCGGGACCCTCGCGAGGCTCGCCAGCAGGCCGCGCGCCGCCTCGGTCCGCTCCGACACGGCCCCGGGGGAGTAGTCGGTGACCTCGGTGTCGTGCCCGGCGATGCCGAGCTCGGTGGCCAGGAACGGATCCAGGCGGACGCTGAGATCGACGTAGTCGTCGGCGAGGCGGTCCAGGGCGGACGCCGTGCGCGCGGGCTGGGGTGAGGGGGTCTCGGGCATGTCCGCGAGTCTAGTGCCGCACGAGGTGCTGGGCCGGTCCCGGCACGGCGCTCGACGCTCGGTGAGCTGCGCGCTCAGCGGTCGGCGAACTGCCAGGCCGTGGGGGAGGCGTGCCCGCGCAGGGCATGCGCCCGGGGATGGCTGTGCACGGGGCCGTTCCAGGCGCTGGGCCCGCCGCCGCGACCCTCCGCGAGGGCGCGCTCGTCGGCCTCCAGGCGGCTGGTGACGCTCATCGTCGAGACCACCACGGCGATCGCGGCGAGCTCGTCCGCCGCGAGGCGGCCCTGGACGAGCTTGACGTCGGTGTGCGGCATGCTCACAGCGGGATGTTCCCGTGCTTCTTGGTGGGCAGGGTGTCCCGCTTGGTGCGCAGCGCGCGCAGCGCCCGGGCCACCTCGATGCGGGTATCGGCCGGCTGGATCACGCCGTCGATCCAGCCGCGCTCCGCCGCGGTGTACGGGGTCGCGAACTGCTCCTCGTACTCGGCCTCGAACCTGCTGCGCTCGGCCGCGACGTCCCCACCCTGCTCGGCGACCTGGCGCAGGTCCCCGCGGTGCAGGATGTTGACCGCGCCCTGGGAGCCCATCACCGCGATCTGCGCGGTGGGCCAGGCGAGGTTGATGTCCGCGCCGAGCTCCTTGGAGCCCATGACGATGTAGGCGCCGCCGTAGGCCTTGCGGGTGATGACGGTGACCAGCGGCACGGTCGCCTCGGCGTAGGCGTACAGCAGCTTGGCGCCGCGACGGATGATGCCGCCGAACTCCTGGTCGGTGCCGGGCAGGAAGCCGGGGACGTCCACGAAGGTCAGGACCGGGATGTTGTTGGCGTCGCACAGCCGCACGAACCGGGCCGCCTTCTCGGAGGCGTCGATGTCGAGGGTGCCCGCGAGATGGGAGGGCTGATTGGCGATGATGCCGACGCTGTGGCCCTCGACCCGGCCGAAGCCCACCAGGATGTTGCGGGCGAACAGCGGCTGGACCTCGAGGAACTCCTCATCGTCCAGGACCGTGCGCAGCACCGTGAGCATGTCGTAGGGCTGGTTCGGGGAGTCCGGTACGAGAGTGTCCAGCGCCGTGTCCTGCGGCGTCCGGCCCTCCTCGAGGAGCACCGGGAAGGACGGCGCCGGGCTCAGCGTGTTCGCCGGCAGGTAGCTCAGCAGGTCCTTGACGTACTCGATGGCCTCGCCCTCGTCGGGGGCCATGTAATGGGCCACCCCGGAGCGGGTCGAATGCGTGCGGGCGCCGCCGAGCTCCTCGAAGCCGACGTCCTCGCCGGTCACGGTGCGGATCACGTCCGGGCCGGTGATGAACATGTGGGAGGTCTTCTCGACCATCACGATGATGTCCGTCAGCGCGGGGGAGTAGACGGCGCCGCCGGCGGCCGGGCCCATGATCAGGGAGATCTGGGGGATGACGCCCGAGGCGCGGGTGTTGCGCTTGAAGATCCCGGCGAACATGGCCAGCGAGGCCACGCCCTCCTGGATGCGGGCGCCGCCGCCGTCGAGGATCCCGATGATCGGCACGCCGGTGCTCAGCGCGAGATCCTGGATCTTCTGGATCTTGCGGCCGTGGGCCTCGCCGAGGGAGCCGCCGAAGACCGTGAAGTCCTGGGAGTAGATGCACACCTGGCGGCCGTCGATCGTGCCGTGCCCGGTGACGAGGCCGTCGCCGGCGGGCCGCTTGCTGTCGATGCCGAAGCTGCGTGCCTGGTGCTTCACGAAGCGATCGGTCTCCACGAAGGAGCCGTCGTCGAGGAGGTCGGTGATGCGCTCGCGAGCAGTCTTCTTCCCACGCGCATGCTGCTTCTGGACGGCGATCTCGTCCGCTGCGGAGACCGCCGCGGCGTCGCGCTCGCGAAGGTCGTCAAGTCGCTGAGCGGTGGTGAGCGGCCGCGGGGCGTCGGTCACGGAGCCTCCTGCGACGGCCGTCAGGCCGCCAAGAATACGGGGAGATGAACACCGGGATACTACGCTACGACATGCCGACGAGGGCCGACCTGACCCGGCATGGAGTGACATGTCCCGTCGCGGACGGCACAGCGGCATCGGACATCGGCCCCAGGAGGGAGACCACGCGTGCCAGACGACCCAGAGGGCTCAGGTGACTCAGGGGGCCGTGCAGACTCAGCGGACCCAGCGGACACGGTGGATATCGACCCCCGGCCCGCTGTCGCGACGCACCCCCTGGCGGGCTCCGCCCCATCCTCCCCGTCGGCCGCCCGGCTCCCGGCGGGCCTGCAGTCTCCGCCGATCCACCGGTCGGGCGAGGTCAGCTCCACGCAGGACGAGGCCGCGAGGCGGCTCGACGCCGGCGAGCAGGCTCCCTTCGCGGTCACCGCGCGGCGGCAGCAGGCCGGTCGCGGTCGGCTGGGCCGACGGTTCGTCAGCCCCGACGGCGGCAACGTCTACCTCACCTATGCCCATTCCACCCGGCTCGCGCCCTCGCAGCGCACCTGGATGCCGCTCGTGGCCGGCCTGGCCGCAGTCTCCGCGGTGGATGAGGTCGCCGGGGCGAGCGGGGTCCGGATCGGCCTCAAATGGCCCAACGACCTGCAGACGGCGGACGGCCGCAAGCTCGGCGGGATCCTCGTCGAAGGCCGAGGAGCGCACGGGGTGCTGATCGGAATCGGGATCAATCTCCACGGACCCGTGCGCGACGGCGACGGCACCGTCGTGCCCGGAGCGGCCTGGCTGCTCGGCGAGGCCGGGATCCGGGACGGCGCCGAGTCGGCGCCAGGCGATTCGGTGCCCGCCGCGGCAGCTCCCGTCGCGGCATCACCCCCTGGCGGCACGCAGCGCCCGGAGCAGAACGAGGAGCTGGGGGACCGGATCGCGACGGCGATCGTCCTGTCCCTCGGGGCGGAGCTGGCGGCCCTGGAGTCCATGGGCGGGGACGCGGTGACGGCAGGCTCTGCGCACCGTTACACTATGACGTGCCTCACAATTGGGCAGCTGGTGCGGGTCGATCCGCTGGGTGGTGGGGGTGCGCACGGTGCGCCGCTCCCGGCGCTGGTCGGAACCGCCGTGGCGATCGACGACCGTGGCAGATTGATGGTCGACCCGGTCGATCCTCTCGCCGAGGGGCCGGTGGCCGTCGACGTCGGCGATGTGAAGCATGTGAGGCCGGGCGGACCCGCTCGGCTGACGAGAGACGCCGATCGCGGCGTCGAACAGGAGGATCACAGCACGTGACCGGCGGTACCGAAGACCTGGAGCGCACGACGTCCGCGGACGGGAATCCCCCGGCCGGGCAGTCCGGTGTGCCGCTGGAGGAGTCGCCCGACCTCGTGCAGACCCCTCTCGACGATCGCGAGATCCTGGAGCTGAACCGGCGCTTCGCCGAGGTGCGACGCAGCGTCGGCGCCCTCGAGAAGGTGCTGCTGCAGGGTCCGCGGAAGTACTCGCGGCGCGACCTGGCCCAGCAGCAGGACATTCCCGAGCGCCTGACCTCGGTCTACTGGCGCTCGCTCGGCTTCACCCCGGTGGACGAGGACACGGTCGTGTTCACCGAGGAGGATGCCTACTCCATCGGCGACCTCGCGGCCATCGTCGAGGACGGCGTGCTCTCCGAGCGGGCCTTCGCGAGCATCACCCGTGGCCTGGGCTTCCACATGGGACGGCTCGCCATGTGGATCACCGAGGCACTTGTCGACGAGGCGAAGCATGCCGACGGCGCGGACGACGCGGACGCCCGCCAGCAGATGCTCGACTCCGTCCCCGAACTTCTCGAGACCCTCGAATCGCAGGTCATGTTCGCGTTCCGCAGGCAGCTGGCGGCCTATGCGGCCCGGGCCGGCTCCGAGGTGCTCCACCAGGACACCGATGAGCTGTTCCCGCTGCAGCGCGCCGTCGGCTTCGCCGACCTGGTCCAGTTCACCCGCCTCGCCCAGGACCTCTCCGGCGCCGAGCTCGCCGACGTGGTCGGGCGGTTCGAAGCCGTGGGCCGCGACATCATCTCCGTGGGCGGGGGTCGCGTGGTGAAGACGGTCGGTGACGAGATCATGTTCCTGGCGGACACTCCCGAGGACGGCGCGCAGATCGCCGTCAGCCTCGCCGAGAACATCTGCTCCGACCAGGGCCTCCCTCCGGTGCGGGTGGGTCTGTCCTGGGGTTCCATGTTCTCCCGGTACGGTGATGTCTTCGGTCCCAAGGTCAATCTCGCCGCCCGCATGGAATCCGTGGCCCGCCCCGGCTCCGTGATGGTCGACTCCGAGACCGCCGCCGCCATCGGCCTCGCACTGCCGGGCGGCTTCAGCATCTCGGAGGGTGAGGACGTGGATCTGCACGGCATCGGATCGGTGAGGGTGCAGGAGATGCGCCGTGACCGTTCGGCGCCGCTCGATCTGGGACTGTGAGGAGAGGGCCGACCGGCCCGCCACCCATCGCGACGTAGGATGGAACTCGTGACACGACTGCTTCTCGTCGAGGACGACTCGGCCATCGCTGAACCACTCTCCCGGGCACTGGACCGGGAGGGCTACACCGTCACGCGGGCATCGCGGGGCATGGACGCGCTCGCGATCGCCGCCGGGCCCGACCCGATCGACATGGTCATCCTGGATCTCGGGCTGCCCGATCTGGACGGCCTCGAGGTGGCTCGGCGCCTGCGCAAGGGCGGGCTCGAATCGCCGATCCTGATCCTCACCGCACGGGCCGACGAGGTCGACGCCGTGGTGGGACTCGATGCCGGAGCCGACGACTACGTCACCAAGCCGTTCCGCCTCGGGGAGCTGCAGGCCCGCATCCGGGCCCTCATGCGGCGCTCGCAGGCGGTGGAGGAATCCGGCGACGCCTTCGACGTCAACGGAGTCTCCCTGGACGTCTCGGCCCGCCGCGCCTACGTCGACGGCGAGGAGCTGAGCCTCTCTGCCAAGGAGTATGACCTGCTGACCGTGCTGGTGCGCGAGTCGGGCAGCGTCGTCACCCGCGACGACCTCATGCGCGAGGTCTGGGGCGCTGAATGGTGGGGCTCCACGAAGACCTTGGACATGCACATCTCGTGGCTGCGCCGGAAGCTCGGCGACGACGCCACGAACCCGCGTCGCATCACCACCGTGAGGGGTGTCGGTTTCCGTTTCGAGACCGGCGCGGAGAACTGACGCGTGTGGCAACGGGTGCTGCAGGCCACGATCATCACCGTGGTCCTCGTCGTGCTGCTGCTGGGCATCCCGCTGGGCTGGTCCTGGCTGCAGCTCGCTGAGCAGAGGCTCTCCGCACAGGCCAACGGAGTCCTGGACGAGGCGCGGGTCGTCACCGAGACCCAGCTTGCGGATGATCGGCCGCTCGACGAGGCGATGCTGCAGGCCATCGTCGACCAGCAGACGGATCTGGACATCCAGATCGTCGTGACTCTCGACGATGGTGACGTCGTCACCGCCGGGGAGCCACCCGGTCCAGATCCGCTGTTCGTCACGGCCTACGGCTCCGAGCAGCAGCAGATCGTCGTCAACATCCCGAAGTCCGATGTACGCGCCCATACGGCCAGTGCCTGGGTGCTGCTCGTCGTCGCCGGCCTCGCCGCCCTGTCGATCGGGGCGTCCGTCGCCCTCTGGCAGGCCCAACGGATCTCCATGCCCCTGGCCCGGTTGAACCGGCGCGCCGAGGAGATGGGCTCGGGCCGGGCCCGCGGGCCGTGGAACACCTCGGGGATCTCCGAGATCGACGACGTCGCCGAGGAGCTCATCCGCTCCGGCGCGATGCTCACCGAGCGCCTGGAGGCCGAGAGCCAGCTGGCGTCGGACGCCTCGCACCAGCTGCGCACGCCCCTGACCGCGCTCTCGATGCGCCTGGACGAGATCCTCGCGACCAGCTCCGAGGAGTGGGTGCGCGAGGAGGCCCGCATCTCCCTCGAGCAGATCGACCGCCTCACCGAGGTGGTCCATGACCTCATCAATGCCCCGCGCTCGTCCTCGCGTCGTACGCCCGGCGTGGTCGAGCTGCGCGCCGTGCTCACGCAGCAGAGCGAGGAATGGTCCCCGGCCTACCGCCGGGCCCAGCGCGAGCTGCGCATCCAGGTGCCGCGCAGCGCCGCCGTCTGGGGATCGATCGGACCCCTCACCCAGGTCATCGCCACGCTCATCGAGAACGCCCTCATGCACGGTGACGGCCGCACCACCGTGAAGGTGCGCCGGAACGACCACTCCACCGTCATCGAGGTCACCGACGAGGGAGGCGGGATCGACCCCGATCTCGGCACCCGCGTCTTCGAGCGGTCCGTGTCCGGTCGCAGCTCCTCAGGCACCGGCGTGGGGCTCGCGCTGGCACGCACCCTCGTCGAGGACGACGGCGGGCGGCTCGAACTGCTCACCGAGACCCCCGCGAAGTTCGGCGTCTTCCTGATCACCGCGCCCGGCGAGGACAGCCCGGGCGAGCAGGACGGGTCCGCCGGGAACGTTGGCGATCTCGAGACGCTGCCCCAGGGGTCCGTGGTGCGGCGCCGTCCGCGCTCGCGCGCCTGATCCTCGTACACTGGCCGCCGTGTCCGAGACTCCTCAGCCCCTCCCTCCTTCTGCCTCCTCCGGTCTGCCCCACGAGGCGGACCGGTCGCACGGGGTGAATCAGTCCCCCGGGGCGGATCAGCCCTCTGGGGCACGCCGCGTCGGCATCGTCGGGGCGGGCCAGCTGGCCCGCATGATGCTGGGCCCCGCGATCGAGCTGGGACTGGCCACGCCGGTGCTCGCCACCGATCCCGCGGAGAGCGCCGCGGCGGTCGCCGGGCAGGTGCTGCTGGGCCGTCACGATGACGCGGAGGCCGTCCAGGCCCTCGCCGACGAGGTCGACGTGGTCACCTTCGACCACGAGCATGTGCCTGCCGAGATCCTCCAGACGATCCTCGGCGACGGTCGCGCCGCCGTGCGTCCCGGCCCTGCGGCCCTCGTCCACGCCCAGGACAAGCTGGTCATGCGCGAGCGCCTCACCGCGCTGGGCCATCCCTGCCCGCGCTGGTGGCGGGTCCGTTCCCCGGAAGAGCTCTCCGCCGCGCTCGGCGATGCCGGGGGCCGCCTCGTGGTCAAGACCCCGCGCGGCGGATACGACGCCCATGGGGTGCGGGTCGTCGACGATGCCGCTCAGGTCGCGGACTGGTTCGAGGAGCACGGCGACCTCCTCGCCGAGGAGCTCGTGCCCTTCACCCGGGAGCTCTCCGCCCAGGTGGCCCGCCGGCCCGGGGGAGAGGCCGTCGCCTATCCCGTCGTGCACTCGGTCCAGAAGGACGGGGTCTGCTACGAGGTCGTGGCGCCCGCCGCCGGCCTCGAGTCAGCAGACCAGGAGCGCATCCAGGCTCTCGCCCTCGCGATCGCCGAGGACCTCGACGTGGTGGGCATGCTCGCGGTCGAGCTGTTCGAGACGGCGGACGGCGCGATCAGCGTCAACGAGCTCGCCATGCGCCCCCACAACACCGGGCACTGGTCCATGGACGGCGCGGTGACCGGCCAGTTCGAACAGCACCTGCGGGCTGTCGCCGACCTCCCCCTGGGTTCGACCGCCCCGGTCGCCCCGGTCGCGGTGATGGTGAATCTGCTCGGCGGGACCGCCACCGATCTCGCCCCCGGGGTCCACGCCGCACTCGCCGCCGATCCGGAGCTGAAGGTCCATCTGTACGGGAAGTCGGTGCGTCCCGGCCGGAAGATCGGCCATGTCACGGTGGTCGGCCAGGACGTCGAGGAGCTCCTCGAGCGTGCCCACCGCGCCGAGCACCTCATCATCGACGCATCCGCATCCGCATCCGCATCCGCATCCGCATCCGCATCCGCATCCTCATCCGCATCCGCATCCGCAGACCCTGCAGCACCGACGAAGGAGACCCGATGACCGAGACCACGCCCCGCCCCCTGGTGGGCATCGTCATGGGATCCGACTCCGACTACCCGGTCATGAAGGCCGCCGAGGAGGCCCTCGCCGAGTTCGGGATCGCCGTCGAGGTCGATGTGCTCTCCGCCCACCGCATGCCCGAGGACATGATCACCTGGGGCCGCTCCGCCGCCGAGCGCGGGCTGCGCGTGGTGATCGCCGGCGCCGGCGGCGCGGCGCACCTGCCCGGCATGCTCGCCTCGCTCACCCCGCTGCCGGTGATCGGAGTCCCCGTGCCGCTCAAGCACCTCGACGGCATGGACTCGCTGCTGTCGATCGTGCAGATGCCCGCCGGGGTTCCGGTGGCGACGGTCTCGATCGGCGGGGCACGCAACGCGGGACTGCTGGCGGCCCGGATTTTGGGTGCCGGCAGCGATGTGGAGGCCGTGGCGCTGCGCGAGAAGATGGTCGACTTCCAGTCCGAGCTGCGGGAGATCGCGGTCCGCAAGGGCGAGACCCTGCGCTCCTCACGCTGAGTCGCTGACCCACCGAGTCACTGACATCGGCCGACAGCGACAGCGTCAGGACACCGCCAGCGACAGGACACCGACGAGGAGATGCCGACGGAGAGAAGGTCCGGTGTCGTTCCGGTGAACTCGCACGGCGATATGAACAACAGCTCGTCGAGACCGACGAGCTGCTCCAGGTCCCGGCGGGGTCCTCGCGGTATCGTCGAACCCATGAATGACACACCCGCCTACCGGGTCGCCCCGGGGGCCGACATCTCGGATGATGCGACGATCGGCGACGGCAGCTCCGTCTGGCACCTCGCGCAGGTGCGCGAGGGTGCCCGGCTCGGCACGGACTGCGTGATCGGCCGCGGCGCCTATATCGGCAGCGGCGTGCAGATGGGTGATGGCTGCAAGGTCCAGAACTACGCGCTGGTCTACGAGCCCGCCGTGCTGGCCGACGGCGTCTTCGTCGGCCCCGCGGCCGTCTTCACCAACGACCACTTCCCGCGAGCGGTCAATCCCGACCTCACCCCGAAGTCCGCCTCGGACTGGGAGCCGGTGGGAGTCACCTGCGAGACAGGCGCCTCGATCGGCGCCCGCGCCGTCTGCGTGGCCCCCGTGACCATCGGTGCCTGGGCGATGGTCGCCGCCGGCGCCACCGTGGTCAAGGACGTCCCGCCGCACGCCCTCGTCGCCGGGGTGCCTGCCAGGCGCCTCGCCTGGGTTGGACGCTCCGGGGAGAAGCTGGTCCCCACCTCGGACGGCACCGACGCCTGGGTGTGCCCCACCACCGGCGAGTGGTACATCCCCGATGACTCCACGGGCGGGCTGCTGCTCGCCTCCTCACCCCTTGCCGACGCCCCGCGCCCGGCCCCCCTCACCGATCCCGATGGACAGGATGGACTCCCCGCATGAACAGCGAACTCACGATGATTCCGCCGGCGAAGCCGATCATCGGCCAGGAGGAGCGGGACGCGGTGGATCGTGTCCTGGCGTCGGGCATGGTGGCGCAGGGTCCGGAGGTGGTGGCGTTCGAGGGGGAGTTCTCGACGGCGCTGGCCGGTGGCCGGGAGGTCGTGGCGGTGAACTCGGGGACCTCGGGTCAGCATCTGGGGATGCTGGCGCTGGGTCTGGGTGCGGGTGATGAGGTCATCGTGCCGTCGTTCACCTTCGCGGCGACGGCGAACACGGTGGCTGTTTGTGGGGCGACGCCGGTGTTCGTGGATGTCGATCCCGAGACGTTCACGGTGGATCCTGCGGCGATCGAGGCTGCGATCACGGAGCGCACGGTGGGTATCCAGCCGGTGCATCTGTATGGCCATCCGGCACCGATGGATCAGATCATGGCGATCGCGGCGAAGCATGAGCTGTGGGTGTTCGAGGATGCAGCGCAGGCGCATGGTGCGACGTGGCAGGGCGCCCAGGTGGGCACCTTCGGGCAGGGCGGCATGTTCTCGCTGTATCCCACGAAGAACATGACCTCGGGTGAGGGCGGGATGGTCTCGTGCTCGACCCCGGAGCTCGCGCGTCAGGTGCGGCTGCTGCGCAACCAGGGCATGGAGAAGCAGTATGCGAACGAGGTCGCCGGGTTCAACAACCGGATGACCGATATCCATGCGGCGATCGGTCGGGTCCAGCTGGGCAAGCTGCCGGCATGGACGGCGACGCGGCAGGAGAATGCGGCGTTCTTCGATGCGAATCTGGCCGGGGTGGTGACGCCGGTGGTGCGTGAGGGTGCCTCGCACGTCTACCACCAGTACACGATCCGGATCGAGGGCGCGTCGGCGGCGGAGCGGGATGCGTTCGCGACCGCTCTGCGGGAGGAGCATCAGGTGGGGTGCGGGGTGTATTACCCCACGCCGGTGCACCGCTTGGCGACGTTCCTGACGGAGGTGGATCTGCCGGTGACGGAGATGCTGGCGCGTGAGGTGCTGTCGTTGCCGGTGCATCCGAGCATCACGGAGCAGGATCGGGATCGGATCGTGGCGGCTGTGAACACTGTGGCGAAGGCGGGTGCGTGAGCATGGGGAAGAATCTGCGGGCCGGTCTGATCGGTCTGGGCATGATGGGTCGCCATCACGCCCGTAATCTGCAGGCTCTGGAGGGCGTCGACCTGGTGGCGGTGGCGGATGCCTATGGCGATCCGCATGGGGCGGCGCCGGATCTGGAGGTGCTGCCGGATGTGGAGGCGCTGATCGCGGCGGGCATCGACTATGCGGTCGTGGCGGTGCCCACCCAGTTCCATCGGGATGTGGCGATGACGCTGGCGAAGGCCGGGGTGCACACCCTGGTGGAGAAGCCGCTCGCGTTCGACATCGGCGAGGCCGAGGAGATCGCGACCGCGTACGAGCAGGCCGGCCTGGTGGGCGCGGTGGGCTATATCGAGCGGTACAACCCGGCGCTGCAGGCCATGCGCAAGCGCATCGCCGACGGCCAGCTGGGCGAGATCTACCAGATCGTCACCCGCCGCCAGGGCGGGTTCCCCGCCCGGATCGCCGACGTCGGCGTCGTCAAGGACCTCGCGACGCACGATCTGGATCTGACGGCCTGGGTCGCCCAGTCGCCGTACGCCTCGGTCGGGGCGACCTCGACCCGTCGCAGCGGCCGCGAGGACGAGGACATGGTCTCCGTGACCGGCCGCCTCGAGGACGGCACCATCACCAACCATCTCGTGAACTGGCTGTCCCCGTTCAAGGAGCGCGTCACCGTCGTCACCGGCGAGAAGGGCGCCCTGATCGCCGACACCCTGAACGCGGACCTCACCTTCCACGCCAACGGGGAGGCGACCACGAACCTGTGGGAGTCGATGGCCTCCTTCCGCGGGGTGAGCGAGGGCGACTCGATCACCTACTCCCTGCAGCGGCAGGAGCCCCTGGCCACCGAGCATCAGGCGTTCCGCGATGCGATCAACGGGGACGCCTCCAACATCGTCACCATGCGCGAGGGGCTGCACACCGTCCGCACCGTCGAGGCTGTGCTGGAGAGCGCACGCGAGGGCACGGTCGTGTCCTTGGATGGACCCGCCGGTGAGCGCTGACGTCGGACGGCTGACCCAGGACCTGATCCTCGCCGGATCACGGGCCGTGCGGCACGTCCCCGGGGCGGTCGGCGGCCTGGGGACGTATTTCGTCGCCCTCGACGAGCTCGCGGCCGGTCAGGAGAGCCACGACTGGAGGCGTGACGAGAAGATCCTGATCACGCGAGCGGATCGGGCCCTGGAGCGCCGACGTATCACGTCGGCCGTGCGGTGGTTCGACAAGGCCCTGCGCGTCGCCTACCACCCGACCCTCCACATGGGCGCCGAGTCGCCGCTGGTCGAGGACCCGGAGGCGTTCCTGCGCCCCCTGCGCGCCTCCCGGACCGGTCAGGTCCTGCTGGAGTCACCGATCCCCGAGGGCACGGCCCCCCGGCGACCGGGACCGCGCTCCGGCGAGGGGGCGAGCGGAGACGGGGAGCAGGTGGTCCATCTGCTGGTGATCGCGCAGCAGAACTGGACGTTCCTGCGCCCGCTGCTCGACGCCCTGCGCGAGACGGGCCGCTTCGAGATCCTCGAGTTCGAGGTCGACGGTCTGCCCGAGACGGACCGGCCCGACCGGGAGCGCATCCTGCGCGCCCGCTACGACCTGGTCACCGAGGGCCGCAGGATCCCGACCCCTGAGCGATTGGTCGAGGCCTACGAATGGGCCGACGTCGCCTTCGTCGAGTGGGGCCATCACATCCTCAGCTGGATCACGATGCTGGATATGGCCCCTCGCCGCCTCGTCGCCCGCTATCACCGCTTCGAGGCGTTCACGCCGTTCCCCCTGCTGCACGACCACTCCGTGATCGATCACCTGCTGCACGTGTCCCCGCCGATCCGAGGGCTCGTCACCGCGATCGCGCCCGAGTCCACGTCAGTCCCCACAGACATCGTGGGCAACCTGCTCAGCCGCGGTCTGGGCGCCGTCTCCGACGCGCCCCGGGACACCCGGGTCATCGTCCAGGTGGGCTGGAACCGCGAGATCAAGGACGTGCTGTTCTCCCTCGACCTCATCGAGCGCCTGCACCGGGAGGATCCGGCCTACCGCCTCAAGCTCGTCGGCCCCGGGCTCCCGGATCTGCCGGCCGAGGACACCCCGTACCAGAGCAGGGTGCGCCAGAGGCTCGCCGCCCTGCCCTCCGGGGTGGTCGAGCAGCTCGGCGTGCGCCGGGACGTCCCCGAGATCTTCGCCGCGGCCGGGGTCGTGCTCTCGTCCTCCTTCGGTGAGGGGACGCACGAATCCGTGATGGAGGGACTGGCGACCGGCTGCCCCGCCGTGGTGCGCGACTGGCCGCATGCCCGCGACTACGGAGGTGCGTCCTCGATCTACCGGGAGCAGTGGGTGGTGCCCGACGTGGAGACCGCCGCGCAGCGCATCCGGGAGCTCCAGGACCCGGGACGCTACGCCGAGGAGTCTGTGGCCGCCCGCGAGTGGGCTGTCCTGCATCGCAGCCCCGAGCGTGTGGTCGACGACTACGACCACGCGCTCCGCGCCTCGAGGTGCTGATGACGCACCACCGCTGTGCGGGGCCCCGAGGGGCGGGACGATGAGCTGGATCCTCCCGGTGCTGGTCGCCTGGGCGTTCCTCGCCCTGCCGGGATATGTGATGCTGCGGGCGCTCGATGTGCAGGTCTCCCTGCGCTGGGGCTGGGCACCCGCCGTGACCGTGATCCTCGCTGTGCTGCTGAGCACGTTCTTCTCCCTGTTCGGCATCCCGTGGCATCCTCTGACCGTCGTGGCCTGCGTGACGATCCTCGCGGCCGTGGCGGTCCTGCTCCGACGCCTGCATCGGCGCCGTCAGCCCGGACAGCACCGCAGCGGCCAGCCGCCTCGGACGGGCGACCCGCTCCGGAACCCCACAGCGCACGTGGTCACCAGCGGGGGCGTGGTGCTCGCCGGGCTGGCCGTCGTCGCCTCGTCCTCACGCCGGATGGGAGGCATCGAGACCCTCCAGGGCGGCTACGACGCCTTCTTCCACCTCTCCGCGATCGCCTTCATCCGGGATTCCGGCGATGCCGGACTCACCACCGCCCTGACCCCGATCTACGGTGAGCCCACCTTCTATCCGGTGATGTTCGGCGCCCTCGCCGCCCTCCTGCCGTTCAGCACGGTGACGAGCGCGAACGCCATGGTCCTCGCGGTGCTCGCCGCCCTGCCGGCCGCGGTCGCCGCGATGGTCGCGAGCGTTCTCGGGCCGCACCGTGCGCTCCCGGTCGCGGTGACCGCTGGTGCTCTTGCCTCCACGCTGTTCCTCAGTACTCCCGCGATGGCCCTGGTCATGGGCCTGTGGCCGACCGTCCTCGGGGTCCTCTGCCTGCCCGTCGCCCTCGCCTCCGCCCTCCACCTCGCGGACGACCCCCGCCGCACCGTGGGTGTCTGGCCGGCGCTGGGCCACCTCGCCGTGATCGTCGGGGCCGCCCTCGCTCACCCGGCGGTGTTCTTCTCCGTCGCGGTGGCAGCGGGTATGGCCCTGCTGGTCCGCGGGTCGCAGCGGATCGTCCAGCGCGACGACGTGCGCCGGGGAATCGTCCAGCTGACCCTGGCACTGCTCTCGGCCTGCGCGGCAGTCGCCCTCTCCGCGACGATGCTCAACGGGATGAATATGACCGGACCGAGCCCGCTGCCGCTGCGCGACGTCCTGCGGCAGATCCTCGTGGACTCTCCCCGGATCCCGGTGATCGGTGATCCGATCTGGCCAGTCGCCGTGGTGATGCTGCTCGCGGTGATCGGAGCCGTCGCGGGCGCCCGGCACCGTGAGCCGACGACGCTGACCGCCGGCGTCGGCACGCTGGTCTGCCTCGGCCTCTCCCTGGCCACCGAACTGCCCGGCGCGCTCAGCGCGGCTCTGGTCAACCCCTGGTACGGGGCTCGCGAGCGGATCGCCCCGCTGCTCATGTGCATGCTCGTGATCCTGGCCGCCCGCGGTGTGCTCGCGGTCGTCGCCCTGTCGAGGGCCCGACGCCGACGCGCCCAGGCGATCCTGGCGCCCCTCGCCCTCGGCGCTCTGCTGGTCACCGTGGCCGTCGCACTGATCGTCCCGCAGCGGCTGCCTCTGATGGGGTCCCTCGCCTACACGGCGTACGGCGTGCACCTCGCCCCGTACGACACCCAGCAGGAGCGGGACTTCATCGAACGCACGGCGGCCGAGCTCCCGGCGGACGCGGTCGTCCTCGCGGACCCGCGCGACGGCGCGACGCTCTACTGGTCCATCGGCGGTGTCACCACGGTGTTCCCGACCCTCGCGACCCCGCAGACCAGCGACAGCCGGATGCTGGCGGCCTGGTACATGAGTGCCGACGAGGACGAACGGGTCTGCGCCGCCTATCAGCGACTCCACCCCACCCACCTGTACCGTGACACCTCGGAGCACTCCGGCGTCGCCCTGAACCCGGAGGCCTCGGCACCGTGGGACGGGCTCCGCGAGATCCCCGACTCCCTGCTGACGCCCGTCGCCGGCGAGGGACCCTATGCCCTGTACGAACTGGAGGCTCCATGCTGACCCGACCGGAAGAGGACGAGCTGTGAAGCAGACGCTCAGGATCGTGCGGCGCACCCTCTCGGTGCTGCCGGCGAACTCCCGACGGTTCCTGGTGACCTTCGGCATCGTGATGAGCCTGCTGGCCCTGCTCGACGTCGTGGCGCTCGGCGCGATCGCCATCGTCATCCCTGGACTGACCAGCCCTGACCAGTCGGTGACGATCCCGGTCGTCGGCTGGGAGCTGCACTCCTTCGAGGAGATGATGTGGCTGGTCGGGGTGTTCGTCGTCCTCATCATGGTCAAGAGCTTCCTGAACCTGCTCACGATCCGGATCGCCACCCAGCGCTTCGCGCAGCACGAGGTCTCGATCGGACAGACGCTCTTCCGCTCGTACATGTCCGCCTCGTGGGTGGACCGGACGTCGAAGTCCACGCAGGAGATCATCCGCATGGTCGATTCCGGCGTCGCCGCCGTGGTCGCCAATGTGCTGATGCCGTCGATGACGGTGGTCGCCGAGTTCGCGACGATCACGGTGATCGGCGTGGGGCTGCTGCTCCTGGACTGGCAGACCGCCCTGGCGACCTTCGCCTACCTGGGCCTGATCGCGCTGGTCCTCTCGCGGGTGATCAGCCCGCTCGCGGTGAGCAACGGCGCCGCCAACCGGGACAACTCGATCGCGGTGGTCCGGCTGCTCGGCGAGGTGCTCGCGGCCCTCAAGGAGCTCACCCTCAAGGGCAACGAGAAGCAGGTGACGGACATCGTCGCCGACCGTCGTTCGGCGGCGGCACGCACCCGCGCCTTCGCGCAGTACTACAACCAGATGCCGCGTTTCGTGCTCGATGCCGGGCTCGTGGGCGGGTTCGTCGTGGTCGGCGGAGCCGGCTACCTGGCCGGGCTCCCGGACAACGGGGCGGCGTCCGCGATGACCTCGGTCGCGCTCTTCGCCGTGGCCGGCTTCCGCCTGGTGCCCTCCCTGACGCGCTTCCAAGCGACCCAGAACCGCATCCTGACCAACGCGGCCTTCGCGGACTACATCATCGACGACATCGAGTTCGCCCGCACCGCCGTCGAGCGCCAGGACGCCCCGGACACCGCGACCCTGGACAGCGGC
The DNA here is from genome assembly GCF_039526165.1 of Brachybacterium tyrofermentans. NCBI lineage: Bacteria > Bacillati > Actinomycetota > Actinomycetes > Micrococcales > Dermabacteraceae > Brachybacterium > Brachybacterium tyrofermentans. The sequence continues at coordinate 71,005 of NZ_BAAAIR010000007.1, forward strand.
CTCCACGACATCGTCTTCGACGACGTCACCTTCACCTACCCCAGCCGGGAGGAGCCGGCGATCCGCGGGGTCTCCCTGCGCATCCCCGCCGGATCCGCGGTCGCCTTCGTGGGCACCTCCGGAGCCGGCAAGTCGACGCTCGTGGACCTGCTCCTCGGACTGCTCACTCCCAGCAGCGGCACGATCCTGGTCGACGGCACCGACATCACCACGGTGCTGCGCCAGTGGCGCTCGACCGTCGGCTATGTGCCCCAGGAGGTCGCCCTCTTCGACGTCACCGTGGGGGAGAACGTCGCACTGACCTGGGACCCGTCCGACGTCGACGAGGAACGCGTGAGCACTGCCCTGTCCCGGGCGCAGATGCTCGGCGTGATCGAGGACCGCCCGGGAGGCACCCAGGGACGGCTGGGCGAGCGGGGGATGACCCTCTCCGGCGGCCAGCGCCAGCGGATGGGGATCGCCCGTGGCCTGTACGCGGAGCCATCGGTGCTGGTTCTCGACGAGGCCACCAGCGCCCTGGACACCAAGACCGAGGCCGCGGTGACCGCTGCGATCCGCAACCTCGGCGGGGACGTCACCACGATCACCGTCGCGCACCGCCTCGCGACGATCCAGCATTGCGACATCGTCTTCTACATGTCCGAGGGCGAGATCGCCGCCTCGGGGACCTTCGACGAGGTCGTCGCCGCCGTGCCCGCCTTCGCCGAGCAGGCCGCACTGGCAGGGCTGGGCCGCTCGCGCGGCGCCGTGGCGGTGCCCGAGGAGGACGCGGAATGACCTCGCTGACCATCGTCTCGTTCTCGACGCTCGCACGGGACCCCCGCGTCCAGCGCCAGATCGACCGCTTCGCGCAGGAGTACGAGGTCACGACCGTCGGGTTCGGACCGACGCCGCACCCCGCCGTGCGCCACATCGAGCTGCCCGAGAACACCCGGGCCTGGCCGAGCAGCAAGAAGTACCTGCTCACCCGTCGCTTCGGCCACGCCTACTGGGACATGAGCGCCGTTCGGGCCGCGCGCACCGCCCTCGAGGCCCACGTCGGCCAGGCGGATATCGTGCTCGCGAACGACGTGAACACCCTGCCGCTCGCCCTGTGGCTCGCCCCCCGCCAGGGCATTCACGCCGACCTCCATGAGTACGCGCCCCGCGAGAAGGAGCACGTGCGCACCTGGCGCTGGTTCATCGCGCCGTACCAGCGGTGGATCTGCCGCACCTGCCTGCCCCGGGTGGACTCCGTGACCACCGTGTCCCCAGGGCTCGCCGCCGAGTACGAGCGGGAGTTCGGCGTGGTGCCTGAGGTCGTCACGAACGCCGCCGCCTACGAGGACCGGGCGCCGCGCCCCACGGGGCAGCGGATCCGGCTCCTGCACACGGGGGTCGCGCGCGCGAACCGTCGGCTGGAGTCCATGGTCGACGCGATGCGCGGAGCCCCTGAGGGCATGACGCTCGACTTCATGCTGGTGCCCAGCGAGCCCGGCTACATCGAGGCCCTGCAGGAACGTGCACGGGACCTCCCGGCGGTCCGCTTCCGTGATCCCGTTCCCTACACCGAGCTGGTGGACGCCGTCGCCGAGTACGACCTGTCCATCGTCGTGTTCCCGCCCACCACCTTCAACCTCGAGCACAGCCTGCCCAACAAGCTCTTCGAGGCGGTGCAGGCCCGGGTGGGCGTGCTGGTCGGACCGTCGCCGGACATGGCGGACCTGGTGCGCGAGCACGGGATCGGCGACGTGCTGCCCGGGCCCGATGCGGAGTCGCTGGGCGCTGTCCTGCACAGCCTGGACGCGTCGCGGATCGACCGCTTCAAGCAGGCGGCGGACGCCTCGGCCTCGGCGCTCTCGGCCGAGGTCCAGATCGAGGCGTGGGCGCGTGCTCTGGAGCGGATCAGCGCCCGCTGACCGCTCCCTGCAGGCGGGGCAGGTGACGCACCGCGAGGGACGCCGCCATGAAGCGCAGCGGGGCCTCGCGGTCCAGCACGAACCGCGGTTCACGCGGGATGAGGGTCGCCGGTCGCCCGTGATGGCGGCGATCCTGCGCCGCGGCGATGAGCTCGGTCGCCGGGACCTCGGGGTTCAGGCAGGCGTCGACGAGTCGACGATCCGCACGGGACAGCGGCTCCAGGCAGCCGGGCGCCCGAGCGATCACCTCGGCCGTGATGGCCGCCAGATCGGTGCGCTCCCGCGAGGTCCAGATGGCCGGATCCTCGCGGTAGAACACCGCCCCGAAGACGTGGATGCGCAGCAGCTTCGTCCCGATCGAGCGGCGAGCCGCCGCAGGCAGCGCCGCGAACCATCCGGCGTCGAGCAGGTCCGGGAAGAATCCGAGCTGCTCCTGCATCGGCCGCACCACATAGGTGACGCGGTCACCGGCGTCCTCCCCGATCACGTAGGCAGGACCACCCCGGTCGTAGGCGGTGCGCCAGGTCGCCATGAGGCGCGTGACCATCGCGACGTCGCCTCCGATGGTCGCCCCTTCGACGAGCTCGATCCCGGTGGACTCGAGCAGCGAACGGCGCATCAGGCCCAGCGGTGCGGACCGGTAGCTCAGGCGATCGGCGACGAGGTCCACCAGTCCCCGACGGTATGCTCGCACCGCCGGCGTCGGGACCCCGGCGGTGGCCGATCCGAGTGCCAGGCGGGTGATCACGAAGTCCGCCCGGGTGCTCTCCTGGACCGCGAGCCATGAGCGGACCGCCCCGGGAGCGAGGGTGTCGTCGGACCCGAGGATCGCGACGAACTCGCTCCTGCTGGCCCGGATCCCGGCGTTGAACGGCCCCGAGGCCGAACGGTAGGAGTCGTGATGCTCCATCAGTCGCACCCGGTCGCGGTGCTCCGGGCGGATCACTGCGGCGATCTCGGCGGCCGCGATGTTGTGGCAGACCACGGTGACGCCTGCCAGCTCGCCGTTCCCGTCCAGGACCGAGGCGACGGCGCGGCCCACGGGACGCTCCGGGGTGTGGCAGGCGATGATCACATCGACGACCGGGCCGGCAGTCGGGTCTCCTGCGCCATCGGTGCCCGGGGCACCTGCTGCCCGTGCGGCACCCGTCGACCCTGCGGCGTGGTGGTCGCTGCTGCCGTGGAGCAGGCGCTCGTACTGATCGCGGTAACCGGCTGCGACGGTCCGGGTCGAGAAGCTGTCGCCGATGGTGTCGGCGATCTCCTGGGCCCCGAGGTTCCGGGTCCGCGCATCGACCTCGAGCACGGCGTCGGCATAGGCATCGGCGTCCTGCTCGGCGACCAGGGCTCCGACCTGCGGCTGGACATACTCGCCCTGTCCGCCGGTGGCGCCGAGCACCACGGGGCGGCCGGCGACGATCGCCTCCGCGGCGGAGACGAAGAAGTTGTCCGCCTTGGTGGGGCCGAAGAACAGATCGGCGCGGGCGAGTGCCGCACGCACCTCGTCGCCGGGAACGCTGCCGGCCAGGACCAGGCGCTCGGAGACACCTCGCTCCGCCGCGCGGCGCACGGTGTCCTCCCGCAGCGGCCCGTCCCCGAGCCACTCGAGCCGCGCGTCGACCCCGCGCTCGACGAGACGGGCGAGCACGTCGACGGCCAGCAGCGGGTCCTTGCGATCGATGAGCCCGCCGGTGGAGACCAGGCGCAGGGAGCCGTCACGTCGGTCGCGGCGCGGGACGACCTCGCCGGGCTCGACGATGCAGGGGACGATCGCGGTGGGTCGCGCGGCGCGCACCTCGCGGATCGGCGCGGCGAGGAAGTCGCAGACGGCGGTCACCCGGTCGGGCAGCGACAGCAGGTGACGGAGCACGGGGAGCCCGAGCTGGGCGGGCCGGGGGAGCGTGGCCGGGGTGGTCAGCGCGGACCAGTGCTCGGTATGGATCCACGGCACGTCCGGGCGGCGCAGCGCGAGGGGGAGTAGCGAGGAGAACGCCATCGAGTGCACGGCGTCGGCGCCGCGCACCGCGTGCTCCAGGGCGCGAGATGCTCGGAGGACCTGGTCCGGCCGCTTGGGGTCCATCGGGATGCGCAGCACGTCGATCCCGTCGTGGACGAGACGGCGGCTGCCGTCATCGTCGGCCGGCGGCACGAGGTGGATCAGCCGGACGTCGGCATGCCGGGCGATCGCCAGGGTGTCGCGGACCACGAAGGATCCCCGGGACGGGGCCACATCGGTGGGGAACCAGGTGGTGATGACCGTGATGCGCACGAAGGTCCCTTCAGGACGGGGGATGAACCATGGATGACGTCATGGTCCCATGACCACGGCATGCGTCGGAGCGCGCTCGTCCCCGCGTACCATGTGGGTGGCCCGCAGGGCCTGCGGCCACGGCCGATCCACGATCCCCGAGGGAGCACTTCGAGCATGCCACGTGCACGTCTTCTGATCATGTCGTTCTCGGTGCTGACGGGGGATCCCCGGGTGCTGCGGCAGATCGAGATGTTCAAGGACGACTACGAGCTGGTGACCGTCGGCTACGGCGGCGCCCCGGCCGGTGTCACGGAGCACGTCGAGGTGCCCGCCCATCTGGACTCCTTGCGTCCGAGCTTCCGGCACCTGATGGTCCTGTACGCCGCACGCCGCTATCGGCGCGCCTATTTCGGGGCCCGACGCACGAGATTCGTCCTGGACCGGGTGGCTCCGCACAGCGTCGACGTGATCATCGCCAACGACGTCAATGCCGTCCCCCTGGCGCTCGCGCTGCGGCCGCGGCTCGGTGTCCACGCGGACCTCCACGAGTACGCACCGCGTCAGCGCGAGGACGAGCGCTGGTGGCGCACGCTGGTGGGGCCGTTCCAGGGCTGGATGGTGCGTCGCCATGTGACCCTCGCGGACTCGGTGACGACCGTCTCGCCCGGACTCGCCGCGCAGTACGCCGCCGAGTACGGGGTCACCGCGAGGGTGGTCCCGAACGCCTCCCCGTTCCGCGGGGACATCGAGCCCTCGACCGTCGGCTCCCCGGTGCGCCTGGTCCATATGGGCTCCGCCGTGCGCGGTCGCGGCATCGCCGAGATGGTGGGTGCGGTGATCGAGGCCGCCGCCGAGGCCCCCGGCCGCCTCACGCTGGACCTGTACCTCAAGGGCGGCGACGCCTCCTACCATCGCGAGCTCGGCGAGCTCGTCGCGGCGCATCCCGACGCCGGTGTGCGGATCTGCGACCCCGTCCCCTTCGCGCAGATCGTTCCGACCCTGGCGGGCTACGACCTGGGCCTGATCATCTACCCGCCGACGAACTTCAACATCGTCCATGCGCTGCCGAACAAGCTCTTCGAGTACGTCCAGGCACGGCTCGGCGTGATCGTCGGCCCCGGGGTCGACATGCGGGAGATGGTCCAGGAGCACGGGATCGGCACCGCCGTCGACGAGGCGACCGCCGAGCAGATCCGCACCGCGCTGCTCGCCGTCGACGCGGAGCAGATCACGCAGTGGAAAGCCGCCGCCGATGCACGGGCGCAGTCGCTCAGCGCGGAGGTCACCTCCGAGCCGTGGCGGGAGGCGGTCGCCGCCCTCGTCAGCTCCACGAACCCGGTCGCCGGCCCGGAGTCCTCGGATCCGTCGGACCGTCGATGAAAGGTCACAGAATGGACACGCCCGTGCCCGGAAGGTCGCCGGGGGCACCGGCCGCGGCGTGCGAGGATCAGCTCGTGATGTGCGAACTCCGATGCCGAGGACGAGCCCGATGAGCCCCTCGATCCTGGTTCTGTCCCTGTCCCCGATCGAACGGGACCCGCGCGTGCTGCGCCAGATCGCTCTGCTCAGCGAGCTCGGCGATGTCCACACGGCCGGGTACGGGGCGGCCCCTGCCGGGGTCGCCTCCCACGTGCAGGTCCCCGAGGAGCTCGGGAACTGGCGCTCGGACTACCGGCGCTTCTACGCCCTGGTGCTGACCAGGCAGTTCCGCCGTCTCTATGACAACGCACCCTGGGTGCGCTTCCTGCGAGGGAAGATCGCCCCGGGCAGCCACGACGTCGTCGTCGCGAACGACGCTCCGTCGGTCCCGCTCGCTCGGGAGCTCGCGCCCCGTCGGGGGGTCCACGCCGACATGCACGAGTACGCGACCCGTCAGCGCGAGGGTGATGCGCTCTGGGAGCGCTACCAGCGCCCCGTCGTGCGCTGGATCGTCACGGAGCACCTGACCCGCGTCGACAGCGTGACCACGGTCTCACCGGGTCTCGCCGAAGCCTACGGCCAGGAGTTCGGGATCGCTGCCGACGTGGTGCCCAACGCCGCCCGGCATCGGGCGGACATCTCTGTGCGCGAGACCCCCCGAGAGGGCCCGATCCGTCTGGTCCACACCGGGGCCGCCGGTCGTGCCCGTCGGCTGGAGATCATGATCGACGCGGTGGCCGCCGCGAACGCGCGGCGGCCAGGTTCCCTGACCCTGGACCTCTACCTGATGCCCGGTGACAGCGCCTACATCGCGGAGCTGACCCGACGCGTCGAGGACCTCGGGGACCCCGCGATCACGGTCCTGGACCCGGTCCCCTTCGACCAGATCGTGCCGACCCTCACGGGATACGACGTCGGCCTGTTCGTGTGCCCGCCCACCACCTTCAACCTCGAGCACACCGTGCCCAACAAGCTGTTCGAGTTCGTCCAGGCCCGGCTGGGCATCGTGATCGGTCCCAGCCCGGACATGCGCCGATACGTCGAGTCGTACGACCTGGGGTCCGTGACCGCGGACTTCGAGGTGGAGACGGTCGCCGACGAGCTGCTGGATCTGACGCCAGCACGGATCGATGCCATGAAGGCCGCGGCGGACCGTGCGGCCGCCGAGCTCGGCAGCGACCGGCTCTCCATCCCCTGGACCGACGCCGTGCGCCGCCTGCTGGCCCCCGGAAGCAGCACCTCAGAGCCCTGACTCCAGAGCCCCGACCTCAGGGCCCAGCGGCTCGAGCCCTGGGGCCGACCCTCGAGACAACCCCCGGCACCGGGGGACCCGTACCCGGAAGGAACCCGAAGCTGTGAAGATCCTGTCCGTCGTGGGCGCCCGCCCGCAGTTCGTCAAGCTCGCCGCGATCGCGGATGCCGCCGCCCAGCGCGACGACGTCGAGCACATCATCGTCCACACCGGACAGCACTACGACGCCGCCATGAGCGACGTGTTCTTCGCCGACCTGCGGATCCCCGCCCCGGACGTCAACCTCGCCATCGGCTCCGGCTCCCACGGCCGCCAGACCGGCGCCATGCTCGCCGGCATGGACGAGGTCCTCGAGGAGCACCAGCCCGACTGGACCCTCGTCTACGGAGACACCAACTCCACCCTCGCCGGCGCCCTCTCCGCCGTGAAGATGCACCTCAAGGTCGCCCACCTCGAAGCCGGCCTGCGCTCCTTCAACCGCCGCATGCCCGAGGAGCACAACCGCGTCATCACCGACCACGCCGCGGACCTCCTCCTAGCCCCCACCGAGGTCGCCCGAGCACACCTCGCCGCCGAGGGCCTCACCGACCGCACTGTCGTCACCGGCGACGTCATGACCGACGTGTGCCTGCGCGTCGCCGCCTCCCTCGAGGACACCCCGGTCGCCCTGCCCGAGGGCATCGACCCCGCCGCGGACTACGCCGTCGCGACCATCCACCGCGCCGACAACACCGACGACCCGGCCCGGCTGCGCGGCATCATCGAGGCCCTCCAGGCCCTCGACATGCCCCTGGCCCTGTTCGCCCACCCCCGCCTCGTCGCCAAGGCGAAGGACGCCGGCATCGAGCTCGCCGGCGGCGCCGTCCACGTCGGCGCCCCCGTCGCCTACCCCGACCTGATCAACGCCGTGCAGCACGCACGCGCCGTGGTCACCGACTCCGGCGGCCTCCAGAAGGAGGCCTACCTCCTGGGCACCCCCGGCTCCACCGTGCGCACCGAGACCGAATGGGTCGAGACCCTCGAGAACGACTGGAACCGCCTCGTGCCCGAACCCGCCGACCTCACCGCCGCCGTGATGCGCCCCCGCCCCACCGCGGACCGCCCAGCCCACTACGGCGACGGCCACGCCTCCCTGCGCAGCATCGACGCCCTCCGCGAGCGCGCCTGATGGCCCGCTCGCGCACCGCCCGCCGGCGCGGCCGCACCAGGCCCCCGCACGTCGTCGTCGCGACCCGCGTCTACACCCCGGAGCCGGTCGCGGCCGCGTTCCGGCAGGAGGCGCTCGTGCTCGCGCTCGAACGGGCCGGCGCAGAGGTCACGGTGCTGACCACCACCGCGCCCGGTGCAGGGAGCGTCCGCTCGCGGGCCCGGAAGGTGTCCCGCTGGCCGGTCAAGCGCGACTCGCAGGGCCAGGTGCGCGGCTACGTCTCGTACCTGAGCTTCGACCTCCCGCTCGCGCTGCGCCTGCTGCTGCAGCGCCCGATGGATGCGCTCGTGCTCGAGCCGCCGCCCACCACGGGCATGGTCGGGATGGTCGCGGCGGCGATCCGTCGGGTCCCGTACACCTTCTACGCGGCCGACGTCTGGTCCGATGCGACCGAGAGCGTCGACGGCGTGCCGACGCTCGTGCGCACCGTCGTGCGCTGGGCCGAGAAGACCGTGTGGAAGCGGGCGGCGCGCGTGCTGACGATCTCCCCGGGGGTCCAGCACCGGCTCGAGGAGCTCATCGGCTCCCGACCGAGCCTGGTGATGGTCGGCAACGGCATCGACACCGACACCTTCAGCGATCAGGGCGGGACCGGCGGCGAGCAGGGCCCCTACTTCGTCTATGCCGGGACCGTCTCCGAGTGGCAGGGCGCGGGTGTGTTCGTCGACGCCTTCGCCCGGGTGCGCGCCACCCACCCCACGGCGCGGCTGCTGTTCTTCTCCGAGGGCTCCGGCCGCGATGCGCTCGAGGCACGGGTGCGCGCGGAGGGCATCGAGGGGATCGAGTTCCGCGACAAGATCCCGCCCGCCCAGGTCGCCGCGCACCTGCGGGGGGCCGCCGCCGGGCTGTCCTCGATCACTCCCGGCCAGGGCTACGAGTTCGCCCTGCCCACCAAGATCTACGCCGCGACGTCGACCGGGACCCCCGTGATCCACGCCGGCGAGGGCGCCGCCCACGACCGGATCCGGGACAATGCGCTGGGCTGGGCCTGCGACCACGATGCCGAGCACGTCGCCGAGGCGATGCGTGCGGCGCTCGAGGGTGAGGGCCACGGCGAGGGCGGGGCGGATCCGCAGCACCTGCGCCGCTGGACGCTCGAGAACGCCTCGCTCGGCGGCTGCGCGATGCAGGGCGCCGAGCAGGTGCTCGCGAGCCTCGAGGAGCGCAGCACCCGGGACGGCTGAGAAACCGCGGGATCCTTCCTCACAGGATCGTGCGCAGTCCCGGGATCCGCTTCCCCATCAGGGTGAAGCCGGTGGAGAGCATGGCCACCACGACGATCAGGGCGAGCACCGCGAGCGGCGACCCCTCGGGGAACCCGGCGCCGCGCAGCGCCACCAGGATCGCGAAGTGCGCCAGGAACACGCCGAAGGTCGCGTCGCCGAGGGTGCGCAGTGCCGACTCCATGCCTGCGGAGGCTCTCCAGCCCCGGCCCAGTGCCATGACGGCGATGACGAGGGCCAGAGCGAGCAGCATCACCGTCGGCGTCAGATAGGTGGGCAGAAGTGCCTGGCCCGGAGGGGTCTGCGTCACGGGGGATCGGTAGGCCCAGGTGGTCGCCGCGGTGAGAGCCGGCACCGCGATCAGCAGCAGGAGCATCGAGGTCCGGCGGGACACCGGCGCGGCCCAGGCGGCGCGGCCCAGGACGTAGTAGCCGATGTACGGCAGGAAGTACGTCATCGACCCCAGCGGGAGCGGCACCACCGCCTCCCCGAGCAGACCCTCGGTGAGGAACGGGAGCGCGATCACCACCAGGGCCCACAGCGCGCACACCGCCCCGGTGACCCAGGCGCGTCGGCCCGAGTCCCCGACATAGGTGGCCAGGACCGGGGAGATGAGGGTCAGGCCGATGATCAGGGGCAGGAAGTACAGGTGGGGATAGGTCTCGGCGGTGACCAGCAAGGAGGCCTGCTCCCGCCAGTCCACGGGGCCGACGGGGACCAGCACGTTCATCACCAGCAGATAGAACGCCGTCCACACCACGGTGGCGGGCAGGAGCCGGCGCAGTCGCCGGCCGAGGAACCGGCCCGAGCCGTGCCGCAGGGCGGCGGGAGCGAGGTTCAGCGCGCCGGAGATCATGAGGAAGGTGGGCACGGCGGTCGACAGCAGGGATCGCAGCATGTGCAGGACGATCGGCGAGCTCGGCTCGAGATGGTCGGCGAGGACGTGCACGCACACGACGCCGAGCACCGCGAGGATCCGGATCAGGTCCAGCACCGGCGCATAGCGGCGCACTGCGGGCGAACTGGGCACAGCGGGGACAGCCTCGGCGGGGGGCGAGACCGGGACGTGCGGTTCCGCCGCAGGTCGGTTCTGCTGACCGGCCTTCTCAGGCAGGGTCATAGCTCCCGTCCCCGGGATCGCAGTCGATCTGGATCATCCGCGAGTGATCCGTCTCGAAGAGCACGATGCCCAGGTCGGGGCCGGCGACGTTCAGGGAGTCGGACGTGGTGTGACGGTTGTATGGCATCCGTTCCTGGTACACGTAGTGGATCCCGTTCTCCTCGAGCACCCGGCACGACGCCGGATCCGTCGCGGCATCCTCGGTCGCGTAGATGAGCTGCCGGTCCAGGTCCGTATAGGCCATCCCGGCCACGGGCAGGCGCACATCCTGACCGAACATGGCGTACAGGTGCGCGCCGCCGGAGAACGGGCTGGCGAGCAGGGTGCCGTCCTGATCCATCTCCGGCACGTACTGCTCGAACAGCGCACGCTCGTCGGCCTGGAGGAACCGGCCCCGGCCGGGATAGTCGGCGGCGAGGTTCTTGGCGGCGTTGTCGGAGCGGCTGGGCACCGACGAGAGGGCCGCGGCGACTGCGGCGATCACGAGGATCACCGTCACCGTCCGAGCCGGTCGGAGATCAGCGCGAGCGGCGCCCGGAGTGCGGGCCTCGCCCCGCGAGCGAACCAGCAGCCTCGCCCAGGCCTGGAGGCCGGGCACCACGAGCACGGCGGAGAGCATCGCGAGCGGCATCGAGACCCGGTCCTGGCCGCGGTAGTACAGGGTCGACAGGTTCAGCGGGGAGTCGAGCGCCGCATCGAGGTAGATCACCGCGATCACCACCCAGGCGACGGCGAGCCAGCGCCAGGTGGCTGTGCGGAACGCCGAGATCAGGCCCGGCCACCACAGCACCGCCAGGACGACGCCGAGCGCCATCGGCCACACCGTCAGCAGGCCCAGAGCGACTTCGCCGAGGGCGAGCCACCACTGCACCACCAGCCCGCCGTTGAACCCGGTCACCTGGGACCCGAGCGGGGTGTACGAGAGCAGGACCACCGGGAGCAGGGTGAGCACCGGCACCACGACCAGCCAGTGACGCCGCCGCCAGGACGAGGCGCCGGTCACCGCGGTGAGCGCGGTGAGCAGGATCAGGGCGGTGACCGCGACGTTCGGATGCATGAGCCCCAGGCCAGCCCCGGCGAGGCCCAGCACGAGGAGCGATGCCACGACGGGCCGCAGCGTGAACCGGGGGAGCAGGGCGCCCCAGAGGGCGGCCGCCGCGGCGATCACCCCGGGCAGCGCGGCGAAGCCGGACAGGTTCGGGACGGGGGAGAGGTGCATCCACAGGTCCACGGGGCTGGCAGGGATCAGCGCGGCCGTGATCGCAGCGGCGAACGGTGCCCATCCGGTGGTGGGGAACAGGGCACGGGCCAGCAGGGCGATGCCCAGGATCCAAGGCACGACCGCCAGGGCCAGGACCGTGCCGTTGAGCAGGGTGGGCGTGGTGACCCCGGGGACCACCGCGGCGAGGGCGTGGAAGGCTGCGGGGTAGAAGGTGGGATCGCCCGCGGAGTTCGAGACGGAGCCGACGTGCAGGGAGGAGGCGTCCCCCGTCTCCCGGATCCGCTGCAGGGCCGAGAGGTGGTACAGGGTGTCCCAGCGCTCGAGGATCGCGTCGGGCCGCCCGGCCCGGATCGCGATCGGCACGAGCGAGACGGCAAGAGCGCCGATCATCCACAGGGCCCCGCCCGGGACCGCACGGCGCGGTGACAGCGCACCGTCCAGGATGGTGGACGGCAGGCGAACGCCCAGTCGGCGCAGCCCGAAGGCCACGGCGAGGAGGACGGCCGCGCCGAGAAGGAACGGCAGCATCGACCAGTGCCATGCCAGGACGGACGCGGCCACCGCGCTGATCCCGGCGATCGCCGCGGCCAGTGCCGGAGCGAGCGCCAGGGCGAGCAGGCGCGACCCGTCGAGCGCCCTCACCGCGACATACCCCGGAAGGTATGCCGCGGCGAGGACGACCAGGATGGTCAGGAGCAGGGAGAGCAGCGGGGTCACCTATCGGATCGGGGCAGCGCCTCTGCGCGGTACTGCGACGGGGGCACCGCCTCGTCGAGGGCGAGCCGACGGGCCAGGTACGTGGTGCGCTTCTCCGCTGCCTTGGTGCGTGCCTCCTGCAGGGCGAGGAAGCCCAGCAGGACGAGCACGGTCGCGTACAGCAGCAGGTCGGCACCACGGCCAACCCCGACCAGGTTCGCCACCCGGCTCAGCATCCCGGGGAACATCACGGTCAGCACGGCGAAGGCCGCGAAGGCGATGACCAGCAGCCGGCGCACGGCCAGCTGCTTCGCACCGCGCTTGATGAACAGCCACGCGATGATCGCCACGATCCCGAGCACCAGCAGGAGCTGGATGATGAAGGTGCGGCTGCCCACGTCGAGCGCGGGGACCAGGGCGAGGATCAGCTCGTGCTCACCCACGAGGTCAGGCCTCCTCGGCCTGCTGGTGGGTGGAGGCGGAGCCGTCGCCGAGGACGAGGCGGGGCGTGCCCGTCCAGTTCTCGGCGGTGGTGATGTTGCGGCCGTCCACGATGAGCTTCACACCGGGCACGTCGGCGGCGGTGAGGTCCTTGTACTCGGCGTGGTTGGTCTGCACGATCACCAGGTCCGCGGCCTCGCCCACGTGGTACGGGGCCCAGCCGAAGCCCTCGAGCTCGGCATCGTCGTAGTACGTGTCGTGGACCGCGACCTCGGCGCCATGCTCACGCAGCGCCTCGACCACGGGGAACACGCCGGAGAACGCGGTCTCCTTCACCCCGGTGCGGTACGAGGCGCCGAGCACCACGGCCTTGAGGCCCTTCAGCTCACCGAGCAGGCCCGAGGCCCGCTCGACGAGCTTCGCGGGGACCGACGCGTTCAGCGTGCGGGCGGTGCGCACCGTCTCGGCCCGCGGATCGGTCGAGAGGTACAGGCGCGGGTAGACGGGGATGCAGTGCCCGCCCACCGCGATGCCGGGCTGGTGGATGTGGGAGTAGGGCTGCGAGTTCGACGCCTCGATGACCTTGTACACGTCGATGCCGTTGTCCTGTGCGAACAGCGCGAACTCGTTGGCGAGGCCGATGTTCACATCGCGGTAGGTGGTCTCGGCGAGCTTCGCCAGCTCCGAGGCCTCCGGTGACCCCAGGTCCCACACCCCGTTGGGCTTGTTCAGATCGGGGCGCTCATCGAACTGGAGCGCGGACTCGTAGAACTCGCGGGCCCGCTGCGTGCCCGCCTCGGTCAGAGCGCCGATCAGCTTGGGGTACTTGCGCAGGTCCTCGAACACGCGTCCGGTCAGGACCCGCTCGGGGGAGAACACGGCGAAGAAGTCGACGGACTCCTTCAGCCCGGAGATCTCCTCGATCATCGGCACGAACCGGGTGCGCAGCGTGCCCACCGGGAGGGTGGTCTCGTAGGAGACCAGGGTGCCGGGGGTGAGGTGCTCGGCGAGGGACTTCGTGGCGGCGTCCATCCAGCCGAAGTCCGGCTCCCAGGTCGCATCGTTCACGAACAGCGGCACCACGATCACCACGGCATCAGCACCGGGGATCGCCTCGGCGTAGTCGGTGGTGGCCGTCAGCTTCCCGGCCGGGACCAGCTCGGAGAGCTTCTCCTGGAGGTGGGCTTCGCCGGGGAACGGTTCGGTGGCCTGGTTGATCAGCTCCACCTGGCGGGGATTGGTGTCGACACCGATCACCTCATGGCCGGCATCGGCGAACTGCACGGCGAGCGGCAGTCCGATCTTTCCCAGGGCGACGACAGCAGTTTTCACGGCGGGGTTCCTCCTAGTCCGACACCGGGATCGGTGTCGCATGCACGACGGTGACCGTCATCAGCGGTCCACCGTGACAGAGTATCGTCATCGACCGTTCCGGAGCGTCGCCCTGCGACGCCTCGACATCGTGCCCTGCCCCGGTCGTCAGCCAGAAGGAGAGCCCGTGAGCACCCCCGAGCCCCCGCGCGAAGCAGTCGTCGAGGAGACGTCCCCGGGAGCGGACACGACCTGGTTCGTCGTCCCCTTGTTCAACGAGGGTCAGGTGGTGGGGGATGTCATCCGTGACCTGCGCACCCGCTATCCGCTCGTGGTCGCGGTCGACGACGGGAGCCAGGATGACTCGGCGGCCATCGCCGCGCGCGCCGGTGCCGCGGTCGTGCGCCACCCCTTCAACATGGGCCAGGGCGCCGCGCTGAAGACCGGCATCGACTACGCACTGCGCGACCCGGGGATGCGGCAGATCGTGACCTTCGACTCGGACGGGCAGCATCAGGTCGATGACGCCGCCGCGATGATCGCAATGCGTGACGCGGAGGGCGTGGACATCGTGCTGGGGTCCCGTTTCCTGGACTCCCGGACCAAGCCCGGCCTGCTCAAGCGCATCGTTCTGCGCGGTGCGGTCTGGTACACGAATCTCACCAGCGGGGTGAAGCTCACCGACGCGCACAACGGCCTGCGGGTGATCGGTCGCGAGGCCTGCGAGAAGATCGCGATCGAGCAGAACCGCATGGCCCACGCCTCAGAGATCGTCGAGGAGATCGGTCGCCATAAGTTCACCGTGCGGGAGCACCCGGTACACATCCTGTACACCGACTATTCCCGCTCGAAGGGCCAGTCGATGCTGAACTCGGTCAACATCGTCATCGACATGCTCTTCCGCTGAGTTCTCCACGTCCGCGGAGTCCGCTGAGCCGGCCCCACGGCGCCCAGCGGTTCTCAGCCGTCCTCGGCGGCGGAGTGCAGGAGCGCCGCGAGCTCGTCGTGCCCGCCGTGCGCGGCCCATCCCCCCGGCGTCGCCCCGTGCTGGGGATCACGCAGCTCCGGATCGGCACCCCGGGAGAGCAGCAGCGTGACGATTCCGGTGTCTCCCCGCACCGCGGCCTCGTGCAGGGCCGTGAGCCCGGCCGGGGTTCGGGCGTCGATCCCGAAGCCGTGACCGAGGCAGCGCTCGATCGCGTCGGCCCGGCCGGCGGCCGCGGCGCGTGCGACGAGGTCGGGGTGACGTTGCCGCACCACGTCCAGCAGCGCGGCGTCGGCCCCAGAGCCTGCTGACCTTCCTGCTGATCCTCCGGCTGGTCCTCCGTCCGATCGTGTGCTGGTTCCGTCGGACCCTGCCGGGGCCAGGAGCTCCCCGACCACTCGCTCCGGGTCGCCGACGGAGGACGTCGCGGCGCCGGCCCTCTCGAGCAGGTCGGAGACCCCAGGGTTCCCCTGGAGCACCGCCTCCTCGTAGGGGCTGCGGCCGAAGTACACAGGATGGGTGCTGCGCAGGTCGGGATCCGCGCCGTGGTCCAGGAGCAGTCGGACCCGGCGGGGGAGCCCCGCATGGGCGGCGTGCTGGAGCGCCTCGGCGAGGAGCTGGCGGGGAGCTGGATGCCGGGGAGCGAGCAGCCGGTGCCAGGGCCCGCCGTCACCGCGTCCCAGCCCGGCCTGCAGCAGCAGTTCGAGGTATTCGGTGTCGTCCCGGGCATGGGCATCGCCCGCGCCGCGGTTGTAGATCGTCTGGCTGTCGTTCGCCGATGCTCCTGCCTCGAGGAGCAGCCGAGCCAGCTCCAGCTCCTGGGGGTGCGGGGGAGCCCCCTGCTCACCGCCACCGAAAGCCCCGGTCAGGGCCGTGAACGGAGAGGTCAGGCCGTCCCAGAGGAAACCCGCGTTCGGATCGGCACCGGCTGCGAGGAGGAGGCGGGCCACGCCCAGGTGATCGATCTGACGCTCGGTGAGCGGCCCCGGTGCGCCGCCGAGCCGGGAATAGGTCAGGTACAGCAGCGGCGTCCAGCCGAATGGCCCGTCCTCGCGGTGCACGGCGGAGGGATCCGCCTCGAGGATCTCGCGAGCCGCGAGCAGATCCCCGGTCGCGGCGGCCGTGGCCAGGCTCGCGCGGGAGAGGGAGGGATCGGCGGCGAGGAGCACGGCCGCCTCCGCTGAGCTGCCACGGGTCGTCGAACCGTAGTCCAGGCAGGCGAGCCGGAGCAGCCGGTCCGCCCCGGTGCCGAGCGGGGCGAGATGGGGCCGACGGGTCAGACGGTGCACCTCGTCGACGTGTCGCCGCAGTGCGGGCCAGGAGGGGAAGCCGTACGCCCGGGAGAGGGTCAGCTGTGCATCGGCCAGCGCGAACGGCGGGGAGGTGCCCTCCGCGCCCAGCAGGGGCACGAGGGCCCGCGCTTCGGGATGGTGGTCGCTCACCTGGTCGATCGCCTGCTGGTCGCCGCGTCGCACGCGGTCGCGCAGGGACTTCGCCTGACGGCGCAGGTGGGAGAGATCGGGATGGTCGGGCAGGTTCAGCTGGGACATGGCGGCCTCCGCTCCGGGCCCGGTGCCCACTGGGTCGGGCAGGAGGGGAGACGGACGTCCTCGTGCTCGTGTCCGGTGCGGGCTGTGCCCTTCCCGTGGGCGGGAGGCGCCACCGGCTCGCCACCATCCATCCTAGGCGGCGGGACGGCCGATGTCCCACGGGTTCACGAACACGGTCAGGAGCGGGTCAGGCACCGTCCGCGGCGGTGGCCTCGGCCGAGCCGTCCTCGACCGAGTCGAAGAAGGTGGCGATGTCCGCGTCGTCGGTGAGGATCGCGACCCCGGAGTTCTGGGTCTGGAACTCCGGATTCTCCACGGGCATCGTCAGCGTTCCCGCGCTCATGGCGCTGCGGGCGGTCAGAGCCATCCGGCCCACCGTGAAGATGCCGGTGCCCTCGCTCGTGACGAGCGAGTCCGAGCCGGCCCCGGCGAGCTTGACCTGGCTGAACGGGTTCAGCAGGACGGCCGGGGAGGTGACGCGGTCCATGAGCGCGCTGACGAACTGCTGCTGGCGCTGCTGCCGCCCGATGTCCGCGGTGGGGTCGAAGTAGCGGGCTCGGACGAAGGCCAGAGCCTGTTCGCCGCCCACGTCGTGGCAGCCCTCGGTCATGGACAGGCCGGACTTCTTGTCGTCCACGTCCCGATCGATGCACAGGTTCACATGGTCCACGGCGTCGACCATGCCCGAGACGCCGTCGAAGCCGATCTCCACGTAGTGGTCGATGGTCAGGCCGGTGAACTCCTCGACGGTCTCGACCAGGAGCGGTGCACCGCCGAAGGCATAGGCGGCGTTGAGCTTGTAGCCGCCGCGGCCGGGGATGTCCACGAGGGTGTCGCGGGGGAGGGAGATCAGGTAGCTGTTCCCGTTGCGCGCCTTGTGCAGGAGCATGATCGTGTCGGTCCGGGCGCCCTCGGTCCCGTCGTCGTCCACGGCGTCGCCGCCGCGCCGGTCGGAGCCCGCGATCAGGTAGGTGGTCCCCTCGGTGTTCTCGATCCCGGAGAGGGCGTCGACGTGCTCGATGCGGCTGTCAGCCCACAGCACCAGCCCGGCAACCCAGCCCACCACGACGACGAGCACCAGCACCATGAGCGTCGCCCCGAGCCGCAGGGGCCGCGGGAACCGGGATCGGCGACGGGTGCTGCGTGCGGGCCCTGGGGGCGGGGGAGCGACCGGGTCGTGCCCGGCCTCAGCCCGCGTGGACGATCCGCTGCGGATCCCGGCATCGGGCTCCTCGGACACCGGGAGCGCCCGGGTGGGCGTGGAACCAGCGGTGGGTCCCTGACGGGGTGATCGCGGGACCGGACGGGCGCTGCCTCCGGCGCGGGCCCTGTGCCCGGCGGGGCGTCGCGGCCCTCCTGGTCGCGAGGAGCGCGGGGGCTGGTGATCGCTCACAGCTGTCTCCTTCCCGGCCGGGATGTTCTGAGGTCTCGAGGGTCTCGAGGGTCTCGAGGGTGCGGGGTGCACGTGGTGTGCTGTTCCGGGGCCGTCCGAAGCCGTCCCCGATGTGCACGGCGTTCGCCAGGGTAGCGGTCCGCGGGGCGACGGCGGGGCTCGGCACGGTCGGAATGTCCAGCATGAGCAGAACCTCCTAGGAACCTTCACAGCGTCGTCATCCCCAGAGGTCCTCGATATTCTGCGGCCTCCGTACACTGGGTGACGTGCCGTTCCGCGGCCACGACCACCCGCAGGAGGCGCTGTGACCCATTCCGCACCCGCAGTCGGCCCGACGCCGCACCCAGGGACCGCGCACCCCGACGCGACGACCGCCCGGATAGTCGCCGTGGTAGTCACCTACAACCGTGCTCAGCTGCTCGGCGAGTGCCTCGACGCGCTCGACTCCCAGGAGCGGCGCCCGGATGCCGTCGTGGTCATCGACAACGCCTCCAGCGACGCGAGTGGCACCGTGGCCGACGAGCACCGGATCGGGGCGGACGTCGTCCATCTCCGCCGCAACGTGGGCGGGGCGGGGGGCTTCGCCGCCGGGATCGCGCGCGCCCTCGTGCGGCACGACGCGGACTGGGTGTGGGTGATGGACGACGACACCGTCCCGCGCCCCGGTGCCCTCGCCGCACTGCTGCACGCTCTGGAGGCCTCGCCCGTGCGGCTGAGCGTCCTCAGCTCGCGCGCGGTGTGGACCGATGGTCGCGACCATCCCATGAACACCCAGCGCACCCGCCTGGACGCGAACGCGCAGGAGAAGGCGGATGCCGCCCGCGCCGGGGGGCGGCCGATCCGCACTGCGAGCTATGTCTCGGCCCTCCTCAACGGACAGGACGTGCGCCGGCTGGGGCTGCCCTATGCCGACTACTTCATCTGGTCCGACGACTTCGAGCACACGGGGCGGTTGCTCCGACACGGCCGTGGTCTGCAGGTCCCCTCCTCGGTCGTGGAGCACCGCACCGTCCTGTTCAGCAACGCCCAGACCAACCCGGGATCGCGCTTCTACTACGACGTGCGCAATCGCCTGTGGGCGCTGGTGCGCACCACCTCCTTCAGCCCGGGCGAGAAGGTGCTCCATGGCGGTCGCACGCTGCTCGGCTGGGCCGGTCAGCTGCTGCGGCACCGTGGCGACCTGCTGGGCGTCGGAGTGCGCGGGCTGATGGATGCGCTGCGCCGCGGGCCTCGCCCGTCGGTGCAGGTGCTGCAGATGGACGCCGAGGTCGCGGCCGACGTGCGGGCCATCGAACGGGCGGCCGGCCGGTGACCGCCCCGCGCGGCGCCCCGGCATCGGACCGGGGCACGCCGCCGTTCGTGGTGCTCATGCCGTTGTGGGGGCGGGACGTCCCGGAGCGGGTCGAGCTCGCCATCACCTCGGCGACCCTCGCTCAGCAGCTGCGCCCCGATCTCCTCCTCCTCACGGTCGACGGGCCCCTTCCCGCAGGTCTGGAGGATCTCGTCGCCCGCGTTCTCGACGGCGAGTTCGGCCCGGCCGAGGTGCTTCGACATGACGCGCATCGCGGCGTGGCCGCGGCGCTGCAGGACGGGCTCGAGGCCTCGCCCCACGAGCTGGTGGCTCGGGCCGACGCCGACGACATCTGCCGCCCGGAGCGCTTCGCGCTGCAGATCCCGCGCATGCAGGGCGGCGCGGGCGCGGAGAAATCGCCCGCCGCTGCCCGTGCATCAGCGGCGCTCGCCCCCCTGGACCTGCTGGGCGGCTCGATGCGCGAGTTCAACGATCGGATCGCTCCGGGCGAGGGCCCGCTGCGCTCCCGCCCGCTGGAGCACGACCAGATCGTAGAGTATCTCCCGCACCACAGTCCCTTCCACCACCCCACCGTGGTGATGCGGCGGTCTGTCGCGCTCGCCGTGGGCGGGTACCGGGTGCTCCCGCTGCTGGAGGACTACTGGCTGTGGGAGAGGATGATGCTCGGCGGCGCCCGCATGGGCAATATCGACGAGGTCGTCGTCGACTACCGCGTCGACGAGGATCTGTTCGCCCGGCGCGGTGGATGGCGCCTGTATTCGAGCGATCTGTTCCTGCAGCGTCGCTTCGTCCTCGACCTTGTCACGACGCCCTTCCAGTTCCTGCGGAACCTGGTGCTGCGTGGCGTCTACCGCTTCATCCCCGGGCAGCTGCGACGAATCGGTTACCGAAAGTTCATCGAGAGTTCGGCCTGAATGTGACGTCCACGGCGGGTCCTGCGAGGACTCGTCGGACCGCAGGAGAGCGGCAGGGACGCTCCGCTACTGTGAACGGGTCCCCAGCGGACCGCCGCCTGCTTCGAAAGGACCTCCTGTGTCGACTCCTGACCTCCTGATCGTGGGTTCCGGCCTGTATGGCCTGACCATCGCCGAGCGGGCCGCCGTCGAGCACGGCGCCAAGGTGACGATCATCGACAGGCGCCCGCACGTCGGCGGCAACGCCTACTCCGAGACCGACGAGCAGACCGGGATCGAGGTCCACAAGTACGGTGCGCACCTCTTCCACACCTCGAACGAGAAGGTCTGGGAGTACGTCAACCGGTTCACCACCTTCACCGGCTACCAGCACACGGTGCACACCACCCACAAGGGCGTCGTGTACCCGCTGCCGATCAACCTCGGCACGGTCAACCAGTTCTTCGGAGCCGCCTACACGCCCGACGAGGCGCGGGCGCTGATCGCCGAGCAGGCCGGTGAGCTCGCGGGCACGGACCCCGAGAACCTCGACGAGAAGGGCGTCTCCCTCATCGGTCGCCCGCTGTACGAGGCATTCATCAAGAACTACACCGGGAAGCAGTGGCAGACCGACCCCAAGGACCTGCCCGCCTCGATCATCTCGCGGCTCCCGGTGCGCTACACGTACAACAACCGGTACTT
The DNA here is from genome assembly GCF_039526165.1 of Brachybacterium tyrofermentans. NCBI lineage: Bacteria > Bacillati > Actinomycetota > Actinomycetes > Micrococcales > Dermabacteraceae > Brachybacterium > Brachybacterium tyrofermentans. Next base: position 91,880 of record NZ_BAAAIR010000007.1, read on the forward strand.
CAACGACACCCACGAGGGGCTCCCCACCCAGGGCTACACCGCGTGGCTCGAGCGGATGGCAGATCATCCGAACATCGAGGTGCAGCTGGACACCGACTACTTCGACACCTCGCAGCCGCTGAACAAGGACGCCACCCGCGGGAACATCCCGGTCGTCTACACCGGGCCCGTGGACCGCTACTTCGACTTCGAGCTCGGCGAGCTGGGCTGGCGCACCATCGACCTGGAGACCGAGCACCTCGATGTGGGCGACTTCCAGGGCACCTCGGTGATGAACTACGCGGACGCCGAGGTTCCCTACACGCGGATCATCGAGCCGCGCCACTTCCATCCTGAGCGTGACCACTACCCCTCGGACCGCACCGTGATCCAGCGCGAGTACTCGCGCTTCGCGGAGACCGGTGACGAGCCGTACTACCCGATCAACTCCGGCAGCGACCGCGAGCGGCTGCTGGCCTACCGCGAGCTCGCCGACGCCGAGCCCCGCACGCTGTTCGGCGGGCGCCTGGGCACCTACCAGTACCTGGACATGCACATGGCCATCGGCGCGGCCCTGTCCATGGCCGACAACAAGCTGCCCGACCTGCTGCGCGCGTGACCTATGAGCCCCACGGTCAGGATCGTGGGGCCCGTGACGATCGCCGACGAGGAGCATCATGAACGCCAACGCCCCCACCCTGACTCCGTCCGCACAGGACTCCACCGCTGAGGACTCGACCCCCGAGCGCGCCCCGCAGCGGCTGCTGCAACGGCTGATCCTCCCCTACGAGGCCTCCCCGGACATCGTTCCGCTGTACATCGAGGCGGAGGATGCCCGCTCGGGTGCCACCGGAGGTGCCTTCGGCCTGGGCGAGGCCCCGGCGAACGAGGCCACCGCGGATGCCGGCGCCGCGGCGCGCGGCGCGGTGCAGGCCCCGGTGGACGTCAGCGAGCTCAGCGATCGGCACTCGGTGCGGATCCCGGCACGCTCGATGCGGTCCTTCGGCACGTACTTCAACGCCTTCCCGGCCAGCTACTGGCGACGCTGGACCCCCGTCCGCTCAGTGCGGCTCACCATCCGCACCGCAGGCCGGGGCCACCTCATCATCATGCGGTCCACCGCTCGCGGCACCCTCCAGCGCCAGGAGTCGCGCACGGTGACGGCGGGCCGCTCGGAGCAGGTCTTCGATCTGCCGCTGACGGCCTTCGGCGACGGCGGCTGGTACTGGTTCGATGCCTTCGCCGGCGGTCAGGACCTCACGATCCTCGGCGCGGAGTGGACGGCGGACGCCGACCTCGCCCGCACCGAGGGCACCTTCTCCATCGGGATGACGACGATGAACAAGGTCCCGTACTGCCTCGACAACATCCGGACCGTCGCGGAGGACCCGGCACTGCGCGAGCTGCTGGACGTGATGTACGTCGTCGACCAGGGGTCGGATCGGCTGCGCGACCACCCCGAGCAGCTGGCACCGCTGCAGGAGCTCCTCGGCGAGCAGCTGCAGATCATCGAGCAGGGCAACATCGGCGGGTCCGGCGGGTTCTCCCGCGGCATGTACGAGGCGGCCACCACCGGCACCTCGACCTACGTGGTCAACTGCGATGACGACATCGTGCTGGAGTCGGAGTCCCTGATCCGGATGGCGACCTTCGCGGACTTCGCCACGAAGCCGACCATCGTCGGCGCGCACATGTTCGATCTCAACAACCGCAGCGTGCTGCACACCTTCGGCGAGGTCGTCGATCCCTGGAGGATCCAGCCGTCGCTGGCGAACCCGGGCGCCTCCATGGGGCATGACTTCGCCCAGGAGCCGCTGCGGTCCACGCCCTGGCTGCACCGCCGGGCCGACGTCGACTACAACGGCTGGTGGAGCTGCCTGATCCCCACCGAGACGGTGCGGGCGGTCGGTCTCAGCCTGCCGGTGTTCATCAAGTGGGACGACGCCGAATACGGCCTGCGCGCGAAGAAGGCCGGCTATCCCACGGTCTCCCTGCCCGGTGCCGGGGTCTGGCACATGAGCTGGGTCGACAAGGACGATCTGGTGGGCTGGCAGGCCTACTTCCACGAGCGCAACCGGATCATCACGGCGCTGCTGCACTCGCCGTACGCGCGGGGCGGGCGAGTGATCAAGGAGTCGCAGTTCCTGGACATCAAGCACCTGATCTCCATGCAGTACTTCACCGAGGCCGGGCGTCTGCTTGCGCAGCGCGACGTTCTCGACGGCCCCGAGGCGCTGCATCCGTCCATCGGCACCAAGCTCCCCGAGATCCGGGCGATGGCCGCGCAGTTCGACGATGCGACCTCGAAGAAGGACCAGGACCACTTCCCGTCGGTCCATCTGGACAAGCCTCCGCGCAAGGGGAAGCCGTTCACCGAGCCGACGCCCCTGAAGCTGCCGGCGTGGACGGGGAAGGTCCTGGCCAAGCAGCTGGTGAAGACGCCGACCTCGCGCTCGGAGGAGCACCCGCAGGCCGCGATCGCTCACCTCGATGCGAAGTGGTGGCGGCTGTCCGCCTACGACAGCGCCCTGGTCTCGAACGCGGAGGGGACCCAGGTCTCCTGGTACAAGCGCGATCCGCGCCGGGTGAGGGCGATGCTCGGCGCGGCCGTGCGAACGCACCTGGATCTGCACCGACGCTGGCCCGAGCTGCAGCGCTCCTACCAGCAGGCCGCCCAGCACATCACCTCCTTCGCGGAGTGGGAGAAGACCTTCGCCGCGAACCCTGCGCCGGTGCGCGAACAGGATCGTGCCGCCCAGGACCACGGCCCCGAGGCCGCCTCCTCGACGGGAAGCGCTCCGGCGTGACCGCGGAGGCCGTCGAGCCCCGGGCGTCTCTGCCCCTGGTCCCCACCCGCGCCGAGCAGGCGCAGGGATGGCGGGCACCTGGGCAGGACGCGGGCTGGCTGAACCCGATCCGGGAACGGTTCCTGCTGCGCCTGCTGGTGCGCAAGGAGCTGCGTGTGCGCTACCGCGGCAGCATGCTCGGCATGCTGTGGAGCTATGTGAAGCCCGCGGTGCAGTTCATCGTCTTCTACATCGCGCTCGGGGTGTTCCTGCAGCTGTCCAAGGGGACCCCCGGCTACGCCGTCTACCTCTTCAGCGGCATCGTCGTGATCAACCTCTTCGGCGAGGTGTTCGGCAATGCCACGAGGTCCATCACGGGCAACGGCGCGCTGGTGGCGAAGATCTATCTGCCCAGCCAGCTCTTTCCCTGGTCGAGCATGATCGTGGCGCTCGTGCATTTCCTGCCGCAGCTGCTGGTGCTCGTGGTGGGGGCGCTGCTGTCGGGATGGCTGCCATCCCCGACCTCGATGGTCGCCTTCGGGCTGGGCATGGTGATCCTGCTGGTGTTCACGATGGGGCTGGGCATGCTCGCCGCCGCGCTGAACGCCGCGTTCCGCGATGTCGAGAACTTCGTGGACCTCATCGTCATGGTCGCGACCTGGCTCTCGCCGGTGCTCTACCGCATCTCCATGGTGGAGGAGTCGATCGGCGGCACGATCTGGTGGTGGCTCTATCAGCTGAACCCGCTGACGATCGTGGTGGAGCTCTTCCACGTCGCCTTCTGGCGGTACTCCGGTCCGGTGGTGGACAAGCTGCCCATGGATCCGACCCTCGCCACACCGGGGGAGCCGTTCGGTCTGTGGTGGGCCGGTCTGCTCATCGCCGTGGCCACCTTCGTCATCGGCACCGTCGTGTTCGAGCGCTCCAAGCGGCGCTTCGCCCAGGAACTGTGAGGGGAGCGGAGCGATGAGTCCGAACATCCAGGATGTCCCCGAATCCGCGGCCGTCCCCACGGACCGCGAGATGGTGCGCATCCAGCACGTGACCAAAGAGTTCTCCCTGCGTCATGACCATTCGTTCAAGGAGCTGGTGTTCTCCGCGCTGCAGAAGAAGAAGCTCTCCGACACCTTCCTGGCCCTGGACGATGTGGATCTGACCGTGCACGCCGGCGAGACCGTGGGCCTGATCGGCTTCAACGGGTCCGGCAAGTCCACGCTGCTCAAGACCATCTCCGGGGTGCTCTTCCCCGATCACGGCCGCGTGATCCTGCGCGGACGAGTGGCCGGTCTGATCGAGGTGGGCGCCGGCTTCCATCCGGATCTCTCGGGTCGTGAGAACGTCTACCTCAACGGGGCGATCCTCGGGATGAGCCGGGAGCAGATCGATGCGAGGTTCGACGAGATCGTCGCGTTCAGCGAGATCGAGGAGTTCATCGACACGGACGTGAAGTACTACAGCTCGGGCATGTTCCTGCGCCTCGCGTTCTCCGTCGCGGTGCACACGGAGCCGGACATCTTCTTGGTCGACGAGATCCTCTCGGTGGGTGACGAGCCCTTCCAGCGCAAGTGCCTCGAGCGGATCAGGGAGCTGCAGGCCGCGGGCCGCACCATGGTGGTGGTCTCCCACGAGCTCGAGATGCTCGAGAAGCTGTGCACCCGGATCGTGGTGCTGCGCAAGGGCACGGTCATCTACGACGGGGACCCGACCGAGGCCGTCGCGACCCTGCGCGCCAGCTGATCCTCCGGGTCGCGTCAGCGCTCAGGCCGTCCCGTCCCGTCCCATCGCGTCTGCGCTCAGGCGGTCCCCGTGACCGCCTCGTCGCTCGCCTGACGCTCGGTCACCATCGCCGAGGGGCTGACGATCCCGCCCCCGGCGAGCAGAACGCGCAGCACGGCGGGCATCGAGCCGCAGCCGTCCTCCGGGACCAGCAGGCGCGGCGGCGTCCCTGCGGCGGGCTCCGACTGCTCGGAGGTCGACTGCTCGGGAGCCGGGCCGCTCCAGGCAGGCAGGATCACGCCGAGCTGATCCGGATGGGCACGCACCTCGCTCACCCAGTCGTGGGCCAGCGCCGGCAGATGCCCGCTGTAGCGGGGCGTCAGGGAGACGGGCTCGAGCACGAGGAGCTCGTCCGCGGACTGGGCCAGCGGTGACTCCGGACGATCGGTGGCCACCACGCGGGGCTCCTGCGGGACAGCTGCCGGTGCTCCTGCGGGTTGCTCCGCCGAGAGGTCAGCCTCCGCCGACACCGCGGCGCCACGTCCATCGAGCACCGTGACCTCGGCGCCGAGCGACCAGGCCGCGATCGCCAGCACCAGACGCTTCCAGTGGGCGGGGAGATCGAGCACCACCGTGTCCCCGGGCTCGAGGGCGAGCTCGTCATGGAGGTGCCCGATCGTCTTGATCACCCAGTTGGCGAGCACATGCCCGGACAGCTCGATGCGGGCAGCCTCCCCGTACCAGGCGAGGGCCGGATTCGGTCCGCTCCGCTCGAGAGTCGACAGCAGCTGGGTGTTCAGGTCGGTGCTCATCGGTGATCCTCCGGGATCTCGGGGCGGACGATGTCGATCGCCAGGGTCGGCAGAGCGGCGCCGAGGGACTCCGCGCCCAGAGCGACGCGGATCCTCTCGGCGAGGGAGCCGGCCGCGATCCAGTTCTCGGGATCGGGGCCGGCCGGGACGACCTCGATGCGTGCGTCGGTGGAGAGGGCCGGACCACCCAGCCCCTCCAGATCCTCCAGCCCGTCCGGACCACCCGGACCGTCCGATCGGTCGGGACCGGAGGAGGCGGTGCCTGGGGCGGGCACGAGGCGCGCGACGGCACGGTGGCCCGGGTCGCCGTGCCGAGGGATCGCGGCGACCGCGAGGGCACGGTCTATCCGTTCGGCCACGGGCTCGGGGGACATTCTGGCGATCGGCTCCTGATGCGGTTCCAGGCCGAGCGCCACCCAGACGGATTCCAGGCTCGGACGGCGGAACCAGTCGTCCTCGCCGGTGCGGGAGAGCTCCCGGGCGGGCACTGCGCCGTCCGTCGCAGCGTGCACGCCGCGCACGAGAGCGGCGGGCACCCCGCTCGCTTTGCCCTTGACGAGGTCGGCCGCTGCGGCGAGCTCATCGGCGAGGTTGCGCACGGTGACGGTCAAGGCCCGTCCGTCCGCGTCCGCCCCGCCGCGCAGGTCCTGCAGGGAGGTGACCCCGGCGGCTCCCAGGGCGATGTCCCCCACGCCCACCCGCCAGATCCTCGAGGAGGTGTCCGTCAGGAGCACCCCGATCCGGATCCCGAGCACATCGGACAGGGATCGGTGCAGGTCACGCGCGCAGGCGTCGGGATCCTCGGGAAGCAGCAGCGGGCCGTCGGGGGCGTTGGAGGAGTCCACCCCGGCGGCCGCCATCACGGGCCCCGAGGCGATCTGCACCACCGAGGTGACGACGCGGGTATGCCGTCGCCGCGCGACGGTGCGCACGGCGGCCGAGTCCACGGCGGTATCTCGGTGCTCGGGATCGACGCGGAGCCCCAGCGCCTTGGAGACGATCTTGGTCGAGACGCACAGCACGTCGCCGTCCTGGACATCCATCGCCTGCAGCGCGGGGAGCAGCACGCCGGCGAGGTCGTCCCCGGCGCGGATCTCGCCGATCCCCAGCACGGGGAGGATGTTCACCTGACCGGGAACCGGCCGGGACGGCGTCCAGGTCGCCGGCTGTACGGTCGACTGTTCGCCCGCCGCCGCGGAGGCCTGTCGATGCGGTGACGTGGTCACGTGATCCTCCCGGGTCTGTGATTCGGGGCGTTCAGCAGGCGCGACGCGCCGGGCCCGCTTGACGGGCCATAACTACATGCGTGTATTTTAGGTGGTAACGGGCCTTCGGTGGCCACTCAGCAGTGGAAGGAGAGGTGGCTATGGACGAGGAAACAGTCAACGACGACGCGCGTGCAGAGCTGTCCCTGCTCGACTTCGCCGGGCAGGACTCCGACGATGCCGAGATGTCATGGCAGGAACGCGCGCTGTGTGCGCAGACCGATCCGGAAGCGTTCTTCCCGGAGAAGGGCGGCTCGACCCGCGAGGCGAAGAAGGTCTGCGTCTCGTGCGATGTTCGGGCTGAATGTCTCGAGTACGCACTCGAGAATGATGAGCGTTTCGGAATCTGGGGCGGGCTGTCGGAGCGCGAGCGCCGCAAGCTCAAGCGCCGGGTGGTCTGACATCATCTCCCGGTGAGCGAACGTCATGTCACTGCTGTCGTCCTGCTGAGCGGGTCGACCCCTGAACGCTCCCGGATCGCGACGTTCGACGCAGTCCTCTCACAATCCCGACCGGCCGACCGCCTCGTGGTGGTCGCCGGGGCGGAGCTTTCCGACGGCTCCCTCGCCAGGCTCGATCAGCTCCTCGGCGACGGACTGGTCGACGACGTCCGCACCATGTCCTCCACGGTCGGACGCGCCGGAGCGGTGCACGAGGCGCTGGATCTCCTCGAGCGCGGCGGCGGATTCGTCGAGGGCGATCTCGTTGCGGACCTCCCGTCCGGGCATGACTCGACCGATCCGGCCCCGTCCGGCACCGGATCCTCCGCGAAGCAGGCCCCGCTGGGACGGCGTGCGCGAGCCATCGACACGGCGGCGGAGGAGCGACGTCGTACTCAGCAGGCCGAGGACCTGGCCCTGGTCCCCGAACGGCTGCGCACGGAGCGTCAGCGCTCCGGTCGCCGCATCGGTCGCACGGCCGGCGCCGCGGAGGAGAGCTGGCTGTGGTTCGTCACCGACGCCGGGACCCCCGGGCGCAATGCCCTGGAGCGCGAGCTCGAGATGGTGGCGACCTCCCCGAACACCGGTGTGGTCGGTGCCAAGCGCGTTCGTCCGAGGACACGTCCCGCTCCTGACCCCGCGCCAGCGGGCGCTGAGCATTCCGGCGACGAGCCCGATCTCTCTGGCGACGAGGGCGGCGACGCAGCCCTGCTGACGGCGGAGAACGCGGATGCTCTGGTCGACGTCGGTCTCACCCTGACGCACGGCGGACGCATCATCACCGGGGTCGATCCCGGGGAGATCGACCAGGGTCAGGCCGACTGGCGCGAGGACGTCCTCGCGGTCGCCCTGCCCGGCATGCTGATCCGTGAGCAGACCCTGCGCGATGTGGGCGGGCTGGATCCCGACCTTCCCGAGCCCTGGGCGGAGATCGACCTGTGCCGGAGGATCTGGCGATCGGGGGAGCGGGTCGCCGTCCAGTCGGCGGCACGCGTGGTGTCGCCCCATCCCACCCGCCCGCTCCTGGAGCGGCTGCAGGAGCAGCGCACCGGGCAGATCCTCGTGCTGCTGAAGCACCGGTCCCTGGTCATGGCGCTGGTGATGCTCTGCCTGCTGCCCCTGACGACGCTGCTGCGCATGGTCGGTTCCGTGGCGGCCTCGCAGCCGCGGCGTGCCGCCATGGAGCTGCGTGCATGGGCCGCCGCGATGCCGCGAGTGGGCCGTGTGCTCTCCCGAAGCCGGGCCGCACGGCGCCGGGCGCGGGTGCCGAGCGGCCGTCTCGCCCCGCTGTACCTGCCGCGCGGCGACAGCATGCGGCGCTGGCTCGAGGACACCTGGACCCGGCTGTTCGCCGACGACGACCACCGACGTCGCGTCCGCCGTACGACCTGGGGCATCGCCGGCACCCACCACGGCGTGGAGGATGCCGACTACGGCCGCCATGTGCTCTGGACGGTCGTCGTGGCGCTGGCCTCGACAGTCCTGGGGCTGTTCGCGCTGCGAGGTCTCTTCGGCCGCGGCGAGCTGACCGGCCCCGGTCTGCGCGCTCTGCCCGAGAGCTGGGCGGCGACCTGGGCCTCCGCCTGGTCCAGCTGGATCCCCGGCGGACTCGGGGAGCGCGGCCCGGCGGATCCGCTGACGCGCCTGCTGGGGCACCTCCCATTCGGCGGAAGCTCCCTCGTCGAGGTCGTCGTCTTCGCCGCCATCCCTGCCAGCGCGCTCGCCGCCTGGTGGGCGGCCGGAGCGATCACCCGCGCCGTCGGCGCCCGCCTGACCCTCGCGACTCTCTGGGCGCTGGCACCGCCGCTGATCTCCGCCCTCGCGATCGGCGCGTGGCCGCTGCTCGTGGTCCACGCCCTGCTGCCGCTGCTCGCCCTGTGCATCGGCCGTGCGATCGGCCTTCCCCACAAGGTCTCCCAGGCCAGCGTGTCCGCAGCAGCGGCTGGCGGGCTCCTGCTCCTGGTCATCGGCGCCGTGAGCCCGGTGCTGGTGCTGCTGGCAGCGCTGGGCCTGGCCCTCCTCGCGGTCGTCGTGCCCGGTCGGCGCCTGCGCCTGCTGTGGGTCCTGCTGCCCTCGCTCGCGCTGCACGTCCCCTACCTGCCCGTCTACCTCGGCCACCCCGAGACGCTGCTGGCTGTCAGCGGGGTCCAGCCCCGGGCGGTCAGCGCCGACACGCTCGACTTGCTCTCCCTGTGGCCGGTCGCCCCCGGGCTGCAGGAGCTGCTCGTCCCACTGGTGGGCACGACCGGTGCTCTGCTGGCGCCGATGATCCCGGTGGCACCCGTGGTGATCGCCGCGGTCATCTCCCCGCTGCTCGCCGGGAACGCCGGCCGGGCGGGACGGTTCAGCATCCTTCTGGCCGCCGTCGGCCTCATGACCTTGTTCCTGACCCGTTCCGTCGCCGTCGCCGTCGCCGGGGACCAGCTGGTGCCCGCGCCCTGGAACGCCCTGCAGAGCGCGATCCTGCTGATCCTCTCGGTCGGTGCCGCCGCGAGCTTCGACGCCCTGGCCCGACGCGAGGAGGAGGACGGCGGCCTGCGCCGGACCGGCACGACCGTCATCGGTGCCCTCGTCGCCGCGGTCTGCGTCGTGACCGTCGCCGGCTGGACCCTGGCGCTCCCCGGCCAGCTCCGTCTGGACCGCGTCGAAGGTGGTGCGGTCCCTGCTGCCGCAGCGGATCAGGGCCGGACCGAGGCGAGGGCGAGGGTGCTCGTGCTCGACCAGCAGGACGACGGGACGATCGAGGCGAGGCTCGTCGTCCACGGCGGGGACACCGTCATCCAGCACGCCACGATCACCGATGCGCGCGCCGTGGACACGGTCCGCTCCGGCGAGATGGTCGACGACGACCCCGCTCAGGGTGCGTTGCGTGCGTCGGTCGCCACGATGCTGTCCACCGGGACGGAGGGCGCCGGGCCCGATGACCCGGAGCAGGCGGCGGCATCCCTCGCGATCGCCTATGTCGTGGTCGAGGGCGACCCGGCCGAGCAGCTGGATCTCGTCGGCGCGCTCGATGCCTCCACGACCTTGGAGAAGGTCACCGAAGGCTCCCGGGGCGGCATGTGGCGTGTGCTCGGTACCGCGCCCCGCGCCGTGGTCGTCGGCGGCGCGGACCCGGTGGCGCTGTCCAGCGGCGTCATCGACGCCACCGGACGGATCCCCGCGGACAGCAGCGAGCGCACCGTGGTGCTGTCCGAGCGCGCTGACAGCCAGTGGCGGGCGACCCTGGACGGGACCGAGCTCGAACCCGTCGTGGTCGGCGACTGGGCCCAGGGCTTCGCCATCCCGTCCGGAGCCGATGGCGAGATCGACATCCACCGTGAGCAGCCTGCCCGGCTGGTCTGGCAGATCCTGCTGTACGCGGTCCTCGCTCTGACCATCGTGATCTCGATCCCCTGGCGCCTGCGCACCCGGGACGCGGAGGAGATGTATGGCTGACCACGATCCCCAGCATCCCCGCGATGCCCAGGAGCAGGAGCCCCCGCGGCTGTCCCGCCGCGAGCGCCATGGACCGGTGCGCCCGGTGCTGGCTCTGGCCTCCCTGCTCCCGCTCGCGGCTGCGATCGGTATCATCGTCACCTCGCCGACCCCCGAGCCCCCGCAGGTCACCCGCATGGAGAGCCAGTCGCAGCCCGGGGCGAGCGCGCAGTGGTGCCCGGGCCCGCTCGACGTCCCTGATCAGCTGCTCGTCGAGACGGCGGATCAGGACCTCTCGGTCACCCCGCCCAGCTCCACGGTGGGCCTGTCCAGCGTCGCCCTCGAGCAGGACTCCTCGGTGCTCTTCGGGCGGGTCAGCGGCTCCGAGACCCTGCAGGACGAGAACGGGAAGGTGCGCGCCCCGTCGCTCGCCACCGAGACCGCCGACGGCTCTGCCCTGAGCACGGACACCGCCTCGGCGGACCTCGGCGTCGGAACCCAGATCGTCCCCGAGGTCGACGGGTCCTCCGTGGTCCGGGCGGCGACCTCCGAGGGCGGCAGGGCGGTCACGGACTCGGTGCAGTCCACCGCCACGACCAGCGGCGACTACCGGTCGCTCGCGCTGACGCGCTGCGGCGCCCCGATGACGGACGCCACCTTCCTGGGGATCTCCACGGCCACCGGGGACAGCTCCACGCTCGTGCTGCGCAACCCGACCGAGCGCCCCGCCACCGCCTCGGTCCAGGTCTGGACCGAGGACGGACCGGCCGCGATGGAGGGCCGCAGCCAGATCGTCGTCGCCCCGGGTGCCGAGGAGCAGGTTCTGCTCGAGTCCGTCGCCGGCGGTCATGACGCCGTGGGCGTGCGGGCATCGGTGCTCGGTGCACCGCTGTCCATGCACGTCCAGACCACGGAGCGCGACGGGCTCACCCCGGGCGGCGCCGAGATCCTCACGCCCCTGTCCGGAGCGGCCGTCGAGCAGACCATGCCCGGGGTCGACGTCGCCGGGACCGCGCCCCAGCTGGTGCTGGCCAACCCGCAGGGGACGGACACCACGGCGTCGGTCGAGGTCTCCGGACCTGACGGGGTCCTCGATGCGGCCTCGCTCGAGGACGTCGAGATCGCCGCCGGCGCGGTGGTCTCGCTCCCGCTGGACGGGCTCCAGGACGGCACCTATTCGGTCTCCGTGCGGTCCCCGGAGCCGGTGCATGCCGTGACCCGCAGCTCGGCCACCGGGGCGGACCTTCCCGGAGACACCCTCGGAGCACCCGTCGACTTCACGGTCGTCGCTCCCGCGCCCGCCCTCGTCAGCGCCGGGGTCCTGGCCCTGCCCGCCGAGGGTGGCGCCGGAAGCCTGACTCTGACGGCCTCGGAGGCGAGCGGAGCGGCGATCGTGCCCCTCGCCGCCGATGGCAGCGCGGGGAAGCCGGTCGAGGTGGATATCGCCGAGGGGGCATCGGTCACGGTCGCGGCCGACTCCCTGACGATCGACGGCGCCAGCCCGAGCGCGCTCTCCGTGGTCCCGGACGTGCCGGGCGCGGTGCGCGCCGGATGGATGCAGCGGGAGAGCGACGGCGCCGGCGGCCTCCTGCTCTCCTCGCTCCCGGTCACCACGGCGCAGCAGACCAGCGATCCCTTCACGATCAGGGTGCAGGACTGACACAGCTGGACTGATGTTGATGGACCGACGTTGTCGGAATGACGTCGCAGGTCCCACTTTCCAGGACCGAACCCACTGATCCGAGAGTCGTGGAGCACGGTCCGACGGGCCTCGTCAGGCGGTCCACGCCTCCGGGTCGACGTCCTCCGGGTCGATGCCCAGCAAGGAGCCGATCTGCTCGGCCAGCACCTGGCGCACCAGCTCCTCGGTGTCCTGCTCGCCCTCGCACCGGGTCTGGATCGGCCGACGGTAGACGATCACCCGTGCCGGATGGTCCCGGGAGGGCGGCAGGACCCGGCCCAGCAGCACCGTCACGTCCTCCCAGGGCGCAGGATCCGAGGGCGGGACCTCCTCGACCAGCACCTGCAGGTGGGCGAGACGGCGCGGGAAGCGCTCGGCGAGGGCGGCGCCGGCATCGGCGACGGTGTCGTCGAACTGTTCCCGACGCGTGCGATATCCCGGAAGATGCGGAGGGATCAGATCCCAGCGGCGGCCGCGTCCGCGACGATCACGGCGTCGGGGTCCCGAGCGGGGTCCGGGTGCGCCGGGGAGAGACGACGGCTCGACATCCATGCCCCCACAGTAGCGTTCTGCGCCACGTCCTCGCCGGTCAGGGCGCGCCGTCGACCGGCCGACAGCGGGACTGCGTACACTGCTGGACGTGCCAGCTCGTGAATGCTCCAGAACCGCCTGCTCGCGACCGGCCGTGAGTTCGTTGACCTTCGTCTATGCGGATTCCACCGCTGTGCTGGGCCCCCTCTCGCGGGTCAGCGAGCCCCATGCCTATGACCTCTGCCGCGACCATGCGAGCGGTATGACCGCGCCACGGGGCTGGGAGCTGCTGCGGGTTGCCGGGAGCGAGGAGGTCAGCGACGATCTGGTCGCTCTGGCCGATGCCGTGCGCCCCCATCGGCCCCCGGCGGAGCCGACCGGGCACAGCCCGGGCCCGCCCTCGTCCCGCGAACCGAGCCGTCGGCCCGAGGGCACCGAGCCCGGCCGCCACCTCCATGTCCTCAGGAGCACGAATGACTGATCCCGCGCCGTCCTCCGACGGCACCGCCCCGGCTGCGGTCGATCAGGACTCCCATGCTTCTCCCGCCTCCTCCGTGTCCCTCGCCTCGATCGTCAAGGCCTACGACGTACGTGGCACGGCCGGGACCCAGCTGAGCGTCGACGTCGCCCGTGCCCTCGGAGCCGCCTTCGCGGACTTCCTGGAGTCCCAGGAGCTGATCGTCGCCCATGACATGCGCGTCAGCTCCCCGGAGCTCTCTCGTGCGGTCATCGAGGGCGCGGTGCGCCGCGGGGCGATCGTCGCCGATGCCGGACTCTCCTCGACCGACCAGCTGTACTGCGCCTCCGGGCTGCATCGCGCGGCCGGGGTGATGATCACCGCCTCCCACAATCCGGCCCCGGACAACGGCCTGAAGCTGTGCCTGCCGGGCGCGCGACCGATCAGCCGGGACACCGGTCTGGAGGAGATCCGTCGCGGTGCCGAGGCCTACCTCGCGGCCGGCGAGATCCCGGAGCGCGGGGACGGCCGCTCGGAGCCGCTGGACACCCTCCCGGATTATGTCCGGACCCTCCATGAACTGGTCGGCGTCCCCACCCGTCGGCCTCTCCGGGTCGTCGTGGACGCGGCTAACGCCATGGCCGGACTGACTGCCCCCGCCGTGCTCGGTGCCCTGGAGCAGCTGATGGTGATCCCGCTCCACTTCGACCTCGACGGCACCTTCCCGAACCATCGTGCCGACCCGCTGGACCGCGAGACGCTTCGCGATCTGCAGGCGGCAGTCGTCCGGGAGGGGGCCGATCTCGGGCTCGCCTTCGACGGCGACGCCGACCGCTGCGTGGTGGTCGACGAGACCGGCACCCCGGTCCCGCCCTCGGCGGTGACCGCGCTCATCGCGCGCCGCGAGGTCGCCCGGGCTCGTGCCGCCGGCGAGGAGCGGCCAGCGGTGGTCGCGAACCTGGTCTCCTCCCGCCACGTCACCGAGACGGTGCTCGAGGCCGGGGGAGACGTGGTGCGCGCTCCCGTGGGCCACTCGCTGATCAAGGCGATCATGGCCGAGCACGACGCCGTCTTCGGCGGCGAGCACTCTGCGCACTACTATTTCCGGGACTTCTTCTCCGCGGACTCCGGGATGCTCGCGGCGCTCCATATGCTGGCAGCTCTCGCCGAGACCGACGGGCCGCTCTCCGCGCTGGTCGCGGAGCATGATCCGTATCCCTCCAGCGGGGAGATCAACTCCCTGGTGCGTGACTCCGGGGCGGCTCTGGACCGGGTCCGCGAGCAGTCGACGTCGCTGAGAGCCGCGCAGATCGACGAGCTGGACGGGCTGACCGTCGTGCACTGGGACGAGGATCTCGACCCCGAGGACCGCTGGTGGTTCTCGCTGCGCTCCTCGAACACCGAGCCGCTGCTGCGGCTGAACGTCGAAGCAGGAGAGAGGACCACCATGGCCCGCATCCGGGACGAGATCCTCGCCATCGCACGGGACGAGGACGACGCCGACCAGGCGGGGCCGGGCGCAGAAGCCGTCGAGCTTCCTGCCGGAGCCAGCGGTGCCGATGTTCCCAGCTGGGTGCGCTCGCGCCTGCGCTGTCCCGACTGCGGCGGAGAGCTGCGGGACGTCGAGGCGGCTCTTCAGTGCACGGACTGCGCCCGTCGGCACCCGGTCGAGGGCGGGATCCCGGTGCTGATCGCCGGGCGCCACGACGTGCCGACAGCCTGAGACGACGCACGGACACCCGGAGACGGAGAGTCCCCGGCTCCGGCGCAGGTCCGGGCCCAGCTCCAATCCCCGCTCCCGCTGAGGGCCACAGTCTCTGCTGCGGGTGACGCACGTGCGCCTGCGGTGAGGGAATGCTCTGCCGGAGAGCGACCGGGAACGCTCTGCCGGAGAGCGACCGGGAATGCTCTGCTGGAGAGCGCCTCAGGCGGAGAAGCGGACTGCGCGTACCTCCGCGGCGAGCTCCTCCTGGCGCCCCTGCGCTCGACGCAGCCGCTCCTCGTCACGGCGCGACCGCTCCGCGATCACCGCGGCCAGAAACTCCTCGGGCACCGTTCCGGGCGGCGGAGCTGGCGCGACGTGGGGCAGCGTACGACGCAGCAGATCCCGGGAGAGCTGACGGCGCGACTCCGGATTGATCCGGTCAGCCCGCGGCAGGAACGAGCGGATGTCCTGCATGAGGGTGAGCGGGAGCCGGCCCACGTCGGCGGCGGCCACCCACTCCTGCAGGCGCGCGGGCACCTCGGTGCGCCTCGGCTCGAGTGCCGCCATGCGCTCCTGGATCACGAGGGTCCCGGCCAGCAGATCGCCCAGTCGCCGAGACTTGCGATCGATCACCGCGCAGGTCAGCGCGATGGATCCGGCGGTGGACCAGATCTCCAGCATCGCCATCACGGCACGGAGCAGGCTCTGGCGCCCGTGGACGGGACCGCCGTCGTCCCGCACCACCCGCGTGCCCATCGCGATTCGCCCCACCGAACGACCCTGCAGCAGCATCTCGCAGAGCACGGGGTATCCGACGTAGGCGGCCACGGACACGGCCACGATCGCGGCGGCGATCAACCCCTCGTCGAGATCCGCGCGCGCCGCCGTCCATGCCACCGCGACGGTGCAGACGATGAGGATGCCCAGCTGCAGCGCGCCGTCGATCGCGGCGGAGAGCATGCGGGCCGCGAAGGAGGCCGGACGCAGATCCAGGAGGACAGCATCCCCGGTGATCAGCGCGTCACGGTCGGTGCGCGCCGTGACCGGCGCAGCGGAGCCCATCGTTGCCATGCCCCCATCCTGTCAGCCTGCGGTGCCCTCGGTCAGCGCCGAGCGTCGGCTTCCGGCGCCGAGGGCTCCGACTTTCGTCGGCGGTGCGAGGACGGTCGGGACCCTACGCTGGGATCGTGGACACCGACGCATTCATCGCCGTGCACCGCCCCCAGTGGGAGCGGCTCGCGGAACTGACCCGTTCGCGCACTCTCGATGCGCAGGGCATCGACGAGCTGCTGGCTCTCTATCAGCAGACGTCCACGCACCTGTCGACCGTGCGCTCCACCAACCCGGACCCGGCGCTCACGGCACGGCTCTCCCTGCTCGTGCATCGGGCGCGCCTGCGGATCACCGGGGCACGGATCCCGCTGTGGAAGAACGCGCGCACCTTCCTGTGGGAGGACCTTCCCGCCGCCCTGTACGAGGCGCGCTGGGCGGTGGCGCTCTCGGCCGCGATCTTCCTGGTCTCGGCCATCGTCACGGGGGTGTACTTCGGGACGGATCCGGTGGCCCGCGGCCTGGTGCTCCCCGAGGCGGCCCAGCGCTCCCTCGCGCAGCGCGACTTCGTCTCGTACTACTTCGAGGGCGAGGCCACGGGCTTCGCCGCTCAGGTCTGGACGAACAACGCGTGGATCACGGTGCA
Organism: Brachybacterium tyrofermentans; assembly: GCF_039526165.1. Taxonomy (NCBI): domain Bacteria; kingdom Bacillati; phylum Actinomycetota; class Actinomycetes; order Micrococcales; family Dermabacteraceae; genus Brachybacterium; species Brachybacterium tyrofermentans. The sequence goes on from NZ_BAAAIR010000007.1 coordinate 108,365, forward strand.
GGCAGTCGTCTTCGGCGTCACCGGGATCTGGCCGCTGATCATGCTCGTGCAGAACGGGTTGAACGTCGGGCTCTCCGGAGGTGTCATGGGCGCGTACGACGGGCTGGACACCTTCTTCGTCTACCTGCTGCCCCATGGTCTGCTGGAGATCACCGCCGTGCTGGTCGGCGCCGGTGCCGGGCTGCGCACCTTCTGGGCCTGGGTGCGGCCCGGTCCGCTCCCTCGGCTGTGGGCCCTGTCCCGGGCGGCCCGTTCCCTGATCACGGTGGCGATCGGGCTCGTGCCCGTGCTCCTGATCTCGGGCTTCCTCGAGGCCTTCGTGACTCCGAGCGGGCTTCCTCCGGCGGTGCGGGTCGGCCTCGGCGCCCTCGCCTGGGCGGCGTTCATGGTCTTCTTCCTCGTGCGCGGGCGCCAGGTGCATCGCCTCGGGATCACCGGCGACCTCTCCGACGACCTCGTGGGCGATCGCGTCGCCACCGCCGGTTGAGCAGCGCCTCGCCCTCGCGGTCCGCCCCGTATTCTTCCGGGATGCAGAGCAGCAGCGCCGACCGGGACTTCGCCCCGTACAACGCTGCGCAGGAGGGCAGGGACGTCCGCCCTCTGGCGCGCGCCGCGGTCGACGCGGCCCGGCCTGCGGGCGATGCGGCGGGTCCGATGATCACGGGACGGTCGACGGACACGGCCGGTTCAACGGATGCGGAGGGAACGAGGCGGGTGGCCATCGACCTCGGGTGCGGCCGAGGCATCGAGACCCGGCATCTCGCGGAGAGCGGGTACTCGGTGCACGCCTATGACGTCGACCCCAGCGTGGCGCCGGCGATCGCCGAGCTGGCTGCGGAGCTCCCCGTGCAGCACGAGACGCTGGATCTGGCCTCGATCACCGCACTCCCGGCGACGGATCTGATCCTGTCCTGTGCCACTCTGCCCTTCGTCCCGCGGGAGCACTTCCACGGACTGTGGCAGGCGATGCGGGAGGCACTGCGAGCGGGCGGAGTCCTCGCTGTGGATCTCTTCGGGGACCGCGACGACTGGGCCGGCACCGACGGCACGTTCATGGCCCGCGCCGAGGTGGAGACCCTGCTCGCGGGCTTCGACGTGCTCTCCCTGCAGGAGCGGGAGCGTGACGGAGCTTCGTTCCAGGGCCCGAAGCACTGGCACACCTTTCAGGTCCTCGCGCGCCTCAGGTCCTCGCGCGGCTGAGGTCCTCGCGCGGCTGAGCTCCCCGCACGGTGATGCGACCGCGAACCGGTGACCCGAGGAGCACTGTCGAACGGCACTCCACGCGTCACGCGCGAGGTGCCTCGGCACGATGGGCAAAAAGGTTCCATCTAGCTGGTACTTTCCACGTCGTACTTGGGGGTGTGCTCGACGATGGGCAGAAAGGTGCCGTGGGGATGGCACCTTCCACGTCATGGCGTCGCGGAGGGGGGACGCGCGACGTAGGGGGCACGCGCGACGTGGGGGCACGCGCGGAGTGAGGCAGGGTCTTGGGTGCGGGTGCGGGTGCGGGTGCGGGTGCGGGTGCGGGTGCGGGTGCGGGGAGGAGGGCCGGCGGAGAGCTCAGAGCCTGCCGGCGGCCTTCAGGGCGAGGTAGGCATCTGCGAGAGCCTGCGGGGCGCTGTCGGGCGGGGCATCGACGACGTGGGCGCCCACCCGCTCGAGGGTCCGGGAGACCCCGGCCCGCTCGGCGCGCGCCTTCTCAGCGGCGGCCGCACGGTAGACGTCCTCGACGTCGCTGCGATCTGCGGCGAGCTCCTCGAGGGCAGGATCCGCGACCGAGGCGACCACGAGCGGACGGTCCTTGGCCAGGCGTGCGGCGACCGGCAGCAATCCCGTATGCACGACCGACGCATCCACCGGGGTCACGAGCACCACGAGGGAGCCGCGCCGGGCACGGTCGGCGATGACCCCCGCTGCGCGATCCCAGTCGGTCTCCACGAGCGCAGGGTGCACCGCGGCGGTCGCGGTGACCATGTCGTGGAGCACTTTCGTCCGAGTCGAGCCGAGCACGGAGACGTGCGGGATGCGGTCGATGCACAGCAGATCCACGCGGTCCCCGGCCTGCCCCGCGAGCGCTGTCAGCAGCAGCGCGGCGTCGAAGGCGGAGTCCAGGCGGGTCGCGTCGCCGAGGCGGCTCGCCGAGGTGCGTGAGGTGTCCACGACGATCAGCACGTGCCGATCCCGCTCAGGCCGCCAGGTGCGCACCACGACGCTGCGGCGGCGGGCGGTGGCACGCCAGTCGATCGAGCGCACGTCGTCGCCGTCCACGAAGTCACGCAGCGAGTCGAACTCGGTGCCCTGGCCGCGCTGGTGGATCGCCGCCAGGCCCTCGATCTCCCGCAGCCGCTGCACCCGCGAGGGGAGATGGCGTCGTGCACCGAAGGGGTGCAGGGCGAGCAGGCGGCCGGGGGCGTCGGCCCTGGTCGTGCGCCGGGCCAGCCCCAACGGGCCGCAGGAGGCGACCAGGAGCGCGCGGGAGCTGTGCTCGCCGCGTCGCGTGGGGGTGAAGTGCTGGGAGATCGCCCGACGCTCGTGAGCCGGGACCCGGATCGTCGTCCGCTGTGCGGCGAGGCCCGCGGTGGGGTTCCAGGCGTCGCGCACCTCGAGGTGCGCGGCGCGGGCGGTGGTGTTGGTCAGCAGCAGCCGACCGGTGACCTCGTTGCCGAGCCGCACCTGGATCGGTGCCTCGCGGCGCACCCGGATCGCGGTCGGGGCGGGGGCCGCGAAGGCGTCGGCGAGGATCACCAGCGCCCACAGCACGAACAGGGTCAGCAGCATCCACCAGCTCGGCCACAGCACGACCACGGGCAGGGGGATCAGCGCGGCGAGGGCCGCGCGCGGGGTCAGGGAGATCCTCATGGGATGGCGCCTCAGCGCGGCACCGGCACGGAGGCGAGCGTCGCCGCGAGCACGGACTCGACCTGGGTGCCCTCGAGCTCCGATTCGGTGGTCAGGCGCACGCGGTGCGACAGGGTGGCCGGTGCCATGGTCTTCACGTCGTCCGGGGTGATGAAATCGCGCCCGGTCAGGTAGGCCCAGGCCCGCGCGGTGCGCAGCAGCGCGATCGCGCCACGGGGCGAGACCCCGAGCGAGAGGCTGGGGGAGTGGCGGGTGGCCCGGCACACGTCGACGATGTACTGCACGACCGGATCCTCGGCGACGACCTGGGAGACGTCCTGCTGGGCGCGGTGCAGGGACGGGACGTCGACGACCGGGCCCAGCCCCATCGCGGCGAGGTCCGTGGTGTCGAAGCCATCCGCGTGGCGGCGCAGCACGTCGATCTCCACGTCGCGGTCCGGGAGGGGCATGACGGCCTTGAGCAGGAAGCGGTCCAGCTGCGCCTCGGGCAGGGTGTAGGTGCCGTCGAACTCGATCGGGTTCTGGGTGGCGATCACGAGGAACGGATCGGGCAGCGGTCGGCTCGCCCCGTCGACCGTCACCTGCCGCTCCTCCATCGCCTCCAGGAGGGCCGACTGGGTCTTCGGCGGGGTCCGATTGATCTCGTCGGCCAGCAGCAGGTTGGTGAACACCGGCCCCTCGCGGAACACGAGATCGCTGGTGGTGTTGTCGTAGATCAGGGAGCCGGTGATGTCACCGGGCATCATGTCGGGCGTGAACTGCACGCGACGCATCCGCACGTCGAGCGCGGCGGCCAGCGACCGCACCAGCAGCGTCTTGGCGACGCCCGGGACGCCCTCGAGGAGCACGTGCCCGCGGCACAGGAGGGCCACGACCAGGCTGGTCACCGCGGCATCCTGGCCCACGACGCCCTTGTGGATCTCCGTGGAGAGGCTCTGCAGGTGGGCACGGGTGTCCTGGTCGACGGCGTCCTGCGGAGCGGTCGAGGCGCCGCGGGGACCGCTGTCGGACGTGCTGTCGAAGTTGCCTCCGGACACGCGGCCGGGGGTGCTTCCGGGCTCGGGGGCCGGGGCGGCACCGGGGGTGGTGTCGGTCATCGGTCGATCTCCTTCTCAAGACGGTCGAGGTCCTGTGCGAGTCGCACGAGGTCCTCGTCGGTGGTGACGGGGGTGGGGCCGAGCAGCGTGCGCAGCTGCTCGGGAGAGCGGTCCGTATGCGGTGCGAGCGCCGCCAGCAGACCGTCGAGGGCGGATTCATGGCGCAGCCCGAGGCGGTCGGCGAGGCGCGTGGAGGTGGCGGAGCGCAGGGAGATGGCCGCCGCGTCCCGGGCATCGGACCGCTGGAGCAGGCGGGCCCGTCCCAGCACGAGCTCCTGGGGCCGCACGGTGACAGGCAGCGGCTCCACGACCACCGGCCCGAACCGTCGGCCCAGCGCGACCACGGCGATCACGCCCGCGGTGAGGATCCACAGCGCGACCGGCCCGGCCCAGTCCGGGAGGTACCCCACGAGGGACTGGCCGCTCGAGCCCATCGGATCTCCGGCAGAGGGGACGTACCAGGTCAGCTCGCCGGACTCGCCGAGCACGTTCAGCACGAGCGCGGAGTTCTCGGCCTCGGCGATCCCTGCGTTGGTCAGCAGGTCGGCGCTGCCCAGGACGATGATCCCGTCCTCCGCGGCCACCAGCGATCCGTCTCCGGAGTCGAAGCAGCCCTCGGCGCCGTCCGCGGTGCGGTACACGGAGGCGGGCTCGCGCAGACCCTCCGCACCGGGCACGTGGACCTGCCGTGCACCGTGGGCGAGGTCCCCGCATCCGGGGCCTGCGGTCAGGTCCGTCGCGGAGCGGACGGATCCGGTGGGGCTGATCCCGGTGGTGACGTACGACAGCGTCGCGAAGTCGGGCTGGACCAGCACGAGCTGCCCGCCGTCGTCCTCGTGGGCGTCGGCGAGTGCGGTGAGCTGCTGTCCCGAGAGCTCGCTCGGTGCCGTGACCAGCACGGTCCGGCCGGCGTGCAGCGCCTCGACGGCGTCGTCGGTGTGGCGGCCCGTCTGCACGTCCACCCCGAGATCCGTGAGCACCTGAACCGTCGCCTTGGAACCCTGCTCGGTGGGGGCGTCGGGCTCGAGGGGGCCGTCGCGGTAGACACCGCGGGCGACCGAGGCGAGCACGGCGGCGAGCACGGCGATCACGACGAGGATGGTCAACCAGGGTCGCCGTCGTGTGCTTCCAGGGGTCGCGGCAGGCCGCCCGGCGCCGAGCGCTCCGACGGGCGGGGTCGACGGTGGCGTCGGAGATCGGCGCGAGGCGGTCGCGGCGCTCATGAGCGGACCCCGGTCGGGGATTCGGACGCGCTCGCGGATCCGGATCCGGATCCGGTCGCGGAACGGGACTCGCTCTCGGGTGTGCTCGAGGGCTCGGCGGCGTCGACGGCGTCGACGGCGTCGACGGCGGTGAGATCCGGGGCGGACTCGGCGATGTACTCCGCGAGCCGAAGCAGGTCATCCGCCTGCTTCTCCGTGGCGTGACGGGGGGAGTAGGCGGCGGTGTCGAAGGCCGTGGCCCCGCGTTGCAGGCGGCCGCGCAGGTCCGGGTAGGAGAGGGCGGCCCGTTCGGCGGCCTCGTGGGCGGTCAGGCCGGCGGAGACATCCAGCAGGGTGCGTTGGTCGAGGTCGCGCACGAGGGAGCGCAGGGCGAGCACCGCGCCGTCGTCGAACCGTCCCGAGGAGATGGCGCTGCGGGACGCCTCGCGCAGCTCGGCGGCGGTCAGCACGGGATCGGCATTGAGCTCGGGGGCGACGGCGAGGGAATGGCTGCGGCGGATCAAGCCGGTGCGGCGCAGCACCAGGAACGCGACCACCAGCAGGGCGAGGAGGAGGAGCACGGCGATTCCGGCCTGGGCGGCCGAGGAGCCGTCGATCCCCGCCACGAGGTTCGTGTACCACTGCTCGATCTGTCCGAGCAGCCAGTCCACGAAGCCGGGGGAGTTGTCGTACTCCGCCTCGGCCAGCTCCTCGAGGATGCGCGAGCGCGCCTCGTCGGGATCCAGCGGAGGAGGGCCGGCGGGGATCATCGCACGCCGCCTGTGGACCAGTTCTCCCGGGCCCGGCGCGTCAGCTCGATGTCCCAGGCCTCATGGCGCATGCGGTTGTCCGCGTAGACGGCGGCGAACCCGGCGCAGAGGAAGGGGGACAGCATCACGTACGCGACGTAGCTGCCGAGCAGGGTGAGGACGGTCAGCACGATCATGCCCACGACCACGGCCTGTCCGGACGTGGCCAGCATGATGGCCAGGTACACCACGACGGCGACCGTGCTGAACACCCCGGCGACCACCTGGAGCGCGACGGAGTAGAGCGCGTACAGGAGGACGCCCACACCGAGCACCCGCCACAGCTTGCGGCCGCGGGTCATCTGGAAGGAGCGCCGGAGCGCACCGAGGATCCCGGTGCCCTCGACCACGAGGGCGGGGATCGCGAGCAGCGTGCGCGCCCAGATCCATAGTGCGGCGACCACACCGATCACCAGGCCGACGACGATCGCCCCGATGGTGAGCGCGTTCGGCTCCTGGACGAGGACGATGGGCAGGATGCCGAGCGCCGTGGGGAGCGCGAGCAGGAGGAGGCTGAGCAGCCCGATCACGATGCTCACGCAGATCGCGGACACCGCCAGCTTCCGGGTCCGGGCCCACATCTCGGCGCCGGTGAGGCTGCGTCCGGTGGCCTCACCGATCGAGACGGCCGTCAGGGCGACGGTCACCAGCGATGCGGCGATCATCGTGATGACCCCGGTGATCGCGGAGGAGCCGATCGTCAGCAGGAGGTCCGAGCCGGAGAAGACCGAGGCGGACGACGACGCGGTGGGGTCGTCCATCATCGCCTGCATGTCGCCGACGAAGGGGATCATCCCCGCCCCAGTCGTGAACATCATGATCGCGAAGGCGATGCCGTAGACGATCGCCGCCAGACCCAGCACCGTCCGTGCCCGCAGGCGGTAGATGCGCACCGCCGCACCGAGCACCTCCCCGAGCCCCAGCGGACGCAGCGGGAACAGCGGCATGTTCTGCACCAGCTCGCGCCGTGGCCCGGCAGGGGCGGAGCGCCCATCGTTCCCCGACGGGCCGCCGTCCGGGGGTCCGTCGGCGCGGCCGGTGGAGGGCAGGTCGGTGCTCTCTGTCGATCCGGGTGCGATCCAGCCGGTGCTCATCGGTCCTCCTGCAAGTCGTCCTGCCGCGTCGTGCCGCCCTCGGCCCGACGGAGGCCGGCGGGGCATTTCGAAGTCCTGGAGGACAACTTACGGACCCGGAGGGGTTTCACCGATCCGACGAACGTCGATGACCTCGCATCTTCCGGACACCCCCGCAAGGAGCGGATGCGAGGAAGGAGACCCCTGCGGTGGCACAATGGCCACCATGACGACGCCTTCACGGATACTCGTGGTTGATGACGACCAGGCGATCGCCGAGATGGTCGGGATAGTCCTGCGCGGCAAGGGCTATGAGGTCGCCACCTCGCCCGACGGCGCCTCCGCTCTGGAGACGTTCCCTCGACTGCGACCGGACCTGGTGCTCCTCGACCTCATGCTCCCCGGCATGGACGGCATCGAAGTATGCCGTCGACTGCGCCGGGAGTCCGGCGTGCCCATCATCATGCTCACGGCCCGCACCGACACCGCCGATGTGGTGGAGGGGCTCGAGGCCGGGGCCGACGACTACCTCACCAAGCCCTTCGAACCCGAGGAGCTGGTGGCCCGGATCAAGGCCCGCGTGCGCCGTGTCGATCCCCCCACCACCGAGCAGCTGGCGATCGGAGACCTGGTCATCGACGTCGACGGCCACGAGGTGAGCCGCGGCGGCGAGCTGATCTCCCTGACCCCGCTCGAGTTCGATCTGCTCACCCAGCTCGCCCGCAAGCCCTGGCAGGTCTTCACCCGCGATGTGCTGCTGCGCGATGTCTGGGGGTACCGCCACAGCGCCGATACCCGCCTGGTCAACGTCCATGTCCAGCGGCTGCGTTCGAAGATCGAGCACGATCCCGAGAACCCCAGCATCGTGGTGACGGTCCGGGGCGTCGGCTATCGCGCCGGGGGCGCGTCCTGAGAAGGTCGGACCGGCCATGAGCAGCCCGGCGAGCAATGCGGCGGGAGGGCCGACGCAGGAGACCGGTTCGGCGCTGAGATCACGGACGGTCGACCCGCGCACCTGGCCCCTCGCTCTGAGGGTCGTGCTGGTCACGACCCTGCTGTCGATCGTCGCGATGCTCGCCGTGGGCGCCTACCTGTCCTCGGTGATCGCGGACGGTCTCTACGAGCAGCGGCGGGACCGTGTGCTCGAGGAGACCGTGGAGGTGCGCCGTGATCTCACGGATAACCTGACCCAGCTGTCCGGCGCGACCACGACCCAGCGCCAGGATGCCGTCAACGCCTTCGTGCAGTCCGCAGGTGGCCAGGGCGGCGGCGACCGGCGGGAGGTGGCCCTGGTGCCGGTGGAGACCTCCGGGACGGTGTTCCCGGTGGCCTCCTCGGATCGCACGCTGCTCGAGGAGGTCGACGACGAGCTCGCGGCCGCCGTGGCGGCGAGCCCGGACTCGGTCTCCTGGCGATCGATCGGCCGTGAGGATCTCGAAGGGAACACGGTGCCCGCGCTCCTCGTCGGCACCCGGGTGATGGTGCCCGGCGTCGGGTCCTACAACCTCTACCTCGTCTACTCGCTCCAGGAGGAGCAGCAGACCCTCGCCTTCGTGCAGCAGGTGATCCTCGGCGGAGGTGGCGTGCTCCTGGCCTTGATCGTCGGCATCGCGATCGTGGTCGCCCGGCTGGTCACGACGCCGCTCAAGCATGCCGCGCACGCCGCGGAGCGCATCGCCGGCGGCGACCTCGACAGCCGTGTGGAAGTCTCCGGTGCGGACGAGCTCGCACGGGTCGGGGAATCCTTCAACGACATGGCACGCAGCCTCGCCCAGAAGGTCGACGACCTCACGGAGCTCTCGCGGGTCCAGCAGCGCTTCGTCTCCGATGTGTCCCATGAGCTCCGCACACCGCTGACGACCATCCGGATGGCATCCTCCGTGCTCGACGGACGGCGCGACGAGCTGCCCGGGGAGCTGCAGCGGACCTCCGAGCTGCTCTCCACCCAGGTGCAGCGCTTCGAGGTCCTGCTGACGGACCTGCTGGAGATCTCCCGGTACGACGCCGGCGCCGTCGAGCTCGAGGCGCACCGCGAGGATCTCGACGCGCTCGTGGTGCGGGCCATCGACGACGTGCGCCCGCTGGCCGGGGCGCGCGGCTGCCTGCTGGACGTGCACCTGTCGGGACGCGGTATGCACGCCGTGGTCGATGCACGCCGCATCGATCGGATCCTGCGGAACCTCCTGACCAATGCGATCGAGCACGGTGCCGACGGGCCGGTGCTGGTGCAGACCGCCTCGCACGAGGACGCGCTCGCCGTGGTGGTGCAGGACTACGGCCATGGGATCTCCCCGGAGGCGGCTCTGCGCGTCTTCGACCGCTTCTGGCGCGCGGACCCCTCGCGCGCCCGCACCCTCGGAGGCACCGGACTGGGGCTGTCGATCTCCGCCGAGGATGCGAGGCTGCACGGCGGATGGCTGCAGGCCTGGGGGCAGGAAGGCCGGGGCGCGGTGTTCCGGCTGACCGTGCCGCGCCGCCCCGGCGGGACTTTTCTGCGCTCGCCGCTGCGCCTGGAACGGAGCTTCGACCGTGACGCCGTCGGGGAGTATTCGGTGACGCCCACCGGCGAGATCCCGATCGCGCCGGGCCTGCTCCCGGACCTCTCGGGCACGTCGGCCGATCCGGAGGCGGAGGCCGATGCCGGTTCCGGCCAGGGTTCAGATCCGAGCTCCACCCGCGACCAGGAACCGCCGATGATCGGAGGCAGCCGATGAGTCCCGACCGTCGAACCGTGCTGCGCGCCGCCGGAGCGGCCACCGTGCTCGGACTCGGTGCCGCGTGCGCGCGCATCCCCACCACGTCCCCCATCGACAGCCGCCCGCTGGCAGGCCGCGCACAGCCCGGCGCGCCCTATGTGCAGGCGCTCCCGCCTCCGGAGGATGCCACCGCGGAGCAGGTCGTCTCCGGGTTCGTGCAGGCCGGGGTCGGGTCCGAGGAGAATTTCGGCGTGGCCCGCTCCTATCTCACGGAGGAGCTGAGCGGAGCCTGGAACCCGACCGCCGGCATCACGATCTATTCGAGCAGCCAGGAGCTGCAGGTGAAGGACGCCGGCACGTCGGAGATGGTCCTCGTCCTCCAGGTGCTCGCACTCGTCGACGGGGGCGGCACGCGCAGCCTGCTGTCGGGTCCGGTCGCACGGGACGTCGAGCTCACGATGGCGCAGGTGGATGGGCAATGGCGCATCAGCGCGGTGCCCGACGGAATCTTCCTGTCCGAGGCCGCGTTCGAGACGCTCTACTCACCGGCACGGCTCTACTTCCTCGACGCACGCACCCGGCACCTCGTCCCGGACCATCGCTGGTTCTCCCTGCAGCGCGGCGCCTCGGCTGTGCTCGAGGCGCTCGCCGACGGGCCGGCGGCCTTTCTCCGACGAGCAGTCCACAACGAGGTGCCCGACGTCCTGGGCGTGCTGGACGCAGAGGTCACCAGCGGGGCGGACGGGACGCCGGAGGTCACGGTGCCCGAAGCGATCCTCGACCTCGCTGCACAGCCTCGGGCGGCGGCTCTCGCCCAGCTGGAGTCCTCCCTGCGGTCCATGCGGACCCTCTCGGGCATCCGCCTGGTGCGGGACGGCCAGGAGTACGCCCCGGAGGACGAGGACGCGATCGAACGGGCGCTGCCGGGGCATCGTGCCATCGCCGCCGGCCCGACCGGCGTGATCCTGCTCGCCGATCCCACGACGGACGCGCCGGCCGACCAGCTGGTCCCGGACCTCGCGGACCTCCCGCTCACCTCCCCGGTGATCGCCCAGGACGGGGTGCTGGCCGCTGCGCTCGTCGACGGCGCCTCGAAGGTGCTGATCGCCTCGACGGACGGGTCCGTGCCGCTGCGTGAGGCCGCCACGGGAGGGCTCTTCGTCCCGCCCCGGATCGACGATGCCGGTTACGTCTGGACCTCGACCGTACGCAGTGCCGGCGTGCTGCTCGCTCTCGCGGGGCGGGGGCCGGCGGACGACGCCAAGGTCGATGCCCCCTGGCTCGTCGGCCGGGAGGTGCGGGCGCTGGACATCGCGGCCGATGCGACCCGCATGCTCGTGCTGTCCGCCGATGCCGCCGGGACTCGGCTCGACCTGTGCGCGGTGGTGCGTGACGAGCATGGTGCTCCGACCTCGCTCACCGAACCGGTCCAGGTACGGACCTTCCTGTCGGAGGAGACCCAGGCCAGCTGGTACGACGAGACGGCGGTGATCATGCTCGGCTCGGACCCGGGGACCGACGAGCTCCGCGGCCAGCTGGTCGACTTCGAGGCCGGGCGGGAGCCGCTGCCGGCGCTGCGTGCGGACACGGATCGCATCGCCGGGACGGTCATCGGCGAGACGATCTGGATCGGGGCCGCCGATGGATCACTCCAGCGCAGCGATGGCAGCGGCTGGGTCACCGTCGATCTCGACGCGCACGACCCCTGGTTCTACTGAGGCGTCCTGGGCCGGTCCGTCCTGGACCGTTCCTCCACACCATCCCTCGGTCCACAGCGGGGCCGCTCGGCCCCGCCGAGGGCGCGTGACGGTGCTGGAATCACCCCATGGACCATGCGATCACCACGACGGCCCCTGACGGCACGATCGGCGTCACTGGCGGGGCTGACCCTGCAGGCGCGGGCACCGAGGGCGGTTCGAGCAGCACCACCTGGAACCCGCTGCCCCTGATCCGGGAGATCGCCGCACAGACCTGCTCGCTGGTGACCCCGCGCCATTGTCCCTGCGGGGAGGAGGGCACGTGGCTCTGCCGCCGCTGCGCCGGGCTGCTCGCCGCGCCCGCGATCCGAGTCGAGTCCTGCTGCGATGCGCTGCAGCACCTCACCGCGGCCCGGGTGCATGCGGAGCAGCACGGCGGAGTGCTCCTCCCCGCCGGGGTGGACCACACGCCCATCCTCCCGGTGCTGGCGCTGGGGGAATACTCCGGACCCCTGCAGCGTCTCGTGCTCGCGTGGAAGAACGGCGGCATGCTGCACCTCGGAGCTCCCCTGGCACGAGCTCTCGCGCCCGTGATTGCGCGCCTCGCCGCCGATGCGGAGCAGACCTGCCCAGCGCTGGTCCCGGTGCCCTCCCGACTCGGCGCCCGGCTCCGCAGAGGGGAGGACCACACAGCCGAGCTGGTAAGAGAGCTCGCGCGCACCGGTGCCGGACGCCCGCTGCTGCTGCGCTCCACGCCGACCACCGCGCAGGAGGGGCAGGGGTCCAGGCAGCGTCGGACCCGGCAGATTCGCCTGGCGGGCCACGCCGCACGGCGAGCCGGCCAGGAGCGGAGCGCGGTGATCATCGTCGATGACGTCGTCACCACAGGATCGACTCTGCGGGGGATGCATGAGGCGCTCACCGGGGCGGGGATGACCGTGCTGGGCGCCGCGGTCGTCGCCTCGGCCCGACTCCCGGTGCGGGAGCAGGGAGAAATCTTCTGACCTGAGAGACGAACGGCCAGGAAACGTTGAGCAAAACATGGCATGCTGATGTGACTCGGCACACTCCGCCGAGTCTTCCTCTGATCAGGAGGTGCGCACCCCAGTCGACGAGCCACTGCGGCCGGGCTCAGAGCGGCCGCACCCGGATAGGAGGAGAACACCTCATGGAGATCAATGTCGTCGGACGTCATATGGACGTCCCGGACCGATTCCGTCGTCACCTCGAGGACAAGCTCGACAAGGTCACCCAGCTCGCGCCGGCGGCGCTGAGGGTGGATGTGGAGATCTCGCAGGAGAAGAACCCCAGGCAGGCGGAGCTCAGCGATCGCGTGGAGCTCACCGTGCACGACAACGGGTCCATCGTCCGCTCGGAAGCTCGTGCGGATGACCTCTACGGTGCCCTGGACATCGCCTACGGGAAGCTGCTCGAGCGTCTGCGCCGCGCACGGGACCGCCGCAAGGACCGCCATCGCGGTCGTGGCCGTTCCCATCAGGCATCCGGTGACAGCGTGCGCACCTTGCCCGCCGACCAGGATCTGCCCGCCACGCTCCCGGAGACCCTGTCGGAGCCCGACGATGCGCAGACCTCCCAGAACTCTCGAGCCGCGGAGACGGCCGAGGAGCCGGTGGTGACCGAGCAGGATCTCGCTCAGGCCGGCAGCCCCGTCGTGATCCGCGAGAAGAAGCACTCCGCGAAGCCCATGTCCATCGACGACGCTCTCTATCAGATGGAGCTCGTCGGGCATGACTTCTTCCTCTTCGTCGACGCCGAGTCCGGACACCCCAAGGTGGTCTACCGCCGCAAGGGATGGAACTACGGCGTGATCGAGCTCGACGCCGAGCTTCCGACGTCCTGACAGGTTCGACGGATCCGGGTGGGTGCACGCCGAGGCGTTCACCCACCCGGATCACGTCTGTCGCCCGACCCCATGCTGGAGAGAACTTCTGATGAGCACCGCACTGAGCTGGACCACGGCACGACGCATCGCGCTGCGTGCACAGGGGATGGGGCGCTCACGCCGCACCGAGATCCCGTCGCGTGCGGTCAGCAGGCGGTCGCTCCAGGCCACGGTGGAACGCACCCATCTGCTCCAGATCGACTCGGTGAACATCTTCGAGCGCGCCCACCACCTGCCCGTCTTCACCCGATCGGGCAGCTGGGACACCGCGGTGCTGGACCGGCACTCACGGCCGGGCCCATCCCGACTGGTGCGAGAGGCACTGGCCCATGAAGCCACCTTCGCCAGCCACGAGGTGCACTCCCTGCTCGACTTCCGCCGCCGCGCCGCCGCCACGAAGGACTGGGGAGAGGTCCGGGAGGCAGCGGCCTCCACACCGCAGCTGTTCTCCCGCATCTACGGAGCACTCGAGGAGCTCGGCCCGTCAAGCGCCTCCGCCGTCTCCCGGCACCTGGGAGACACCGAGCGGGGCGAGGGCTGGGGATGGCGGCGCACCTCCAGCCAGTGGGCGGTCGAGTACCTGTTCCGCGCGGGCGGCCTGGACTGCGTGGGCCGCAGCTCCCAGTTCGAACGGCTCTACGTCCCGGCGGAGGATCCCGGCTCCTGGCTGGTCGACAGAGGCGTCGGACCGGAAGGCGGTGCGCTCGAGTCGCAGGACGGTCGGGCCGGCACGGTCGACGCCGAGTCGCACGACCGAGACGCCTCGATCCTCGCCCTGATGGGACTGGCCGCGAAATCCTTGGGCATCGCGGAGGTCAGCTCGCTCGCCGACTACTTCCGCATCAGCGTCCGGGATGCCCGCACCGCCGTCGACCAGCTCCTGGCGGAGGACGTCATCACGCCGGTCCTCGTGGACCACCCGGCTGGGCCGCGGGAGATGATGCTGCATCGGGACGCGCCCTCGCCGTCCCCGCTGCGAACCGCCGCGCTGGTCAGCCCTTTCGACCCGATCGTGTTCCATCGCCCCCGTCTCTCGCGCCTCTTCGACGTCGAGTACCGCATCGGCATCTATACGCCGGCCGCCCAGCGCGCCACCGGCTACTACGCCCTGCTGTTCCTGCTCGGCGACGTCTTCCCCGCCCGGGTCGACCTCAAGGCCGATCGTGCGCGCGGGGTGCTCGAGGTGCGCGGCACCTTCCGCGAGGAGCTGCCCCACCTGCCGTCCCGGCAGCGCCCCGCGGACGGCGCGGTGGTCGAGGCGCTGCTCGGAGAGCTGGAACGTGCCGTGATCTGGCAGGGCCTGGACCGGATCGAGGTGCGCACCGGGCCAGGGACCGGGGCTCTCTCCACGGAGCTGGCCGCTGTGTGCGCGACGCGAGGAGTCGGCGTCTGACCGCGTCCCCGCGCCGCTCGGACCCCGTCGGGGACGTGAAGAAATGCGCGGGGAGTCACCTCTCCAGGCGGTGACCCTTACGATGGGTCAGGCATCAACTGTCCGCAAGGACGAATCCACAGAACTTCGGGAGCACGAGTGGTCAACCTCTTCGACAAGATCCTGCGCGCCGGCGAAGGCCGTGAGGTGCGTCGGCTCGAGTCCATCGCCAAGAAGGTAGGCGAGGTCGAGGACGTCTTCACCGACCTCAGCGACGACGAGCTGCGCGAGGAGACCGACCGTTTCAAGGAGCGGTTGGAGGACGGCGAGACCCTCGACGACGTCATGATCGAGGCCTTCGCCGCAGTGCGTGAGGCCGCTCAGCGCACGCTGGGCCAGCGCCCTTACGACGTGCAGATCATGGGCGGTGCCGCTCTGCACCGCGGCCGCATCGCCGAGATGAAGACCGGTGAGGGCAAGACCCTGGTCGCGACGCTGCCCGCATACCTCAACGCGCTCTCCGGCAAGGGTGTCCACGTGGTCACCGTCAACGACTACCTCGCGGGCTACCAGAGCGACATCATGGGCCGCGTGTTCCGCAGTCTGGGCCTGACCACGGGCGTCATCAAGTCGGGGATGACCCCGGCCGAGCGTCGCGAGCAGTACGCCGCGGATATCACCTACGGCACGAACAACGAGTTCGGCTTCGACTACCTGCGCGACAACATGTCCCTCTCGCCCGAGGACCGGGTGCAGCGCGGCCATAACTTCGTGATCGTCGACGAGGTCGACTCGATCCTCATCGACGAGGCCCGGACACCGCTGATCATCTCCGGCCCCGGCTCCGGTGACGCCAACAAGTGGTTCAGCGAGTTCGCCAAGGTCGTGAAGCTCCTGCGCCGGGATCGCGACTACGAGGTCGACGAGAAGAAGCGCACGGTCGGCGTCCTGGAGTCAGGGATCGACACGGTCGAGGACCACCTGGGCATCGACAACCTCTACGAGTCCCTGAACACCCCGCTGATCGGCTTCCTCAACAACGCCATCAAGGCGAAGGAGCTCTTCAAGCGGGACAAGGACTACGTGATCATCAACGGCGAGGTCATGATCGTCGATGAGCACACCGGCCGTATCCTCGCCGGGCGCCGATACAACGAGGGCATGCACCAGGCCATCGAGGCCAAGGAGGGGGTGAAGATCAAGGCGGAGAACCAGACTCTCGCCACGATCACCCTCCAGAACTACTTCAAGCTCTACGAGAAGCTGTCGGGCATGACCGGCACGGCCGAGACCGAGGCCGCCGAGTTCATGAACACCTACAAGCTGGGCGTGGTGCCGATCCCCACGCACCGCGAGATGCAGCGCGACGACGAGCCGGATCGTATCTACCGCACGGAGAAGGCCAAGTTCGACGCCGTGGTCGAGGACATCGTCGAGCGGCATGACCGCGGCCAGCCCGTGCTGGTCGGCACCACCAGCGTGGAGAAGTCGGAGTACCTCGCCAAGCTCCTCAGCGCGCAGGGCGTGAAGCACGAGGTGCTCAACGCCAAGAACCACGCCGGTGAGGCCGCGATCATCGCGATGGCCGGCGCGAAGGGCGCCGTCACCGTGGCCACCAACATGGCCGGGCGAGGCACGGACATCATGCTCGGCGGCAACGTCGAGTTCATGGCGCACGCCGCCCTCGAGGAGCGCGGCCTGGACGCCGAGGAGGATCCCGAGGGCTACGAGGCCGCATGGGACGAGCAGCTCGAGAAGGCCAAGGCGGCCGTCGCCGAGCAGCACGACGAGGTCGTGGAGCTCGGCGGACTCTATGTGCTCGGCACCGAGCGTCACGAGTCCCGCCGCATCGACAATCAGCTGCGCGGCCGTTCCGGCCGACAGGGAGACCCGGGCGAGTCCCGTTTCTATCTGTCCCTGCAGGACGATCTGATGCGTCTGTTCAACTCGGGCGCGGCGGAATCGCTGCTGGCCCGCGGCGGCGTGGACGAGTCGGTGCCGCTGACCGGCCGTATGGTCTCCGGCGCCATCCAGCGTGCCCAGAACTCGATCGAGTCCCGCAACGCCGAGATCCGCAAGAACGTCCTGAAGTACGACGACGTCCTCACCAAGCAGCGCAAGAAGCTGTACGAGGAGCGAGGCCGGATCCTGGAGGGCGAGGAGCTCGACGAGCACGTCGAGCGCTTCATCGACGAGGTCATCGGTGGCACCGTCGAGTCGCACACCAAGGGCAAGAACCCCGAGGACTTCGACTTCGAGGAGCTGTGGGGCGCGCTGCGCCCGGCGTACCCGGTGTCGATCACGGCCGATGAGCTCATCGCCGAGGTCGGCGGCAAGGAGAACCTCGGCGCGGATCTGCTCAAGGAGGAGATCCTGGGTGATGCCCGCGTGGCGTACGAGACCCGTGTCGAAGAGCTCGGCGACGAAGGCCTGCGTCAGCTTCAGCGCCGTGTCCTGCTCTCGGTCATGGATCGCCGGTGGCGCGAGCACCTCTACGAGATGGACTACCTGAAGGAAGGCATCGGCCTGCGAGCCATGGCCCAGCGCGATCCGCTCATCGAGTACGAGCGCGAGGGCCACCTGATGTTCAACGACATGATCGCGGGCATCAAGGAGGATGTGGTCGGCTACATCTACAACCTCGAGGTCCAGGTGGAGAAGGCCGAGCCCGTCGTGCCCAAGGCGGTCAGCGACCTGCTGCAGGCCGGCACCGGGAAGAGCAAGCTCGCGACGGCTCTTGCCCAGGCCACCTCTGGTGCGGGGGCCTCGCGACCGGCCTCGGCAGAGTCGGCGACGACGGGGACGACGAGCCCGGTGGAGGATTCGTCGGAGAAGCCGGCGAACACATCGTCGGAGGTCGACGAGGAGCCGAATGGGTCCGCAGGGGAGTCCGAGAAGGACTCCGAGGAGAGTTCTGCATCGGATCCGCTCGACGAGGAGAGGAGCGTGGTGCTGACCGCCAAGGGCCTCGATGATGGCCCGAACTCGCGGCAGCTGCGCTACTCCTCCGCCGAGGGCAGCGGAGTCCAGGATGATGCGACGCTCTCCCGCGCCCAGCGCCGCCGTCGGGCGAAGCAGAGCGCCCGGGTCGATTCGGCCGCCGCGGACAAGACCTCCGACAAGCCCGAGGGTGCGCCGGTGGCGGAGAACCGCGGGCCCCGCCGAGGCAGGCGACGCAAGAGCTGAGGCGATGTCGGGGCGAGGCGGCTGAACCGCTGAGACCCTGATGACGAAGGGCAGGGACGGCTCCCGTCCGCTCATCGCGGACAGAAACCGTCCCGGCCCTTCGTCGTCCTCGGGGGAGCGGCGAGCAGCGCTGATGGACGCGCTGTACCGACGTGCGGGCGGGACCTCGCCGGAGCTTTAGTGACCCGGAGCGGCAGCGCCCCAGAGCGGTAGCGACCCGCGCCGGATAGCCCGGCCGCGCCGTACGTCAGCCCATCTCGAGGACGGTGACCCGCCATCCCGAGTGCCGCAGCTCCCACCGCATCGCGAGGAACCGCGCCCGCTCCGGTTCGCGTAGCACGCAGCTCGCTTCGACGGTGTGCTCGTTCACGATGCACGTGCGCACTCCGCTGACCTCCAGGCGCGTTGGCGGGGCGTAGCCGGTGGCAGCCCGAAGCCGACGCGTCAGCGCGGCCCGTCGGGACAGCAGCTTCTCCACCTCCGGAGTCACTATCCGGGTCAGGGCGTTCTCCGGGCGCATGTCGCGCACGATCTCCACGGCTCGACGAGCGACAGGCTCGACCATCCGCTCGACCACTCGGGGATCGCTGAGTTCGAGGCGTTCAGACGTATCGGGTGTGGCATTCGGGTGCTGGTCGGTCGTCGTCATCACTGCTCCTGGGAGGAAAGGGGTGCGGGCACGAGAAGCTCCTGCCCGGGTTCGAGAAGATCTGGGTCTGTGCCGATCACGTCGAGATTGGACTCATGGAGGAGGGGCCACACCGCAGCGATCTCGGACGGCGAGTCCGGGACCGGACCGAGGAGGTCGTCCGTGATGCTCCACAGGGTGTCGCCGGACTGCACCACCACGGTGCTCGGGGCCGGCGCGGACTGCGCAGGCGCAGGGGAAGAGTCATGTCCGGGAGGGGAAGGCTGGACAGGCAGACGAGGGTCGGCGTCGGTCGTGGACGACGGTGCGGACTCGCCGGCCTCGTTCTCTGAGCTCTCGGGGGCTGCGGCTCCCGAATCCTCTGCGCCGTCGCCCTCCGGCTCGGAGGGCACCTCACCCTGGTCCTCGCCGCCCCATCCCAGCGCGGGCAGTGGGCCCGGCTCCGTCCCCTGGCCATCAGACGCAGCGGTCGAGGAGGGGTCGTCGGCCCCGGTGCCTGCTTCGGTATCGGTATCGGTATCGGTATCGGTATCGGTATCGGTATCGGTATCGGCTTCGGTTTCGGCCTCGGCACCGGTGCCGGGCTCGGAGCTGTCCGACGGGGTGAGTTCGGAGGACACGGCAGCAGGGATCGGGGACACGGCGTCGGCGCCGAGCGAGCGATCCGCCGCTGTGGCGGGAGCCAGGGCGAGTCCGGTCGCTGTCGCGGCAAGTGCGGTGCTGACGACCACGCGCCGCGCGACCCGAGGCGCGAGGACACGCAGCGCGATGAACAGTGCGGCTCCGAGACGGCTGGCGGGCCCTGCGGCCATGACCGCGGCGGCGAGCCCCCAGATCACCGTCAGGTACACGCAGAACAGCACGCCGATAGCCGCGCAGGCGACGAGGACCCAGGCGATCAGGACATCTTCGCCGAGCACATGTGACACCGGAGGGCGCAGCGTGTGCGCCGCGCCCGCCATCGCCAGGGCGGCCGCCCCGGAGAGCAGCGCACCCGCCAGAGCTGTCGCCGGCTGTGCCGGTTCAGGTGCGTCGTCGTCCATGGGTTCCTCCCGGTGGGCACTCTTCGCACTGCAGACCATGTCGTTTGATGCAGTTTGATGTGCTTCGTGTGTCGTGACGCCAAGTTAGTGTGTCATGGGGCACAGTGCAAGGCTTGCTGGTCACCGTGTGGATGGCGCGGCACTGGGGAGGAATGGTCCGGGACATCCGCTCCGGCCAGCACTCGCCCGTGCCCCGGAACGCGGACTCCTGGTCGTCCGGTTGCTTGGCCGCCCGCGCGCTTCTGTCGGAGTTCTCCATGAGCCGCCATCACCCGTGCGGGGCGGAATAGGGTGTCGGCATGCGATTCGAGCGGATCTTCGACGACCTCGAGGGTCGTTTCGCCCATCAGGAACGGGAGGAGATGCGTGCAGTCTCCGAAGACCTGGCGCGCGCCGAGCGGGCACAGCTCTCGCTCGCGGACCGCCTCCGAGGCGCAGGAGCCCACTCGCTCACGCTCCACCTGGGTGCCGCACTGCGCCTCGAGGGGACCGTCGAGGAAGTGGGGGAGGGCTGGCTCTCGATGCGCGAGGCAGGTGCCCGTCAGCGAGCCGTGGTGCCCCTGCCGGCGATAGCCCTCGTCCAGGGGCTGCCCACTCGGGCGCGACCGGCCGAGGAGACCCTGAGGTCACCTCTCGGTCTGGGATCCGTGCTCCGCGAGATCGCCAGGGATCGCAGCGTGGTGCGTCTGGAGACCACGGCGGGCGGGATCACCGGCCGGATCGCAGCGGTCGGCGCGGATGCGCTGGACGTGCAGTCCTTGCCCACCGGTGAACGAGGGACGGTGCCTGGGTCGTCGCGCGTCACCGTGGCCACCGCATCATTGCTGGCGATCACTGCACGCTGATCGGTCCCCGGGGGTCTGATCGGACCCGAGCCGTCGTGCCGCTGGGTGTCGGGCCGCTGGGTCAGTGCTTCTGGTCGTGCTTCTGACGGTCGAGCTCACGCTCGTGGGCCAGGATCGACGCGGTTGCGGCATAGCTGCGCTCGATGTAGGACTCGATCTCCGTGACCTCGACCCGCCACTGCCCTCGCCCGCCGACCTTGATGGCCCGCAGTTCCCCGGAACGGACCAGGGCGTATGCCTGCGATGCGGAGATGGAGAGCATCTCGGCGACATCGGACAACGGGACGAATCGCGGCGCCATCGACGTACCTTTCCGGTCAGGGAAGAAACCTTGTGACACGGATGCTCTCATACCCTCCCGTGCCCAGCTGGGGGCGCGATGTGGAGGAACAGCCTCGCCGCCTCCTTCGACGAAGTTTTCCACAATTGTCGGAGTGGGCCTCCCCGCAGTCCCCCGTCCCGTAGCCTCTGGCAGAACTCGGTCACGGGGATCGGGCAGGGAGCTGGAGGACGACGTGGCGGGTGCTGCACCGGTGATGAGACTGCGCCGACCACGGTGGAAGGATCCTCGGCTGATCGTGGGCATCGTGCTCGTCGTCGCCAGCGTCCTGATGGGGGCGCTGCTGGTCTCCCGCCTGGCAGAGACCACGCCGGTCCTGGTGGCGCGCTCACCGATCGTCCCGGGGGACGTCATCGGGCCCGAGAATCTTGCCACGGTCGAGATGCGACTGGGCGAGCAGGACGGCCTCTACGTCGGAAGCCTCGACGCCGTCCCGTCCGGAGCGGTGGCCACTCGAACCGTCCAGGCGGGGGAGCTGATCCCGCTCTCTGCCGTCGGTCAGGCCTCCGACGTCCCGCTGCGGCCGATCGTGATCCCGGTGGACGCGACCGTCGCCGAATCCGTGGCTCCCGGCGCGACGGTCGAGCTGTGGCACACCAGTCCTGAGGCTGACGACGGCACCAGCGCCGACGCCGAGCTGCTGGTGTCCGCGGGCATCGTCCGGAACATCGACGAGGGAAGTTCGCTGGGAATGCGGTCCATGGCCGTCGAGGTGCTGGTTCCCCAGGCGGATCTTCCTGCGGTGCTGAAGGTCCTCTCCCGTGATGAGCGCCTGGACGTGATCGGCGTGCCCGGAGCGCATGGGGTCGCCCCGTGATCGATGTCGTCCTGTGCGCCTCCGGGAGTGACGAGGTGCGCATCGTGCATGACCTGGCCCAGGAGAAGAGCGGCACGGCCAGAGTGGTGCGTCGATGCGCGGATCTCGCCGAGACGATGGCCGTGGTCGCCGCCGGCGTCGGGGACGTCGTCCTGATCGATGTCTCGGTCCGTGGTCTGGGGCGAGATCCTTTGGCGACGCTGATGCGTGGAGCAGCCGTGGTGGGGCTGCGTTCCGAGGAGGCGCCGGACCAGACGTCGCTGGGCCTGCGTCACCTGCTCCCGTCCTCCGCGCCCATCGCCGAGATCCTCGCCGTGCTCGACGCCGCCGTCGCGCCGACGGAGCGCGAGGAAGCCTGGGTGCAGGAGCCGGCGATCGATGGCCCTGACGAGGCGGGCCGCCTCGTCGTCGTCTGGGGCCCCGGAGGTGCTCCCGGGCGGTCGACGATCGCGGTGAACCTGGCAGCAGAGGCTGTGCTGGCCGGAGAGCAGACCGTCCTGGTGGACGCCGATACCTATGGTCCGGCGCAGAGCCAGATGCTCGGGGTGCTGGACGAGACTCCGGGACTGGTGGCGGCCTGCCGAGCGCACGACCGGGACACGCTCGACGCGGAATCGCTCGAGGCGCTGCTCCCCAGCGCTCAGCCGGGGCTCCGACTGCTGAGCGGGATCGGGGTCCCCGCTCGCTGGTCCGAGGTGCGTCGCACCTCGATGGATGGCCTCTGGCAGGCGCTGGCACGTCGTGGCGACCTCGTCGTCGCCGATGTCGGACCGGTGCTCGAGGAGGACGAGGAGCTCAGCTACGACACCGCTGCGCCGCAGCGGAATGCCGCGACGATCAGCGCCCTGGAGAGCGCCGATGTCGTGATCGCCGTGGTCGCCGCCGACCCCGTCAGCATCACCCGTCTGCTGCGGGACCACTCCCGGCTCGAGGAGCTCGGGGTCCACGAACTCCATGTCATCGTCAACAGGGTCGGCTCGCCGATCCCCGGCGATCGGGTGCGGGACCTGATCACGTCCCGGATGCAGGTCGCCTCGGTGCACCTGCTCCCGGACGATCCCATCGCCTGCCGGACCGCGGCATGGGATGGCGCCCTGCTCTCGGAGTCCGCGCCCCGTTCGGCTCTCCGCAGAGCGCTGCGCGATATCGCAGCCTCCGAGGCGATCCTCGGGGCGAAGGAGACCGATCCGGTGGTCGTGGACGCGACATCCGAATCGTGAGGCTGCCGAGGGAGATGGGTGCAAGGGTGAGAAGATGGTGGCCATGAGGATCTACCTGCCGCTGAGCGCCGAGGACCGGACCACCCTGGAGAACTCCTCCTCGGGGCTCGAGCTGATCGCGGGGCGAGCAGCCTGGGGCGTCACGGGGCCTGCGCGCACCGGCAACCCAGATCAGGACGAGGAGGATCTCGAGTACGAGGCCATGCAGGACGCCGTGCACGTCGCTCTGCTCTCCGCCGACGCAACGGCCCGCGCTCTCGTGATCGCCGCCGATGCCCCCGATGGGGACGTCGCGGCCGCCGAGGAGAACGGCGGTGCGTTCGGTGTCGAGATCCGTGGGACGACGCGGGCACGCATCGCCAGCTTCCACGTGACCGAGCTGGACGCTGCCGCCGCAGAGCAGGACGACACCGACCCTGCCCTGCTCTGGTTCGACGCCTCCGAGGGAGCTGACGCGCTCGCATATCTCGAGGGCTCCGCCGGGAGCGGGGCGGTCCCGCCTATCCCGAACGCCCCCCTGGCCTGAACCCGCAGGAATCTCCGGCCTGGACGCGGGCATCTCCGGCGAGAGACCGCAGGCCAGGCAGGTCCCGACGGGCGCCCGTGACGCCCGTCGGAGTGCGAGCGCGGATCAGCTGCTGGCGCGATCCTGGTACTTCTTGGCGGACTTCTCCTCGGCGCGCAGCACCTTCGAGACGTAGGGGAGAGCCGCCTTCTCGAGCTTGGAGCCGAGCAGCGGGATCTTGGCCACCAGATCGCCGTCGATGTCGACGCTGCTGGTCAGCTCGCCCGTGGGGGCGAGCCGCAGCGAGGCCTTCATCCCTGCGGGGGTGCCGACCACCTCGAGCGTCATGGTGCCTGTGCGGCTGCCGTCCGGTTCCGGCGCGGACCAGGACTGCTCCTCGCGGATCGTCACCGAGGATCCGACGAACGGGCGCACGATGTCCGGAACCTTGTCCGTGGGCATCGCGAGCTCGGTGCGCACGGTGAAGGCTCCGATCGGATCCCCTTCGACCGTCGCGGCGGCGCTCTTGGCTCCGAGCGTCTCCTTGCGGATCGCGGTGTACTCCTCGTCGGCGTACATCGTGGCAGCGGTGCGCGCGGACAGCGGCAGGTTCAACGTCTCGCGAAGCTTCATTCCTCGTCCTCCCCGGTGGATCGGTCGGTCTCAGCCTATGTCAGGAGCGCCCGTGGGCACGACGTGCTCGTCCCTCGTCCTGGCCACTATCCTGATCCCATGCCGAGCCTGTCCAAGTTCCTCTCCGACAACCGTGGACTCTCCGAGAAGGAGGCCGACTGGTTGCAGCATCTCGTCGGGGACTGGAACCTCGTCTCCGACCTCCTCCGCGCCGACCTCGTGCTCTGGATCCAGGGGGTGGAGGGTGCTCACGCCGTCGCCCACTGCCGGCCAGCGACCGGTTCGACCGTCTACTACGAGGACCCCGTAGGGATCGTGATCACGGACGAGCAGGAATCCTCGATCCCGTCCCTTCTCGCCGGCGCCGAGCCCACCAGGGAGCCCGAGCCCATCGAGCGCGAGGGCCGCGAGGCCACCGGCCTGCTGGTCCCTGTGCGCAAGGACGGGCGAACGCTGGCGGTGCTCGCCGCGGAGAGTCCCCTCAGCGACGGTTCCCGCTCGGCGAACGAGGTGCACCAGCACGAGCTCGGGCGCCGCCTGCTGCGGATGCTCGAATCCGGGGCGTTCCCCATCGAGGGGGCCCCGATCCCGCCGCGACGCGGTGCGCCGCGCGTCGGCGACGGCGTCGTGCAGCTCGACGCCAACGGCGTGGTCCGCTGGGCCTCTCCCAATGCGCTCTCCGCTTTCCACCGATTCGGCATCGACGGCGCGATGGAGGGAATCACCCTGGCCGAGCTGTCCACGGACGTGCTGCAGTCCCGATCGCCCGTGGACGAGTCCCTGCCCCTGGTGCTGATGGGTCGCGCGGCCTGGCGCTCGGACATGCAGGCACGGGGAGGGACGCTGTCCTTGCGCGCCGTCCCCTTCACAGAGCGCGGCGTGCGCACCGGTGCCGTGATCCTGGTGCGCGATGTGACCGAGCTGCGCCGCCGCGAACGGGAGCTGATCACCAAGGACGCGACCATCCGCGAGGTCCACCACCGGGTGAAGAACAACCTGCAGACGGTCGCCGCGCTGCTGCGCATGCAGTCGCGTCGGATGAAGTCCGATGAAGCGCGTGAGGCGCTCAGCGAGGCGATGCGCCGGGTCTCGACCATCGCCCTGGTCCACGAGTCCCTGCTGCAGGGATCGGAGGAGGCGGTCCACTTCGATGAGGTGATCGATCGCTGCCTGCGGCTCGCCGTCGATGCCGCCAGTGCCACGGTGCACAGGGCGGGGGCGCCGCGTCTCACCGAGACCCAGGTCGAGGTGCACACCGAGAAGATCGGTCGGGTCGGCTCGATCCGTGCGGAGGAGGCGACACCATTGGCCCTGGTGGTCACGGAGCTCGCCACGAACGCGGTCGAGCACGGGCTCTCGGAGACCGGCGGAACGCTCACGGTGCGCAGCGAGCGCGTGGGGTCCCATCTCGTGATCAACATCGAGGACGATGGCGACGGGATGGGAGCGGCCAAGCCCACGGGGCTGGGCACGAACATCGCGATCACCCTCGTGCAGGGTCAGCTGGGCGGGACGCTGACCTGGCAGGTCCGCCCGGGGGGCGGTACGTGCGCTGTCGTCGACGTCTACCTGGACCCGCTCAGCCTCTGATCGGGTCAGCTGCAGGCAGGACTCGCGTCGGAGTCTCCACCGGGGTGTGCTTCGGCGCGGGGGTGTCCCGCGGCGCTGGAGTGTCCTGCGGCGCCGAGCAAGGTCGCGCCGCAGGACGAAGCGGTCAGCTCGCGCGGCGGGCGCGGGCGTTGCGGCGCTTGAGGGAGCGGCGCTCGTCCTCGGACAGGCCTCCCCAGACACCGGAGTCCTGACCGGACTCGAGAGCGAACTTGAGACAGGCGGTCATGACGTCGCACCGCTGGCACACCGCCTTCGCCTCCTGAATCTGGGTGATCGCCGGGCCGGTGTTCCCAATCGGGAAGAACAGCTCGGGATCATGGTTGAGGCACTCGGCACGGTGGCGCCAGTCCATCGTCACTCTCTCTTTCCAGAACGCCACGCCTCACCCCTCGGGGCGCGACGCGGCGAGGGTCGCTCCGGGTGGGGCGTTCTCGGGTCTCCGGCTCTGGGGCGCGGCTCCGAGGGCGGCTGATGCTGCTGCGGAGCGCGGCGTCGTGGACGAGCCGACTTCCATTCTCTGGGCCGGTTGCGGCCTCGACAAGGGCTTGCGTGCCCGACCTGGGTGGCACTTCCCACACGGGTCCGCAGGGGCGTGATGCCCCGCACTCAGGCGTTGCGAAAGCGCTCGCGGAGTGCTTGGGGTGTGCTCCAGCTCGGCGTCAGGCTGGCGTCGGGCTGGCTTCGGGTCGTCGTCGGGCCTGCGCCGAGGGCGGGTCCCGACGGTCTGCCCGGATACAGTTCCTCCATGCCCATCGATTCCCAGACTCCTGGATCCGGCGCGTCCCGACGCGCCGGTGAGCGACCGGCGGATGCCGACGATCCCGGCCCGCGCACCCGTCCGACGGTCGCCGCGCTGCTCGGCGTCGAAGCCCTCATGCTGGCTGCCGCCGCCACCTACTGCTTCCTGCTGGTCCCGGCGGGGGAGATCCCCTCCAAGCTCCTGACCGGTCTGGGGATCTTCCTGCTCGTCTTCGCCCTGGGAGCTGCCTTGGCGGCGCGGTCGATCCTGGTGAGAGGCCGTTTCGGTCTGGGCTATGGCATCACCTGGCAGCTGTTCCAGGCACTCGTGGGCGTGAACATGCTCCGCGGAACGCTGTACTGGCAGGGCGCGCTCGCCCTGGTCCTCGCCGTCGTGCTGTTCCTCCTCCTCCTGCGCCTGGTGCGTTCCACGCCCCTGCCCGAGAGCGTGCGCCGGAGCTGACCCTCCAGCCTGGGCCAGGGCCAGGGCCAGGGCCAGGGCCAGGTCCGGTACCGGTGTCGATGACGGCGTTCCGCGTTCCGGGGCCTGGGGCCAGCAGAGTGCGGGTCCCAGGCCCCGTCCGGCGCACCACCGCGTGGGGCGGGCGGGTTCAGGCCCTCATTCGTTCGCCGCCAGTGCAGCGGCGGGAGCCGTCCGGGCCGCGGTGCGTCCCGGCAGCACCGAGGCCAGTCCTCCCGCGAGGACGGCCAGCACCAGCACCAGGCCCACCTGCGCCCACGGGATCGTGATCGAGACCGGATAGGCCGAGCCCAGCAGCGCCTCGATGCCGAGCACCCCGTAGGCGCTGCCGAGGACGATGCCGAGCACCGCTCCGACCAGCGCGAGCAGCATGCCCTCCCAGCCGAGCATCGCCCGCATCTGACCGCGGGTGGTGCCCAGTGCCCGCAGCAGGGCGTTCTCCCCGGTGCGTTCGATGACCCCGAGGCTCAGCGTGTTGGCGACGCCCACCAGGGCGACCAGCACCGCGACGGCGAGCAGGCCGACGGTGATGCCGAGCAGGATCGTGAGGATCTGCCCGTAGGACTCCCGTTCCATGCCTCCGAAATCTGCGGATGCCTCCGAGTACCCGTTGCCGTTGATCTGCTCGTTCACGGCGTCGACGAGGTCCAGTGCGGCCACGCCCTCACGGGCCGGCGTGCCCGGGTCCGCGAAGTCGGCGAGCACCACCGGTGAGGTCTCGTCCCCGTGCAGCTGCTCCAGGGTGGAGGGCGTCACGAGGGACATCTGCAGGTTCGCATCGATCTGCACCCGCAGCTCGTACGGGGAGCCGTCGGCTCCGTCGACCGACAGCACCTGGCCGTCGGTGACGCCGAAGCTCTCGGCACGTTCCTGCCCCAGGAGCACCACACCGTCCACGAGCTCGTCGGCCATCTCCGGTCGATGCGAGACCTCCCGCACCGTCTCGGGGGTGGCGCTGTAGAGGGTCATCGGCTCCGTGGACCCGACCTCGATGTCGCCGCGGGCGGAGGCGATGGCGGTGTCCATGCCCCGGATCGCCATGATCTGCGCGGCGGCGTCCTGCGGCATGTCGGCTGCGGAGACCACCATGTCGATCGGGCGGCGGGAGTCGAGCTCCGAGGTGAGGGTCTCCTCGGCGGTCCGGGCCCCGACGGCCATCATGGTCATCAAGGTGGTGCCGATCAGGAGCGCTGCGATGGTGGCGGCGCTGCGTCGGGGGTTGCGGGCCACGTTCGCGCTCGCGATCCTCGCCGGGAGGCCGCCGACGCGACTGATGATCCGGCCGACGATGGCCGACAGCGGGCGGGTAATGATGACCAGCGTGAGCAGGACGCCCGAGAAGCTGATGACGCCTCCGGCCAGCGCGAGGAGGATCCCGAGCGAGGCGACCTGGTTCACGGCGAGGACGGTGCCCGCCACCATGATGGCGATGCCTGCCGCGACACCGATCAGGCCCAGCATGCCCCGGATCCCGAGTCCACGACGCAGGACCGGCGGAGCCGGGCGCAGCGCCTGCAGCGGTGCCACCCGGGTGGCGGAGCGCATCGGGGCGAGGCTCGCCGCGAGCGTGATCGCCACGCCGGCGAGCACCGGGAGCGCCACGGACCAGAGGCCGAGGGGGACCAGCAGGACGCCATCCAGCCATCCGAGCCCCGCGGCGGCGGCGAGCGCGGCCTGCGTGAGGAGGTGCCCTCCGAGCATGCCGAGCACCGCACCGATCACTCCGACGGTCAGGGACTCGCGCAGCACCACGCCGCGCACCTGTGACCGGGTCGCGCCGAGGGTGCGCAGCAGCGCGAGGCTGCGGGTGCGCTGGGCGACGGTCACCGCGAAGGTGTTCGCGATGACGACGGCGCTGGTGAACAGGGCGATCACCACGAAGACGGCGAGCATCATCGCGAGGGCCCCGAAGCCGCGCATGATCTGCGAGGCGGACTCCTCCTCGGCCTCGTCGACGGTGCGCACGGTGGTCCCGTCGCCCGCGGCCTGTGCCGCGACGGTCGCAGGATCGGTTCCCGCGGGAACGCTGGCGAGCCAGCGGTCGGTGATCGCCCCGGCCGTCGGCCCGAGCAGCGCCTCGGCGTTCGCCTCGGAGACCAGGATCTGCGGGGTTCCCCCGAAGACGGCGCCCGTGGGGGCCGGGGCGATGCCGACGACCGTGAAGCGGTGCTCCGCGCCGCTGGCCGAATGATCGGCGGGCAGCACGACGGCGTCGCCGACTGCGACCTCGAGCGCCTCGGCGGCGTTCTCGTCGAGCACCACCTCGGAGGCGGACGAGGCGGCCGTCCCCTCGGAGAGGCCGTCCTGGCCCGACGCGCCCGGCGGACGCATCGAGGCCGAGAGGACGGCACTGGAACCGGTCGCGGAGTCGAGCTGGATGTAGTCCATCAGCTGGGGCCAGACGGCGTCGGCCCCCTCGATCTCGGGCGGAGCAGGCGGGGTCTGCGAGGACCACTGCTCGTCGGTCATGGGACGCTCGATCGCGAGATCGGCGCCCTCGTACTGCTGAGAGGCCTGGGATCGCAGGGACGCCTGCATGAGGTTCCCGGCCAGCACCATCACGGCGACGAAGGCGCAGGACAGGGCGATGGTGACGACGGCTGCGAGATGCCGGCGCAGCGGGGTGAGCTTGACGGGGACGCGGCGGGCCATCAGCGCTGCCCCCGCAGGTCCTCATCGCTGGCGATCCGACCGTCGGCGAGGGTGACGATCCTGTCCGCACGCTCGGCGGCATCCCGCTCATGGGTGACCATCACGACGCTCTGGCCGAACTCGTCGACCGAGAGCCGCAGGAACTCCAGGACTTCCTCGGTGGTGCGCGAGTCGAGGTTGCCGGTGGGCTCGTCGGCGAAGACCACGGCGGGGGACGTGACCAGCGCGCGGGCGATGGCGACGCGCTGCACCTGGCCGCCGGAGAGCTGCGAGGGGAGATGGGTGAGGCGGTCGCCGATCCCGAAGGCCGAGGTGATGGTGTCCAGCCAGGCACGGTCCACCCGTTTGCCGGCGAGTTCGAGGGGCAGCAGGATGTTCTGTTCGGCGCTGAGCATCGGCAGCAGGTTGAAGGACTGGAACACGAAGCCGATCCGTTCGCGGCGGAGCTTCGTGAGGGCGTCGTCGCCCAGTGTGGTGATCTCGGTGCCGTCGATGCTGATGGAGCCGCCATCGACGACGTCGAGCCCCGCCAGCGTGTGCAGGAGCGTCGACTTGCCCGAGCCGGAGGGGCCCATGATCGCGGTGAACGCGCCGCGGGCGACGTCGAGATCGACCGCATCCAGGGCGGTGACGACGCCGGCACCGGTGCCGTAGGTGCGGGTGACCCCGCGGGCGACGATGGCGGGGGCGGTGGACGTCGCGCCGGTGGGGTCGCCGGGGGAGGGCTGTGCGGCGAGGGACTGGGCAGTCATCGGGATCCTTCACGAAGAGGTAGGCGGTCATCGACCATGCTCCTGCCCCGATCTGCTCCGCGTCGTCAGTCCGTGGTCCCGTGCAGGGCAGCGTTGTCCGACCTCAGGATGCTGTCATGTCATACCCGGGAATGACGCGCGAGGCAGATCCCGATGCTGCATGGCGGCAGACGGGGTCGCCCGCTCTGAAGCATGTGGCCGTCGGCCCACGCCTGTCCGTCGCCTCAGCCGGCGCCGGGGCTCACCAGGCCGGTCTCGAAGGAGACGATCACGGCCTGCACCCGGTCCCGGGCGCCGAGCTTCGCGAGGACACGGCCCACATGCGTCTTGACGGTCGCCTCGGCGACGAACAGCTCCGCGCCGATCTCCTGGTTGGAGTAGCCACGGCCCATGAGCGCGAGGACCTCGCGCTCGCGCTCGGTGAGCACGTCGAGCACCGAGGTGTCCTTCTCCTGGGGCTCAGGAGCGGCGATCACGCGGGCGAGCAGGCGGCGGGTGGCCGACGGGGCGATCACCGCGTCGCCGCTGTGCACCGTGCGGATCGCGCCGAGCAGGTCCTCGGGCTGCGCATCCTTGAGCAGGAAGCCGCTGGCGCCGGCGCGGATCGCGGAGACCACGTACTCGTCGAGGTCGAACGTGGTCAGCACGATGATCTTCGGGGCACGGCCCTCGGGGGACTGGGCCAGGATCCGAGAGGTCGCCTCGATGCCGTCCATCCGGGGCATGCGGACGTCCATCAGCACTACGTCGACGGTGCGTGCGCGCAGCTCCTCGACCGCCGCCGCGCCGTCGGAGGCCTGGGCGACGACCTCGAGGTCGTCCTGGGAATCGATCACCATCGCGAAGCCGGCCCGCACGAGAGGCTGGTCGTCGACCAGGGCGATGCGCAGCGGGCGGTCCAGTGGTGAGGTCATCGGGGAGCTCCTCCGGGGTGGTGGGGTGGCTTGGTGCGCTGCGGTGCGGCGCGCGGTGCCGTGTGGGTGACTGTATGCGTCGGGGTCGCCGCCGGCCGGATGGGGTCGACGGACGGTTCGGGCTGGGAGAGCTGGTGCCGGGGTCGGTCGGCGGTCTGCGACGCCGCGAGAACGCATCCGTCCAGCGGGATGATCGCCTGCACCCGATAGCCGCGTTCCAGGAGCGGCCCGGCCCGGAGCACCCCGCCGAACACGGCCATCCTCTCGCGCATCCCGGTGATCCCATGGCCCTCGCCGTCGGACTCCGGGTCGGTGCCCTGGCCGTCGTCGAAGACATCGATCTCCAGCCTCTGCGGTGTGCGGTGGATCCGGACCCTCGCGGAGGCTCCGAGCCCGGCGTGCTTGAGCACATTGGTCAGGGATTCCTGGATGAGCCGGAACACGGACATCCCCAGGGCTTGAGGGAGGTCCTGGATCCGGCCCTCGAGGTCGAGGGACACGTCGAGGCCCGTGGCCCGGACCCGCGCGATCAGGTCCTCGAGCATCTCCGGCCCGGGCTGCGGGCCGAAGCTGGTCTCATCCTCCTGGCGCAGAACTCCCAGCAGGGAGCGCATGTCGGCGAGCGCGGCCCGCCCGGTCTCCCCGATGGTGGAGAGCACCTCGGCGGCCTTCTCCGGCTTCTGGGCGGCGACGAAGCGGCCGCCGTCCGCCTGCGCGATGATCACGGACAGCGAGTGGGCGACCACATCGTGCATCTCGCGGGCGATGCGCGCACGCTCGTCGGCGACGGCCAGCGCGGTGCGCTGCTCCCTCTCCCGGATGGCCTGCTCCGCCCGGTCACGGGTGAGCGCGAGCTGCCGCACCCGGGCGCGCTGGAGGCTCGCCAGGGCCCAGATCGCGACGATGGTGATGCTGCCGACGAGGATCAAGGTGCTGAACATGATCGCCGCCTCGAGCGGACCGCCGTACTCGTCGCGCACGGCGCCCACGGCCCACGAGGTCGCCTGGACCAGGACGCCGAGGAATCCGGCGCCGACGCCGAGACCGTGCACGAGGCGCGAGCCGTAGGCGACCGCGCAGAACATCGCGTAGAACGTGAGAGCGTCGCCCATCACGACCGGGATGCCGACGAGGACATGGAGCAGGGCCAGGCCGCCGATGACCAGGACCCCGAGGGCAGGACGTGTCCGGCACACGGCGCCCGTCAGGATCATCGGCACGGAGAACACCGTCCACCAGCCGAACGATCCTGTCCAGAAGCCCGAGACGAGAACCAGGAAGGCGGCGGCGCCGAAGGCGATCAGGTCGACGGTGCCGGGGTTCTCGATGATCCAGCGGAAGGGGTCGGAGCGGCGGACGCGCCCGTCCGGCACGTCGGTCCGCGCATCGGGTCCGTTCGTCATGGGATCGAGCGTACGGGGACGAGCATGCGCCGCGCGTCAGACCGCAGTCGGACAGTCCGTCGTGGGACGGATCGGGTCAGAGCAGGGTCTGCGGCGGCTCGAGCAGCTGCGGGCCGTCGTTGCCCACCCTGCCGACAGCCGGATCCACCTCGCGCACCTCGAGCGTCGAGTCGTCGAGCAGATGCGCGTCGTCCAGGATCCATCCCTGCGCCGCGTGGCGATCGTCCATGGCGGTGTCCAGCCAGGCATCGATCTCGCCGCGGCGCAGCATCACCGGGGTGCGGTCGTGGAGCTCGGCGAGATCACCGGTGGCTTCCCGGGTGATGATCGTGGCGCTGAGCAGGTAGGTGCCGTCCTCCGTGGCGGCGGGCCCTTCATGCTGCCCGGGACCCTTCCACCAGGAGACCAGGGCCGCCATGTACAGAGGGGTCCCGTCGGCCGGGGCGATGAAGTACGGCTGCTTGCGTGTGCCCTTGTCGTCCCGCACCCACTCGTAGTACCCGTCCATCGGGACGATCGCCCGATACCGCCCGAGGCTCCCGCGGAAGCTCGGCTTCTCCCCGAGGGTCTCCCGTCGGGCGTTGAAGGTGCGTGAGGAGAACGAGGCCTCCTTCGCGAACGGGGGCAGCAGGCCCCAGCGGGCGACCCGGAGGGCACGGACCACCTCACCGGTCTCCTTGTCCACCGATTCCGTGACCACGTGGATCGGCGCCGTCGGAGGGATGTTCCAGCGGCTGCGCAGATGCGGATCGGTGAGGTCGACAGCGCCCAGGTCGTCGACCAGCGGGTCGATCTCCTGGAAGAAGGCGAAGCGCCCGCACATGTCAGGAGTCCTTGGCGGAGGGGCTGTCGTCGGACGGCACGGTCGGCACGCCATGGCGAGGGGTGAGCCGGGCGTCCTCGCCCGTGTAGGCCTCGGCATCGCGATGCAGGTTCTTCAGCCGGATATCGCGGCCCTGGTCGATGAGGTCCTCCCGCTTGGACTCGGCCTTCTCCGCGCCCTTGGACTCCCGCATGGGCAGGTCGAGGGTGTCTTCCGCCGGCTTGCCCGACTCGAGCTCGCGGGCCCGCTCGAACTCGGCGTCGACCTCCGCACCGAGGATGATCACGATGTTGATGATCCACAGCGCGAACAGCACGGCCATGATGCCGCCGATGGCGCCGTAGCTCGAGTATCCGGCCACGGTGCCCATGTAGATCGACAGGGCGACGGCGGCGACGGCGACGCCGACGATCGCGAACACGCCGCCGGGGGAGATCAGCCGGAACGGCTTGGCGATGTTTGGAGCGCCCCAGTACAGCAGGGAGACGAGCACGAAGGCGAGGAGCAGGATCACGGGCCACTTGACCCAGGCCCAGATCGGCAGGAACGACTCGGTGAGGAAGGCGAGCACCCCCTCGGCGCCGATCGTCGAGGCGATCGGCCCCAGCACGCCCTCCACGAGCGACTGGTTCAGGAGGACCGAGACCATCACCAGGAGGATGCCGAGGATCATCGCGATGGTCAGACCGAGCATCGAGAGGGTCAGGCGGATCGGTCCGCGACCCTCCGGCACCTCGTAGACCTGGTTCGTGACCCTGCCGAAGGCCTTGATGTAGCCGGAGGCGGACCACAGGGCGGTGGCGATACCGATGATCAGCGCGATCGTGCCGCCGGTCGCCGATCCCATGAGGGAGGTGATCGTCGAGCTGACGGCCTCGCCGGCGCCGAGCTCGGACCCGCTGGCTGCGGACGAGATGCCCTCCGTGATGAGCTCCGCGATCTGGTCCTTGATGGGGGCCAGCAGCAGTGTGGCCAGGGAGAACAGGGCCAGCAGCGTCGGCGCGATCGAGAGCACCATGAAGTAGGTGAGCTTCGCGGCCTGGTCGGTGCCGCCGTCGCGCGAGAACTCCGAGAGCACGCGCTTGGCCATGTACTTCACGGTGGGGAGGCTGAGTGACGAGAAGGACGAATCGGGGGAGTCGGCCATGAGGAGGGCTCCTGAGGTGTGGAGGATCTCGAGGACAGGTGCTGTCATCCTGCCATGGGCCGACGCTGGGAGAGTTATCCACAATTCCTGACATCTGCCAGCGAAGGCCCTCGGTTCGTCCTACAGTGACCGGCGTGCGTGTGAAGCGTATTCCACGATCGGAAGGGACCGGTCGGTCGGCTCGAGAGGGGACTGGATGGACACCGCCGCCATCATCGAGGCCGAATCGCGGGAGTTGATCCGCCGCCGAGGCCTCGACGCGCAGGCGGACCAGCTCGAGCCGTTGATCAGGGAAGTGGTGGCCGACTACGACCGTCGCTCCTCCTCCGGTGAGGTGCCGGTCCTGCACGACGACGATTCGACGGTGGCCGAGGTCGCAGCCCGCATCGGCGGCTACGGGGCGCTCCAGGAGATGCTGGATGATCCATCGGTCGAGGAGATCTGGTTGAACTCGCCGAGCCAGGTGTTCTGCGCCCGCAACGGACGCAGCGAGCTGACCACGATCGTCCTGTCGGACACCGAGGTGCGCGGGATCGTCGAGCGGATGCTGGTGAGCTCCGGGCGCCGACTGGATATGAGCACGCCCTTCGTGGATTCCCTCCTTCCCGACGGATCGCGCCTGCACGTGGTCATCCCCAGCGTCACCCGGGCTCACTGGGCGATCAACATCCGCAAGTTCGTCGCGAAGGCCTATGACCTCGGAGGGCTCGTCTCCCTCGGGTCGCTCACGACTCAGGCGGCGGACTTCCTCGATGCGGCGATCGCCTCGGGTCTCAATGTGATGGTGAGCGGGGCGACCGGCGCCGGGAAGACGACCTTCCTGCGGTGCCTCTCCCAATCCGTCGGCGCCCGGGAACGCGTCGTCACGATCGAGGAGGTCTTCGAGCTGGACCTGGGCCTGAGGGACGTGGTCGCCATGCAGACCAGGCAGGCGAACCTCGAGGGAACCGGTGAGATCTCGATGCGTCGCCTGGTGAAGGAAGCACTGCGTATGCGGCCCAGCCGAGTCATCGTCGGAGAGGTCCGGGAAGCGGAATCGCTGGACATGCTGATCGCCCTGAACAGCGGGTTGCCCGGCATGGCCTCGATCCATGCGAACTCCGCGCGCGACGCCGTCACCAAGCTCTGCACCCTTCCTCTCCTCGCCGGGGAGAACATCTCCAGTCGTTTCGTCGTCCCCACCGTCGCCAGCGCCATCGACCTCGTCGTGCACCTCGACATGCTGGCCGACGGTCGGCGCCGGGTCCGGGAGATCGTCGGGCTCAGCGGACGCGTGGAGGACGAGGTCATCGAGATCTCGGAGCTGTTCGCGCTGCGCGGGGATCGACTCGTGCGGGGAGACGGACGCCCGCCCCATGCGGAGCGGTTCGCCCGTGCGGGCCATGACCTGGGAGCGCTGCTGGGTCGGGCGGAGGCGGCATGAGCGACGGCGCCTTCCTCGGACTGATCACCGGGCTCGGAATCTTGTCGATCTGGTGGTCTCTCTGGGAGCAGGAGGGAGAATCGACTCGGCGCGGAAGGATCGCACGGATCATGGATCACCTCCGAGATGACCTGGTCACCGTCGGTCTGACGTCTGTCCCGCCCGCGGCCGTTCCCGCGCTGAGCGCAGGCCTCGGCCTGGTGGTCTCCGCTGCTCTCTGGGCCGTCTCGAGCGCAGTCGTCCCATCTCTGACCATCGGCGTCGCCTCGATGGTCGTTCCGGTCGTGTTCCTGCGCTCGGCGGCACGGCGCCGCACGACAGCGATGCGCGAGGTCTGGCCGGAAGCCGTCGATCACATCAATTCAGCGATCCGCGCCGGGCTCTCGCTTCCCGAGGCACTGGTCCAGCTCAGCAGGAAGGGGCCGGAGGACCTCCGCCCCGCCTTCCACGAGTTCTCCCTCGACTACCAGGCCAGCGGTGACTTCGCCGTGAGTCTCGACCGGCTCAAGGTCCGGCTCGCCGATCCGGTCGGGGATCGGATCGTCGAAGCGCTGCGGATCACCCGGGACGTCGGCGGGACCGACCTGGGAGGGCTCCTGCGCACGTTGGCCGCCTTCCTCCGGGAGGACGCGAGGACCCGTGCAGAGCTCGAGGCCCGCCAGTCCTGGACGGTCAACGCGGCACGACTGGCCCTTGTCGCGCCCTGGCTGGTGCTGGCCCTGATGTCGACGCGTCCGCAGGCCGCTCAGGCCTACGACTCCCCGATGGGAATGGCGATGATCCTGATCGGGGCTGTGGTGTCTCTGATCGCGTACCGGGTCATGCTGCAGATCGCGCGCCTGCCCCAGGACGAGAGGGTCCTGCGATGACCGCGTCGGGCACCACCCTCACAGGCGCCCTCCTGGGCCTTGTGCTCGGGCTCGGTCTCGCGCTGATCGCCGGCCATCTGCCCTGGCTCCGATCGCGGGACCTCGATGCCCGGATCGATCCGTACCTGCGACGTTCGCGGTCCTCATCGCTGTTCAGCCCGTCCGCGGCCACGAGTCGAGCCCGGGTGGTCGCAGAGAACCTGCTGGGGCCCGTCGCACACCACGTCCTGGGAGTGCTCGAACGGCTCACCGGGGGAGCGGACCAGCTCGAGCGTCGACTCCGTCTGGCCGGACGGC
Source organism: Brachybacterium tyrofermentans (assembly GCF_039526165.1). NCBI lineage: Bacteria > Bacillati > Actinomycetota > Actinomycetes > Micrococcales > Dermabacteraceae > Brachybacterium > Brachybacterium tyrofermentans. The sequence goes on from NZ_BAAAIR010000007.1 coordinate 145,421, forward strand.
GCTCCTCTGCGGACTCCTTCCGCATCGAGCAGGTCGTCTTCGCCGCCTTCGGCTTGATCCTCGGGATGGTCGTCGCCCTTCTCGCGATGAGCACCCGTGGAGCGAGTCCCGTGCTGGGCCTGCTCATCGTCGCTCTCGGCGTGATCCTGGGGGTGCTCCTGAGGGACTACCTGCTCGGCGTCGAGATCACTCGTCGCGCTGCGCGGATGGCCAGGGAGTTCCCCACGGTCGCCGATCTGCTCGCCCTCGCCGTCGCGGCCGGGGAGAGCCCGATCGCGGCCATGGAGCGCGTGGCCCGGACCTCCACCGGCGCTCTGCCGGACGAGTTCGCGGCGACCGTCGCAGACATCCGCTCCGGGACCAGCGTCGCCCAGGCGCTGGCGTCCCTGGGCATGCGCACTCCACTGCAGTCCCTGAGCCGTTTCGGGGAGGGGGTCTCCGTCGCCATCGAACGCGGAACACCTCTCGCCGACGTGCTCCGTGCACAGGCGCAGGACGCTCGCGAGGCGTCCAAGCGCGACCTGATGGAGACCGCTGGTCGCCGGGAGATCTACATGCTCATGCCGGTCGTCTTCTTCGTCATGCCGCTCGTGATCGTCTTCGCCATCTTCCCAGGGCTCGCCGTCCTCCAGATCTCCGTCTGAGCGTCCCGCTCCGTCTCCAGCAGCCACCGCCCCCGCTCCAGTCCCCGTCCTCCGCCCAACCCCAGGCGTCACCGCCCCGATCCACCAGACCGAAGGACCGCACGATCCGCCCGTCCACCGTCCAGATCCGACGATTCCACCGCACCATTCGATGAGGAGCCCGACATGACCGTTCACCGCACCCGACTGCACCGCCCGACCCGCCGCGTGCGACCTGCCGCCCGGGTCACGCAGCACGCCGGCACCACCGAACCGAGACCTCTGGCGCGCCTCCTGGCACGCCTCGGCTCGGACCGCGGGGATGTTCCCGGATGGGTTCTCATCACGCTGATGACCGCGGGGATCGTCGTCGCGCTCTGGGCCGTCGCCTCGGACCAGATCGTCCAGATCTTCGAGAACGCCATGGCGCCCTTCCTCGGCGGAAGCCTCTGAGCGCGAGAGTCCCGAGCCCATCGCCGTGATCAGCACCCCGCCTGCGCAGCGCGCTGCCCGTGCCCGTTCGGGCGGTCGCCGGCTCCGCGCACGTGGCGGCGCAGGGCGGCTCACCGGTGCCCTGCGACGTGACGACGGATCCGCCGTGGCGGAGTTCCCGATGATCGCGGTCCTGATCATCGTGATCGCGCTCGCCGTGGTGCAGGCGGCCCTGATCCTGCACACCCGCAACACCCTGATCGACGCGGCGGTGCAGGGCGCCCATCACGCGTCCCTGGTCGGAGCGACGCCCCAGGAGGGAGCCGCCCGTGCCGAGCAGCTGATCGAGGGCCGGTTCGGAGGCGCCTTCCAGGCCGAGGCGACGGCGACGAAGGGGGCGGACGGCACCATCGAGGTCGAGGTGAGCGCGACGCTCCCGCTGGTGGGACTCTTCGGGCCTGCCGGAGGCATCACGGTCGACGGCCGTGCACTGGATGAGGAGTCCTGGTGACCGGGACGCGCGGGGCGATGCTCACGACGCCTGATCTCCGGCAGGGGCGAGCACGGGGACGAGGTCGAGGACCGGGACGGCACCGGCCCCGGCCACCGATCTCGCCGCGCCACCGCCGCTCACCCGCGTCCCGGACGGGACTGCTGCGCCAGGACGCAGGGAACGCGCTCGTGGAGTTCGTGGTGCTCTCCGCGGCGCTGCTGATCCCGTCTCTGTACCTGGTGCTCACCTTGGGGTCCGTGCAGGCCGCCGTGTTCGCTGCGGACACCATCGCCCGCGACGCGGCCCGTATCCATGCCGTCGCCCCTGACCAGGTTGCCGCTGCCCAGCGGACGCAGCAGCACACGGCCATGATCCTCGAGGACTTCCAGCTCTCCGGAACCGATGTGGTGCAGATCAGCTGCAGCGAGACGCCCTGCTCGACCCCGGGAGGCATGGTCACGGCCGAGGTGCGCATCCCTGTTCCGGTCCCGGGGCTCGGCCCGATCCTCGGCGAGACCGGACCGGTCACCGTGGGAGCGGCGCACGCCGTCCAGGTCGATCAGTATCGGGCGGCCGGCTGATGCGTCTCCTTGTTCGACTTCGGGACTCCCGCGGGTCCATGACCATCCTGACCACCGGCGTCCTCGTGGTGATCCTCATGGTGATCGGCGTGGGCACCGCGGTGACGGGCGTCCACCTGGAGCGCACGGAGCTGCAGCACGCCGCAGACAGCGCCGCCCTGGCCGCGTCGCAGGCCATGGACCCCGCTCGTCTCTACGACTCCGCCGGGGGAGACGCCCTGCACGAGGGGTCCGCCCGCCGCGCGGCCGAGGACCACCTGCGCAGCTATCCGCTCGACACGACTCGCACCGAGAACCTCCACGTCCAGTCCGTCGAGGTCGACGAGGACCGCACCGTTCGCGTGGTCCTCTCTGCGCGCACACACCCACCCCTGGCAGGGTGGTTCACGCGAGGGACCGGCCTGTCGATCCCTCTGACCGTCTACGGAGAGGCCCGAGCCCGATGACCCCGACCGCCCCACCTGCTCCGAGAACTCCAGCGGCCCCGAGGACCACGCCGACCACCGTCCTGCTCGCTCCGGACAAGTTCAAAGGAACCCTCAGCGCCGCCGAGGTGATCGACGCCCTTGCCCGCGGCATCCGGGAGAGCGCGCCGCAGGTCGAGCTGCTGTCCTGCCCTATCGCCGACGGCGGCGACGGCACGGTCGACGCCGCGCTCGCCGCCGGTTCGGAACTCCGCTCGAGCACTGTCACCGGCCCGACGGGGGATCCGCGCACCGCGCGCTGGGCCCTCTCCGGCCAGACGGCGGTCCTCGAGCTCGCGGAGGTCGTCGGCCTGCGTGCGCTGCCGGGCAGGACCCTCGCCCCGGGGGCCGCCTCCACGCGCGGACTCGGCGAGCTGATCCTGGCCGCGGTCGAGGCCGGCGCGAGCACCGTCATGGTCGGGCTCGGCGGCAGCTCCTCCACCGATGCCGGAGCCGGGCTCCTGCAGGGACTCGGAGCCCACCTGCTCACCGCGGACGGCGCAGTCATCGCCCCCGGGCTCGACGGCCTCACCTCCCTCGCCTCCGTCGATCTCGCGCCGGCACGGACGGCGCTCGACGGCGTCGCCCTGATCGCGGCCAGCGACGTCACCAACCCGCTCGTGGGCCCGGACGGCGCCGCCGCGGTGTACGGACCGCAGAAGGGCATCCCGGAGGCGGATATCGACCACGCGGACGGCGTGCTCGCGGCCGCCGCCGAGGTGCTGGACCCCGACGCCGCCTTCCGGGACGCCCCGGGAGCAGGAGCCGCCGGAGGCACCGGCTTCGCGCTCTTCCTGCTCGGCGCCGAGCAGCGATCCGGCGCCGACGCCGTCTTCGAGCTGGCCGACGTCGACGCCCTCCTGGAGCGCGCGGACGTCGTCGTCACGGGGGAGGGGAAGCTCGACGAGCAGACCTTGCACGGCAAGGGCCCCGCCGAGATCGCCCGTCGGGCCCACGGCCGGGGCCTCCCGGTCGCCGCGGTGGCCGGCGCCGTCACCCTCGATGACGACCTGCTGCACGCGGCAGGCATCGTCCGTGCTTGGGATCTCACATCGCGCGCCGGCAGCGTGCAGGAGGCCATGGAGAACACCGGGACCTGGCTGACCGAGGTGGGCCGCGACCTCGGGGTCTGGCTCATGAGCGGGCCGACCGCCGAGGAGCTGGCCGCCGAGGAGCCGATCGCCGGGGCATCGAGCGCGCGGTAGCCGTTCGAGGATTCCGCTGCAGGCTGGGTCCCGGTGCGAGGAGGGCCGACGTGCTGCGCGAGCCCCCTGCGGCCGCGGCAGTCGGGCCGGATCTGTCGGCCCGTTCAGAGGACCTGCCGTAGACTCTGGCCTTGTGTCTTCCACCGACTTCTCCGTAGAGATCCCCCAGCTGCGCTCCACCCTGTCGTCGATCGAGCAGGTGACGGACGTCGAGGCGCTCGACGCCAAGATCGTCGACCTCGAGGCGCAGGCGTCGGCCCAGGACCTCTGGGACGACGTCGAGAACGCGCAGAAGGTCTCCTCCTCCCTGTCCCACGCGCAGTCGGAGCGTCGGCGGATCAGCGAGCTCTCCTCACGCATCGAGGACCTCGAGGTGATGGTCGAGCTCGCCGCCGAGGAGGACGACGCCGACACCCTCGCGGAGGCGGAGCGCGAGCTCATCTCCATCCACAAGACCCTCGACGAGCTCGAGGTGCGCACGCTGCTCGCCGGCGAATACGACGAGCGCGACGCCGTGGTGACGATCCGCGCCGGAGCAGGCGGCGTCGACGCCGCGGACTTCTCCGAGATGCTCCTGCGCATGTACCTGCGCTGGGCCGAGCGTCACGGCTACGCCACCAAGGTCATGGACACCTCCTACGCGGAGGAGGCCGGGCTGAAGTCCGTCACCTTCGAGGTCTCCGCCTCGTACGCCTACGGCACCCTCTCGGTCGAGGGCGGCACCCACCGCCTGGTGCGCATCAGCCCCTTCGACAACCAGGGCCGTCGCCAGACCTCCTTCGCCGCGGTCGAGGTGATCCCGCTGATCGAGTCCACCGACGCGGTCGAGATCCCCGAGAACGACCTCAAGGTCGACGTGTTCCGCTCCTCGGGCCCCGGCGGCCAGTCCGTGAACACCACGGACTCCGCGGTGCGGATGACGCACCTCCCCACCGGCACCGTCGTCTCGATGCAGGACGAGAAGTCGCAGATCCAGAACCGCGCCGCGGCGCTGCGCGTCATGCAGTCCCGACTGCTGCTGCTGAAGAAGGCCGAGGAGGCCGCCGAGCGCAAGGAGCTCGCCGGTGACGTCAAGGCCAGCTGGGGTGACCAGATGCGCTCGTATGTGCTGAACCCGTACCAGATGGTCAAGGACCTGCGCACGGAGTACCAGGAGGGCAACCCCTCCTCCGTGTTCGACGGCGAGATCGACGAGTTCATCGACGCCGGGATCCGCTGGCGCGCGGAGCAGAACAAGATCCAGGACTGAACGCGATAGCCGGGCCGTCAGCCCGGCATGTCGACGTGAGCATCGGCACTCGGCCTTGACCAGGTTTTGACCAGGTCGGGGAGTGCTCCTCCAGAGAATCGCGCGGTATCGCCCCTACGCTGGGAACGCACGACTTCCCCGATGCGAACAGGCACCCGTGATCCGTTTCGACAACGTCACCAAGACGTACATGCGAGGCCAGCACCCCGCGGTGGAGAATCTCGACATCGAGTTCTCCCGTGGGGAGTTCGTGTTCCTCGTCGGAGCCTCCGGCTCCGGCAAGTCCACCATGATGCGCATGGTGCTCAAGGAGGTCGCCCCCACCCGCGGCACCGTGTACGTCGCCGGCCGCGATCTCTCCCGCATCCCGTCGTGGCGCGTCCCTGCGCTGCGCCGCGACATCGGCATGGTCTTCCAGGACTTCCGACTGCTGCCGTCCAAGACGGCCTATCAGAACATCGAGTTCGCCCTCGCGGTGATCGGCACCCCTCGCAAGGTGGTGCGGCGCCTGGTGCCCGAGATGCTCGAGATGGTCGGGCTCGAGGACAAGGGCAAGCGGCTCCCTCATGAGCTCTCCGGCGGCGAGCAGCAGCGTGTGGCCATCGCCCGCGCCTACGTCAACCGGCCCACGATCCTGCTGGCGGACGAGCCGACGGGAAACCTCGACCCGTCCACGGCCGAAGGGATCCTCGAGCTGCTCTCCGAGATCAACGAACGCGGAACCACCGTGGTCATGGCCACCCACGACCAATCAGCCGTGGACAGGATGCGCCGCCGCGTCGTCGAGATGGTCGGCGGCAAGGTGGTCCGGGACGAGCAGGACGGCCGCTACGAGACGGAAGGCGCGCTCAGCGTCATCTCCGGGAACCTGCCCGATGATTCGGCCCACCGCGAGGAGCACCCGCTGGACGATGTCGAGAGCCGAGACGGGTCCGGCGCCGGGCAGGACGTCTCCGCCCGGGAGGACGAGCCCGCCTCGGATGTCCTCGAGGAGGAGCTGATCGACGAACGGGAGGCGCGTCTCGCCCAGGAGGAGGACGCGTTCTCCGAGGACGAGGACGAGGAGGGTCTGCGATGAGAGCGCGGTACATCCTCGGCGAGATCCTGACCGGACTGTGGCGGAACGTCGCGATGGTCATCTCGGTCGTCATCGTCACCGCGGTGTCCCTGACCTTCGTGGGGGCCGGTCTGCTGATGCAGAAGCAGATCATGGATATGAAGGACACCCTGGTCGAGCAGTCCCAGGTGACGATCTTCCTGTGCTCACCGCATTCGACCGCGGCCTCGTGCGCGGGTGGGGCGGCGACCGACGCCCAGATCGACTCGGTGCAGCAGGCGCTCGAGGGCGACGTGCTCTCCCCGTACATCGCGTCCTACGAGGAACGCTCCCAGGAGGAGGCGCTCGCGATCTACCAGGAGCAGTTCGCGGGGGAGGGGTTCGTCTCGAACTTCACCGCCGAGGACATGCCCGTCTCCTTCCACATCACGCTGAAGAACGCCGATGAATCCGCTGCGGTGGTCGAGTTCTTCCAGGGCCGGGAAGGGGTCGACGAGGTCTCCGACCTGCTCAGCACCTTCGCGCCGTTCATCGACGTGCTCAACCAGTCCACGCTGTTCGCCCTCGGCCTCGCCGTGCTGATGCTCATCGCCGCCCTGCTCCTGGTGGCGACCACCATCCGGATGTCCGTGGCGGGTCGCCGCCGCGAGATCGCGATCATGCGGCTGGTCGGCGCGTCCAACCTCTTCATCCGCCTGCCGTTCCTGCTCGAGGGGGCGGTCGCCGCGATCATCGGCGGGGTGATCGCCTCGGGGATGCTCTGGATGGGACTGCACTACATTGTGCAGGGGTGGCTCGAGCCCACCCTCGGCGGGCAGCTGATCACCGTCGGGGTCGCCGACCTCCTCTGGGCGGCGCCCGTGCTGATCCTCCTGGGTGCCTTCCTCTCGATCGCCTCCTCGGTGGTCTCCCTGAACCGTTACCTGAAGGTGTGACCATGTCCCTGAGATCTCCGAGCGTCCTGCACCGGCCGCTGGCCATCGCCGCCACGGCGATGTTGGTGCTGACCACGATGGTGGCCGGGCCCCTCTCGCCGGCGACGGCCGACGGGGACAAGGATCAGAAGATCTCGGAGCGGGCCACCATCGACCAGCAGCTCGAGGATCTGCGCATCGACCTCGGCGGAGTCAACGACGACCTCGCGGACACCTACATGGCGCTGGCCGAGACCGAGCTCCTCATCCCGCAGGCCCAGCAGGACCTCGAGGACGCCCAGGCCGAGCTCGAGGCCGCGCAGGAGAACGACCGGGAGATCGGCGAGCGGCTCACCGCGGCGCAGGACGAGGAGGAGCTGCTCTCCGGCCAGGTCGAGAGCGGCCGGGACGAGGTGGACAGCAGCGACGAAGAGCTCTCGCAGATCGCGATGGATGCCTACAAGGGCGGCGGGATGCCCAGCCCGTCGAGCGTCTACATCGGTGGCGGATCCCCGCAGGACACCGTGGACCGGTCTATGAACTACCAGCTCACGCTCGAGTCCCAGGGCAGCAGGCTGGACACCCTGCGCTCTGATCAGGCCGTCACAGAGAACTCCGCCGACCGTCTCACCGCTGTCCGGGAGGAGATCGACGCCCTCAAGGCCGACGCCGAGGACGCCGTGGATCGCACCGCTGCGGCCGAGGATGCCGCGGCGACCGCGAAGCAGGACCTCGACGACCTCTACGCCACGCAGCAGACCCAGCGGGACGACCTCGAGGCCAAGAAGGCCACCTACGAGGAGGACGAGGAGAGCCTGGAGAGCCGCAGCTCGACCCTCGACGAGGAGATCCAGGAGCTCGCCCAGCAGGAGCGTGAGCGCGAAGAGGCGGAGCAGGCCAAGAAGGACAAGCCCAAGCCGGCGCCGGCACCGGCTCCCAACGGCGGCGGGGGCGGCTCCTCGAGCTCGAGCGGGGGATGGGTCTACCCGGTCAATGCCCGCCTGAACTCCAACTTCGGCTGGCGGTACCACCCGATCTACCACACCCGGAAGCTGCATGCCGGGGTCGATTTCCCGGTGGCCTGCGGGGTCCCGGTGGGTGCCGCACACTCCGGTCGTGTCCTCGCGCACACCTACAACAGCGGCGCCGGCAACAAGCTGATCCTCAGCCACGGCATCCAGAACGGCAAGCTCATCACGAGCTCGTACCACCACCTCCAGGGCTACGCGGCCCCGGTGGGCGCGCAGGTCTCCGCCGGCGACCCCGTCGGCTACGTGGGGACGACGGGCTCCTCGACCGGTTGCCATCTCCACTTCGAGATCCAGGAAGACGGCAACTCCGTCAACCCGACCAACTACATCTGATACCCACCTTCCGCCGGTCCCCACCGATCTCTGATCCCGCACTCGCCGGGCCGGGACGGAATGGGACGGGACGGAACGGGCCGGGCCTGGTGCCAGGAGCGTCGAGCAGGACATATTCGCTCGCCTGCCCCGGTGACCACGGCGTAAGCTGGGACATCGGCCGTGGCATGAGCCCGGCCTGCACACGAGCAGCAGAACCACTGCGGAGCGGAGGGACCCCATGGCGGCGAAGAAGTCGGCGGCGAAGAAGGCCGCCCCGGAGGACGGTCCTGCGAAGAAGCTCATCGCCTCGAACAAGCGCGCGCGTCACGACTATTACATCGACGCGACCTGGGAGGCGGGCATCGTGCTCACCGGCACCGAGGTGAAGTCGCTGCGAGATCGCGGTGCGTCCCTGATCGACGGGTACTGCTTCGTCGAGGGCCGTGAGGTGTGGATGGATGCCGTGCACATCGCGCCCTATGTGAAGGGCACCTGGACGAACCACGCTGCGCGGCGCAAGCGCAAGCTGCTCCTGCACAAGTCGGAGATCGAGAAGCTCGCGAGCAAGTCCCGCGAGAAGGGCTTCACGATCGTGCCGCTGGAGATCTATTTCCTCGGATCGCATGCGAAGGTCGTCATCGGCCTGGCGCGCGGCAAGAAGGAATGGGACAAGCGTCAGACCCTGCGCGAGAAGCAGGACCTGCGGGAGACCCAGCGCGCGATCCGTCAGCGCGAACTGGTCTGAGTCGCGCGCGGTCAGCTCCTGCGCTCGAGCCGTGCCAGGGTCTGTCTGCTCGAGTCCAGGACGCTCTCGTCGTTCTCGCCGAGGCTCTCCCGCATGACCAGCGCCCTGCGAGCATCCTCGAGGGCGCTGTCCCACAGTGAGGCCGCGGTCCTGGGGGACCCAGCTTCCTGCGCGGCGAGGGCATGGTCGAACCGGCACTTCGCGCGGTGCTGGAAGACGGAGGCCAGCAGCGCCAGCGAGGACGGCGAGGTCGGGTCCTCGAGCCCGGTCTCCTCGGCTGCCAGGTCGAACTGCTCCTCGGCCGAGGTGAAGGCACCCTGCCACTGCAGGACATGGGCGTAACGGGTGCGCCGCACCGCGCGTACCAGTGCCGAGTGCTCCGCCTGCTCCAGGGACCTGCGAGCGGCGATCGCCGCCTCGTCGAGCCGCCCCAGCATGCGCAGGTAGGCGACGCTCCGGGGATCCTCCGGATTCTGCGCGCACCACCGGCTCAGCGCGTCGGGATCCTCGACGATCTCGCGCAGAGTGTCATCGTCCAGGGTGACCTGCACGCCTGCAGCGGAGAATCCGACCATCCCCACATCATGCCATCTGTCATGGCGGGCAGTGGGGTGGGCTGACCAGGCCAGAGCCCGGAACAGGGCGTTCACCGTGAGCTGACGGATATTCGCTTCTGTTCGTGGGGCTGTCGCGGTAGAGTCGAGGACGACGCACGGGTTCGCCCGTCGTTCGTGGGTGTTTGACAACTGAAGAGTGAGTGCAAGGACGATCCCTCAGGATCGTCGATATCTGCTGCATACCCACGCTGGGGGCCGATCGGTTTCGACGGTAGTTGTCCAGCAAGGGGAAGCGGGCCGAGAACCCAGAGTCATCTCGTTAATGTCCTCTGGAAACCAATAAGTGCCGAAACCAAGCGCACTGACTTCGCTCTCGCTGCCTGATCAGCGATAGCAGTCTGGAACCCCGGGCTTGCTTCTGACCCGGATCGTTCCATCATCTAAGAAGCCACTGCTGCCGACCCTCGTCATCGGGGAAGGATGAACACCTCAGAGTGACTGAGTCCGTCGACGACGTGTCCGTGCGAACGTCGGGACTGAGAAAACGCTAATACGGACTGCGCCCGGAGAAGCCCTGGCTCCGCACTATCGGACGCGGGTTCGATTCCCGCCGGCTCCACCATTGCACTCACTGCACAAGGCCCCCTCGCCTGCGCTGATGCGTAGGCGAGGGGGCCTTTTGCGTGCCCGGGACCAGTGGGCTCCCCGGCCTGTCTGCCGGCCGGGAAGCCCGCGGGACGGTCAGGCGACGTCGTACGTCAGGCCGTGTCCGAGCTCGTAGCGGTTCCCGTCGACGTCCACGTAGACGTAGGGACGCCCGTCCATGTGCCGCTCCTTGGCATAGCCGGGCACATCATTGGGGGAGGAGCAGCGACCGTCCTCGTCGACCGCGATCGCCCCGGCATCGATCGGGAAGGTGATCGGGAGGCGTCCGCTGGGCGCGTAGCCGCCGAGCACCGCGTCGACCATCGTCGCGTCGTCGGACTCGAACCCGATGAGCAGGCCGTCCGCCAGCGGCTCGATCACATCGAGCAGCCACGGGTACATGGCGTTCAGCCCTATGACCATCGTGTCGACGCTCTCCCGGATCTGGTGCACCTTGGCGATGTCCACGTGCGAGTGGTCGTCGATCGCGAGATCGGCGATCCCCACGAACTCGAAGTACGCGCCCACGAAGGGCTTCATGAGCACGATCGCGACGTCCGCGCGGCGGAAGTCGGTGGTGAACTCGACCTCGGGGTGCGCCTGCTCGAGGCGGCCGCGCAGCGCGTCCAGCGTCTTGACCGTGATGCCCTGCTCCATCAGCTCGACGTAGACCGTCTTCCCGGCGAGGGAGTCGGGTCGCAGCGGCAAGGTCGCGTCATGATTCTTGGCGAGCACCACCGAACGGCGGTGCGCCTCCGCCGCTGCGGCGGTCGCCTCGGCGCTCGCGACCACCCTGTCCGCCTCCTCGGGGTCCGCGTACGGATTCTCGAACAGGCCGAGCGCGAAGAGCTCCTCGAGCAGCAGCTGTGCCGCCTCGTCGAGCCGCTCGGAGGTGAAGTGGCCGCTCACGAAGGCCTCCCGCACGGAGGCGATGTCATTGGTGTCGGCGAACATGTCGGTGCCCGCCATGACGGCCCGGCCCACCCGCTGCGCCGTGGTGAGCTCCTCGACGCCCCAGGCCATCTTCGAGAGCACCCCGGAATCGGAGTTGATGTAGCCGCGGTGGCCCATGGTGCGCAGCAGGTCGAGCACCTCGCGGTTGAAGGCGAAGCCGACCTGCTCGAACTCCGTGAGCCGTCCCTGCGGGGTCGAGGACTTCTCGTCCGAGGGGATCGCGTAGTACGGCATGATCGAGGAGGTGCCGGCGTCGATCGCCGCCTGGAACGGCGGCAGGTGGTACTGCTCGAGCGACCCCGGGGTGGGGTAGATGTTCAGGCTGCCCTCGGCGTAATGGGGATCGGTGCCGTTCTCGCGGGCGCCGCCACCGGGGAAGTGCTTCGTGGTCAGGGCCACGCCGTCGGCCGACGGACCCGCCTCGCCCTGGAAGCCGCGCACGATCGCCGACATCGCCGTCGCCACGAACTCCGGGTCCTCCCCGAAGGTCCCCTGGCCGCGGAACCACCGCGGATCGGTGAACACATCGGCCATGTACATGTAGCCCTTGCGCAGACCCGAGGCGACCCACTCGGCGCGCGAATGCTCGGCGAAGGACTCGATGAGCTCGATCGAGCCGGTCGCCGCGAGACCGAGCGTGCCCGGCCACTGGGCGAACGGCTGGTCCTGCGGGGTGCCGCCCATCTTGAAGCCGCCGGCTTCGTTCTTCGAGTTCGCGGCGACCACCACCGGGATGCCCCAGCGGGTCCCCTCGGCGACCTCGTTCATTGTGTTGATCCAGGTCGCGATCCGGGAGCCCGTGGGCTCCTCGCGCAGGATGAAATGCCGCATGTGCAGCGACTCGATCATCTGCGTGGTGCCCTCGAAGGGGATGCCTGCGCTGGTGTGCGGATCGAGCTTGATCGGCAGGTACTGCTCATCGAGCACTCCGTCGTGGCTGGTGAACTCCGGGTTGTGCTGGGAGATGCCCATCGGCCTGGAGCTGATGACCATCAGGCCGATCTTCTCCTCCGGCGACATCCTCGAGACGAGATCCGCGGCGCGCTCGGCAGGGCCCAGCCGCCAGTCCTCGAACGGGGTGAGCGCGCCGTCGCCGTCGAGGTCCCGGAAGCGCAGACCGTCGACCTCGATGATCTGCTTGACGCGGGTGGCGAGGGGGACCTGCTGTGCCATGGATGCTCCTGTCGGCGGGCGCGCACGGGCGGGCGTGCGGTGCACGTACGTGTGTACGGGCGTAAGTGGGTGAGTGGGTGAGTGGGTGAGTGGGTGAATGAGCGCGGGCGTGCGGGCGCGAGGGCGTGCGGGAGGGCGGTGACGGTGGCCGGGGGCTCGCGGCAGGAGGTGTGGGGCGTCCGACGGCCACCAGCGGGCAGGACCGCGCGGTGATCGAGGAGCCGCGCTCAGCCGGTGATGAGGGGCTCGAATCCCAGGGTGACCAGGTGCTGCCGGCTCATCGCGAGGGACTCGAAGATGTCTCGTCCGTAGGTCTGGTCCTGCTCGATGAGCAGGTAGCGGGCGCCGGAGGCGATGCCCTGGTCGATGACCCGCTTCCACTCCAGGGTGCCCTCGCCCACCTCGGCGAACTGCACGATCCCGCCGCCCCAGTACTCCCCGAAGGCCGAGCGGTCCCCTCCTGCGGCGGCATCGAGAACCTCCGCCGGGGGCATGACGATCCGGTAGTCCTTGAGATGCACGAGATCGAGGATCCCGTCGAACTCGGCGAGCGTGCGCTCGGGGTCCTTGCCGCCGCGCTGCACCCAGTGGCAGTCGATCTCGTACCGCAGGTTCGGGGCCTTCTCCCGCAGCTGGTCCAGCAGGGTGACCCCTCCGAGCTTCGCGAACTCGATGTGGTGGTTGTGGTAGCTCAGCTGCAGGCTGGCCTCCGCCATCCGGCGGGCATAGCCATCGGCCTCGAGAGCGAAGGCGTCGAACGCCTCCTGGGATGCCATCGCGCTCATCGGCATCATCCCGATGCGGATCAGATCGGTTCCCAGTCGTCGAGCATGCTCGACATGCAGATCGAAGTCCTTCTCGAGAGTGAGCTCCTCGCTGTCCGCGGGGGCCGAGGTCTTCGCGGAGATGGCGGCGTACTCGATGCCGAGATCCTGACGCGCGGTGACCATCCCGGCCACGTTCTCCTCGGTCATCGGGATCTGGGAGACCTCGACGACGTCGAATCCGGTGTCCTTGACCCGCTGGAGGACGGGGAGGATCCCCTCCTCCGCGACGTGCTCCTTGAGCATCATGAGCTGGATGCCGATCCGTGCCATGCGAACCTCCTGGGGTCGATCCGGGCTGCGTCGCCCGAGGAGCAGGATCGTCCTGCCCCGTCGCGTGCCCCTCACCGTATCCAGCGGTGAGGGAGTCCTTCGAGGTTTGCCGAAGGTTGCCTCTCGAGGACCGGCGTGCCGCTGAGGCTGCGGTGGCCTGCGGCGTGTGTCCTCGCCGGGCCTCGTACCCTGGGGCGATGTCCAGAACTGATGGAGCGGCCGACGCAGGAACGCCCGATACCGGAACGCCCGATACCGGAAAGCCCGATACTGGAGCGCCCGATACCGGAGCGCCAGACGGGCGAGAGTCCAACGCGGGGGAGATCGAGGCCGGAGCACAGCTCGATGCGGCGGTCGACGAGCGGAGGTCCTGGTCCCCGGAGCGGATGAAGGTCGCAGAGGTCGCTCCGGCGCCTCCTCCTGCCGACCTCCCCGTCGACATCACGCGGGTCCGACGGATCGCGGAGCGCTGGATCCCGGAATCAGGGATTCCCTGGGCACGATGCACCTGGACCGTCGGCACCCGGCCCCTCGGCGAGGGCTGGGACAACGTGCTGTGGCCGGTGGGCGAGCTGGACGGGCGGACGCTGGTGGCACGAGTGGCCCGGCGAGCCAGCGCACGGGCGCTGCTGTCACGGGAGCTGGTCGTGCTGCGCTTCCTCGCGACGCAGGGCGCCGAACTGACGATGCAGTTCCCGAGACCCCTCGCGACCGGCCCTGATGCCATGGTGATCCCATGGATCCAGGGGGTGACAGCTGCCGCAGCGGATGACGCAGGACGCGCCGCCGTCGCACGGGAGCTGGCGCGCATGCTCGGGCAGGTGCACTCTCTGCCGGCGCCGCCGATCGAACGCAATCCGGTGCGCGGCGTCCCCCTCGCCGCGCGGGCCGATGCCTTCGCCGCAGACCTCGGACGCGCGGACCTCGGCCCCGGGCAGCGTCGACGGGCCCTCGCCCAGTGGGAACAGGGGATCATGGCGCCGGTGTGGAGCCACGAGGACCGGCTGCTGCATGGCGACCCCCATCCGGGGAATGTGGTCGTGCCCGCCGGCCCAGGCCGTTCCGCCTTGATCGACTGGGGAGATGCCACGACCGGTGACCCCGCGAGCGACCTGGGGGCTCTGCTCCTGCATGACCCCTCGGCCGAGGTGCTCGGTGACTACCGGGCCGCGGCGAGCTGGCCGGGGATCGAGGACGACGGGGTATGGGACGCGCTGATACGGCGCGCAGGCGCCTGGGGGACCCGTATGGCGCTCTCCCTGCACGGGGCCTATGGGCCGGATCATCCGCTGGGCCGATCCGGGCGCCGACTGCTGGGCGAGCGCGCCGGCTGAGCTGATCGCCCGAGAGCGTTCCGCCGGTCCACGGTCAGGAGGCGGCGTCGAGGACAGTGCCGGCAATGTTCTCCTCGAGCGCGGCCGGGGCACTCGCCAGTCGTCGACGGGCGAGCTCCGGACCCCGGCAGATCCTCTCCCGGGACGCCGACAGATCGGCGAGGACCGTGGAGGGGTCGACCCCGAGGATCGCATCGGTCGACGGCACCTCGTCGACCCAGTACGCGTCCGCCATGCTCAACATCCGGTGAGCTGCCAGGTCGAAGCC
Source organism: Brachybacterium tyrofermentans (assembly GCF_039526165.1). Taxonomy (NCBI): domain Bacteria; kingdom Bacillati; phylum Actinomycetota; class Actinomycetes; order Micrococcales; family Dermabacteraceae; genus Brachybacterium; species Brachybacterium tyrofermentans. The sequence continues at coordinate 160,558 of NZ_BAAAIR010000007.1, forward strand.
GTGCAGGCCGTGCTCATGGGCGATCTGGGTGAGGAGGGCGATCGCCCGTCGGTGCGGGCCCCGCAGACGAGGCAGGAAGACCTCCGCCGTGGCGGTGCCGGCGACGTCGCCGGAGCCCCACGGGCACGCCTCCTCCTCCGCGGGCGCCTCTTTCCCCAGGTCTGCCGGATCGCGGACGCTCGCCAGCGACTCGCCGCTGCCGAGGTCCCCGGCCCCTGCCGGGTCCTCGGCGCTCTCCGGCAGCTCGGCCAGCACGGCGTCGACGAAGCGGCGCACCTCGGGCACCGGAGGCGGCTTGCACCCGGTGGCCTGCCTCCTGTGCTCCGCGGCATAGATCCGCGTGTGGAGGTCGGCGCAGGCCGATTCGTCGTCGGCCGGCACCGGCCCTGTCCAGAATCCGAGGCGATAGATCATGACCGGGATCCTCCGCCATCGCCCCTCGACGGGAGCCGGTGCATGCACATCGTGCAGGTCACGCGGGGACGTGACCGTTCCTCCCCAGTGCCGCAGAGCCCCAGTCACCAGGGGACCTGGTGACCCGCCGAGCCGACTGCCCGCCGACCCGTCGAGCTGTCGGGTCTCAGCCCTGAACAGCTGCGCGTGAGGCGATGAAGGCCTGGACCGCGGCCTCGACGTCTGCCTCCGTGTGGGCGGCGGAGAGCTGCACGCGGATGCGGGCCTTGCCCTGGGGGACCACGGGATAGGAGAAGGCGGTGACGAACACGCCGTGGTCGAGCATGGCGTCCGCGATGCGACCGGCGAGCGCGGCATCGCCGAACATCACGGGCACGATCGCGTGCTCGCCGTCCAGCAGATCGAAGCCCTCCTCGCTCATCCGGCGGCGGAACAGCTCCGCGTTGCGGAACAGGGTCGCGCGCAGCTCGGCGCTGCCGGCGACCAGGTCGAGCGCCGCCAGGGTGGCGGCGACGATCGAGGGGGCCAGGGAGTTGGAGAACAGGTAGGGGCGGCCCTTCTGGCGCAGCATCGCGACGATCTCGCGGCGCCCGGAGACGTACCCGCCGCTCGCCCCACCCAGCGCCTTGCCGAAGGTTCCGGTGTAGAGGTCCACGCGGTTCGAGACGCCGAAGTGCTCGGGGGTCCCGGCGCCGGTGGCGCCCATGAAGCCGACGGCGTGGGAGTCGTCCACCAGCACCAGGGCGCCGTATTCGTCGGCGAGATCGCAGATGCCGTCGAGGGGAGCGAGATAGCCGTCCATGGAGAACACGCCGTCGGTGACGATGATCGTGCGCCGGGCACCCGCCCCGTCGTTCTGGTCCCTGGTCGCGTCCAGCTGGGTGCGCAGGTCCTCGAGATCGGCATTGCGGTAGCGGTACCGGGCTGCCTTGGACAGGCGGATCCCGTCGATGAGCGAGGCATGGTTCAGTGCATCGGAGATGATCGCGTCCTGCGTGCCGAACAGCGGCTCGAACACCGCGCCGTTGGCGTCGAAGCAGGACGAGAACAGGATCGTCTCCTCGGTGCCGAGGAAGGTGGAGACGGCCCGCTCGAGCTCGAGGTGCAGATCCTGGGTGCCGCAGATGAACCGCACCGACGCCATGCCGAAGCCGCGCTCGTCCAGCGCCTTCTTCGCCGCGGCGAGCAGATCCGGATGATCGGCCAGCCCGAGATAGTTGTTGGCGCAGAAGTTCAGCACCTCCGCCCCGTCGCGGCCCAGCGGCCCGGCGGTGATGCGGTTGCTCTGCGGGGTCGAGATGACCCGTTCGTGCTTGAAGGTGCCGGCCTGCTCGATCTCGGCGAGCTCGGCGGTCAGCTGGTCCTTGAGGTCCGTGTACACGGTGGTCCTTCCATCGAAGTGCGAGGGATGAGGGGGTGGTGACGTAGGTATGTGCGCAGGTACGGGTGCAGGTGCAGGTGCAGGTGCGGGCAGAGCGGAGGACCGGCGTTCAGCCGATGGTCTCCCAGTCCAGCAGGACCTTGCCGCCACGGCCGGAGCGGGCGATCTCGTAGGCCGACTCCCATTGCGAGGCCGGGACGACGTCGGAGACGGTGGCGAGCACCCGTTCGCGCAGCAGCGGGCTGGTGGAGATCATGGCGCTCATCGCGTTCCAGGTCTCGTACATCTCCCGGCCGTAGATGCCCTGCAGGGTGAGCATGTGGGTGATGACGGTGGTCCAGTCCAGCTCGAAGTGGCGGGCCGGCAGGCCGAGCAGGGCGATCCTGCCGCCGTGGTTCATGTTCGAGATCATCTCCTGCAGGGCGCTGGCCTGGCCGGAGATCTCCAGTCCCACGTCGAAGCCCTCCTTCATGCCGAGCTCGCGCTGCGCCTGGGTCATCGTGGTGGTGGCGACGTTCAGGGCGAGATCCACACCGCCGGCTCGGGCCATCTCCAGGCGATGCTCGTGGACATCGGTGATCGCGACATAGCGCGCCCCGGCATGCCGCGCCACGGCGGCGGCCATCAGCCCGATCGGTCCGGCGCCGGTGATCAGCACGTCCTCCCCGACGAGGGGGAACTTCAGCGCCGTATGGACGGCGTTGCCGAAGGGGTCGAACAACGCGCCCAGCTCCGGGGTGATCACCTCGGTGCGGCTGTCGTGCTCGTGCACCCACACGTTCAGATGGGGGATCACGACGTATTCGGCGAAGGCCCCGTCGCGCTGCACGCCGACGCTGCGGGTGCGGATGCACATCTGCTTGCGGCCGGCACGGCAGTTGCGGCACACCCCGCACACGACATGCCCCTCGCCGGAGACCCGGTCGCCGATGCGAGCGTCGGGGACCTCGGAACCCGCCTCGACGACCTCGCCGTAGAACTCGTGGCCGGGGGTGAAGGGGACCGTGTCGCACATCGCCTCCGCGGAATCGTCCCAGCCCAGGATGTGCAGGTCGGTGCCGCAGATCCCGGCACGCAGGACCCGGATCTTCACGTCCCAGGGCCCGCAGGCCGGTTCGGGGACCTCGGTCAGGGTCAGCCCGGGACCGGGCTCGGTCTTGCGCAGTGCACGCATCATCGCGGCAGAACTCCTCGTCGGTCGTCGGGCCGCGGCGGCAGGCCCGCCCCCGATGGTAGACGGGTGGATGGCTCGGATCAGCCGATGCCGTGGGCTCGCCCTCGTGCTCGGTCCGTCCGTCTGCGAGCATGAACACGCCTCGTGACCGAGAGCACGGACGCCGGAGCCGCACAGCTCTCCGGCACGGCTCTCCGGCACAGCCCCTCGACACAGCCCCTCGACACAGCCCCTCGACACAGCCCCTCGACACAGCCCCTCGACACAGCCCCTCGACTCCCAGGAGCGGATATGGCAGCACTGGAGCTCGCCCATCCCGGTACCGGCCTCTGGAGCGTGCGCAACTCCCCGGCGGATCGGGTGCCCAGCCACGGCACCACGCTCTTCGCCACCGCGCAGGCGATCGATCTGGTCCCCGTGGGGCCAGACGGTCGCACGGCGCCGTTCGGCCTGCGGTCCCTGCTGCGCCCCGAGCCCGCCCACCGTTTCCCCGGCTTCGGCCGCACGGTGCTCGCGCCCGTCGCCGGGGTGGTCGTCGCAGCGCATGGCAGCTCGCCGGACCACCCGGCGCATCGCGGGCTGCCCTCTGTCGGCTATGCCCTCACGCAGCGACGGCGGGCGGCCGGAGGATGGGAGGCCCTGGCCGGGAACCACGTGATCCTCCGCACCACGGGCGGGGAGTTCGTCGCCCTGTGCCACCTGCGCCACGGCTCGCTCCGTGTGCGCAGCGGGGAGCGGGTCCAGGTCGGCCAGGAGCTCGGGGAGTGCGGGAACTCGGGCAACAGCATGGAGCCGCACGTGCACCTGCAGGCGATGACCAGCGCCGATGCGTCCTCGGCCGAGCCGGTCCCCGTCGTGCTGCCCTCCGGGCTGCCCCGCAACGGGTCCGTGATCGATGCGGGGTGAGGGCGCCACCTCGATCACGTCCTGGCCTCGCGACGTGCCCGCGGACGATATTGCGAGGCACGGCGCGGCGGGTGCCGCTTAGAGTGGTGCACCATGACTGATCGCCCCTCCGTTCCGGAGCAGACCGTGCCCTCCGGCCCGAGGATCTCCTATCCCGCCGAGCTGCCCGTCTCCGGGCGCCGCGAGGACATCATGGAGGCGATCCGCGAGAACCAGGTCGTCGTGATCGCCGGCGCCACCGGCTCGGGCAAGACCACCCAGATCCCCAAGATGCTGCTCGAGCTCGGGTACGGGCAGAAGAATCGGCTGATCGGCCACACCCAGCCCCGGCGGATCGCCGCCCGCTCCGTCGCCCAGCGCATCGCGAGCGAGCTCGGCGAGAAACTGGGGGAGGGGACCGTCGGCTTCCAGGTGCGCTTCACCCGCGAGACCGGCCGCGGCACCCGGCTGAAGCTCATGACCGACGGCATCCTGCTCGCCGAGATCGGTCGCGACAGGCTGCTGAAGCGCTACGACGCGATCATCATCGACGAGGCCCACGAGCGGTCCCTGAACATCGACGTGATCCTCGGCTACCTCCGTCAGATCCTGCCGCAGCGACCGGACCTGAAGATCATCATCACCTCGGCGACGATCGATCCCGAACGTTTCGCCGAGCATTTCGGTCGGAGGTTGCCCTCCGGCGAGCGGAAGAGCGCCCCGATCATCGAGGTCTCCGGTCGTACCTATCCGGTCGAGATCCGCTACCGCCCGCTCGTGCTCGAGGCGGAGGTCGAGGAGGACGACGAGCTCGAGGACATCCACTCCGTCGAGCGCGATCTCACCCAGGCGATCACGGAGGCGGTCGACGAGCTCGCCGCCGAAGGCCCCGGGGACATGCTCGTCTTCCTCCCCGGGGAGCGGGAGATCCGCGAGATCTCGGAGGCGCTCACCGCCCATCTCGAGCAGGGACGCAGGGGCCGCACGGCGCTGCCGGTGGAGGTGCTGCCGCTGTTCGGCCGTCTCTCCGCCCAGGATCAGCAGAAGATCTTCAGCCCGCCCCCGTCCGGCACCTATCGCCGGATCATCCTGTCCACGAACGTCGCCGAGACGTCGCTGACCGTCCCCGGCATCGCCTATGTCATCGACGCCGGCCTCGCCCGCATCTCCCGCTACTCCCAGCGCACCAAGGTGCAGCGCCTGCCGATCGAACCGATCTCGCAGGCCAGCGCGAACCAGCGCTCAGGACGCTCCGGGCGAACCTCCGCCGGCATCGCGATCCGGCTGTTCTCCGAGGAGGACTTCGAGGGCAGGCCCGAGTTCACCGAACCGGAGATCCTGCGCACCTCGCTCGCCTCCGTGGTGCTGCTGATGACCTCGCTGGGGCTGGGGGACGTGGAGTCCTTCCCCTTCGTGGAGCCGCCCGCCTCGCGTGCCATCACCGACGGTGTGCGCCTGCTCGACGAGCTCGGGGCGATCGAGGCCGCTCCGGGCGAGCCCGGCGGCCGCCGCCTCACCCGCGTCGGCACCGCGCTGGCCCGCTTCCCGCTGGACCCCCGCATGGCACGCATGCTCATCGAGGCGCATCGCCTCGGTGCGCTGCGCGAGGTGCTGATCATCGTCGCGGCGATGTCCATCCAGGACCCGCGCGAACGGCCGCTGGGCCAGGAGCAGCAGGCCAAGGAGAAGCACAAGCGCTTCGAGGACGAGACCAGCGACTTCCTCGCCTACCTCAACCTCTGGAACCATCTCCAGGAGCGCCGCAAGGCCCTGTCTAACTCCGCGTTCCGCCGCGAGGTGCGCTCCGAGCACCTGCACTACCTGCGGATCCGGGAGTGGTGGGATCTGCACTCCCAGCTCAAGGACATGGCCAAGGACTCGGACCTCTCGCGCAACGACAGCGAGGCCTCCCCGCAGGCGATCCACCAGGCGCTGCTGTCCGGCCTGCTCTCCCACGTCGGTCTGCAGGACGACCGCACCCGCGAGTACTCCGGCGCCCGCGGCGCCCGTTTCGCGCTGTGGCCCGGATCGGCGCTGGCCAAGAAGCGCCCTGATTACGTGATGGTCGCCGAGCTGGTGGAGACCTCACGGCTCTGGGGCCGCACTGCGGCCCGCATCGACCCGGCCTGGGCGGAGGAGACCGGCGCGCATGTGGTCAAGCGCTCCCACTCCGCGCCGCACTGGTCCTCGAAGCAGGCCAGCGCCATGGCGCACGAGAAGGTCACCCTCTACGGGGTGCCGATCGTCGCGGACCGCGTGGTCGGCTACGGACGCATCGACCCCCCGGCCGCCCGCGAGATCTTCCTCCAGAAGGCCCTGATCGAGGGCGACTGGCGCACCCGCCACCACTTCTTCCGGGACAACCGCGCCCTGATCACCGAGCTCGAGGAGCTCGAGGCGAAGACCCGGCGCCGGGATCTGCTGATCTCCGACGAGCAGCTCTTCCGCTTCTACGACGAGCGGATCCCCACCGAGGTCGTCTCCGGCGCCCACTTCGACAGCTGGTGGAAGAAGCAGCGCCACCAGACGCCGGACCTGCTCACCCTCACCGAGAAGGATCTGCTGGCTGCCGATGAGGGCGTGGCCGAGGCGATCGAGGCGGACTTCCCCGACACCTGGGTGCAGGGCGACATCACGCTGCCGCTGAGCTACTCCTTCGGGGACGTGGGCGCGAAGGGCACCGACGGGGTCACCGCCACGATCCCGCTCGCGGTCCTGAACCGCCTGCAGGACCGCGGCTTCGACTGGCTGGTCCCCGGAATGCGCGAGGAGCTGGTCACCGAGCTGATCCGCTCGTTGCCCAAGACGATCCGCCGGCACCTGGTTCCCGCGCCGGACCGCGCGAAGTCGGTCGCCGCGACGCTGCACGACGACGACCCCGACGCCGGGGAGGCCTTCCTCGAGGCGGTCGCCGACGAGCTCGTGGCCCTGCCCGGCGTCCCGGACGATCTGCAGCTCTACGGCGCCGAGTTCGACACGGCGAAGCTCCCCGCCCACCTGCGGATGCATTTCCGGGTGGTCGACGACAAGGGCCGCGAGATCGGCTCCGGGGACGGCCTGGAGACGCTCAAGGACCGGCTGAAGAAGAGGGTGGACGCCTCGGTCACCGCGCAGGCCGACGGCCTCGCCCGGAAGGACGTTCCCGGGTTCCCCGAGGACGGCGTGGCGATGATCCATGAATCCACGGTGGGCGGGCTGAAGGTCACCGGCTATCCCTCGCTGGTCGCGCGCCGAGGCGCCGACGGCCGGCTGGAGAGGGTGGACCTCGCCGTGCTCGCGACCGCCGACGAGCAGGCTCTCGCCCATCCGCAGGGCGTGATCGCCCTGCTCGACCGCGATCTCGGCTCCGATCTCTCCACCGTGCTCAACGCCCTGCCCAATCCGACCAAGCTCGCGGTCGCCGGATCGGACTACGGGTCCACGGCGGCCCTGCTCGCAGATGCCTCCCGGGCGGCGACCGTGCACCTGGCCGGCTCGGCCCAGGTGCGCACGCGGGCGGAGTACGACGCGCTCGCGGCGACGGTCCGTGCACGCCACGACCAGGTCGCCGCGCAGGCGGTGAAGGACGCCGCCGCCGCGCTCGCGGTCAACGCGAAGCTGGCCAAGGAGCTGGGGAGGGCCCCGTCGCTCGCGGTGCTGTCCCACCTCACGCAGATCAAGGAGCACGCCGCCTCCCTGCTCGGGAACGGGTTCATCTCCCGCACGGGCATCGACCACCTGCCCGACCTGCGCCGCTACCTCGAGGCCGACGCGATGCGGCTGGACAAGCTGCCCGAGAACCCGCGCCGCGACGAGCAGCTCGCCTGGCAGATCCGCGACCTCGAGCAGCACTGGGCCACCGCGAAGGCGAAGCTGTCCGCACGGCGCCGTGCCGAGCCGGCGGCCCGGGAGATCGACTGGCTGATCGAGGAGTTCCGGGTCAGCCTGTTCGCACAGACCCTGGGTACGAAGCAGACGGTCTCCGACAAGCGCATCCGCAAGGCGATCGCCGACCTCGGCTGAACTCCGGAGGCCGTGCCGCACTCCGTGGGCCGGGTCGTGGGCGGTGTGCCCGTCGGTGGGTCCGCGTGCCCGGGGCGCCGCTGCGTGTCGCCGTTGCGCGTCCCCGGGGCGCCGCTGCGTGTTCCCGGGACGTCCCGGTGCGGTCCGGCATGTGCCTCGGCGTCAGCACAGAGCGTGGTGCGCGGCACGCCGGGGCTGTCCCCGCGGTCACAGTGCAGAACTTTTACAACTCCTCTCGGTGCGGTCGGCCCGGCGGAGTCGGAATTCCGGCCCGACGCCCGATGCGCGGCGACGACCAGGAGCGATGCCCCGAACCCACGGTCACAGCGCAGGTCGGGTTCAGGTCAAGGCGATGAAAAGACCGATGCCGTTCTCGCCCCGTGCTCCGGACCAGGCCCTTCACGCGCCGTGATCATCTCGTTACGTTGGCACGGCCCGGAGCGAACCGGGCGGCTCCCCCTGCTCCCGCACCGTGTAAGGACCTCTGCTCCATGGCTGACTCCCTGACCGCTCCGCTCACCCGTCGTCGGCTCCTGCTCGCCGGCGCGCTCGGCCTCGCGGCCGCCACCTCGGTGGCGACGATCGCCCCTGCCAGCGCCGCCGACGAGGAATGGACCGAGGAGTTCATGACCCGCCCGGAGACTCGCGAGGGCTTCCTGGTCGACGACATGGACGACTGGCAGGTCGACAACGCCCGGTTCATCATCGCTGTGTGCAAGGGGCATGGTCTCGGAGAGTCCGCCGCGGTGATCACGCTGATCACGGCGATCGTGGAGTCCTGGCTGTACAACTACGATCCTGCCGTGGACGCCGATTCGGGCGGCCTGTTCCAGCAGCGCCCGTCGATGGGCTGGGGAACGGCCGCCGAGGTGCGCCACAAGAAGAAGGCGGTCGACGCCTTCCTCGGGCTGTCCGAGCATTCGCAGAACGCGGGCCTCACCCAGCTGGTCGCGGATCCCGAATCCTGGGATCCGGGCACCGCGGCGCAGACCGTGCAGTCCTCCGCCTTCCCGGACCGCTATGCCGAACAGGTCGCCAACGCGCGACTCCTCTGGCAGCGCCACGCCGCCGACGTGGACGCCTTCACCGACTGATCGGGACCAGGACCGAGCTGCTCAGCGACGGCACGACGCCGTCTGTCACGGAGGAGGGGCCGTGCCTCGGCACGGCGGTGTCCCCGGTCGTGGGGCCAGGAGTGATGTGGATGTCCGGTGAGCGTCGGAGCGGCGCGCCCCCACAGACCACGTGACGTCGTTACGCTGAGCCCATGTCACCGTTGCCATCTGTGAGTTACTCCATCACGATCCGACTCGAGTTCGCGGCGCGATCCGCCGCGGTCAGCGACATCACCAGCAGGATCGAGAAACGCGGGGCCACGGTCACCGCGCTCGATGTCTCGGCCTCCGGGCCCGAGCGGATGCGCGCTGATATCACCGTCCTCACCGCGGGTCACGATCACGCCATCGAGGTCGTCGACGACCTCAAGCAGGTCGAGGGGGTCGAGCTCGGGAAGGTCTCGGACCGCACCTTCCTCGCCCACCTCGGCGGCAAGCTCACCGTCGAGTCCAAGCTGCCGATCCGCCACCGTGACGACCTCTCGATGATCTACACCCCGGGCGTCGCCCGCGTGGTCAAGGCGATCGCCGAGAACCCCGAGGATGCCCGCCGCCTGACCATCAAGCGCAACACCGTCGCCGTGGTCTCGGACGGCTCCGCGATCCTGGGACTGGGCGATCTCGGCCCGCTCGCCGCGATGCCGGTGATGGAGGGCAAGGCCGCCCTCTTCAAGCGCTTCGCCAACATCGACGCCTTCCCGATCTGCCTGGACGCCCACTCGGTCGACGACATCGTCTCCCACGTCAAGGCGATCGCCCCGGTGTTCGCCGGCATCAACCTCGAGGACATCTCGGCGCCCCGCTGCTTCGAGATCGAGGACCGGCTGCGCGCCGAGCTGGACATCCCCGTCTTCCATGACGATCAGCACGGCACGGCGATCGTCGTCGTCGCCGCGCTGCGCAACGCCCTGCGCGTGGTGGAGAAGGACATCTCCACAGCGCGGATCGTGCTCTCCGGCGCCGGGGCGGCCGGGACGGCGATCCTGCGGCTGCTGCGCGCCGCCGGCGCTCGCGACGTCATCGTCACCGACATCGACGGGATCGTCCACGAGGGGCGCGAGCAGCTCGAGGGCCGCCTGCCCTGGATCGCCGAGGTCACCAACCCGCGTGAGCTGACCGGCACGCTCCACGATGCGGTGGCCGGGGCCGATGTGTTCATCGGTGTCAGCGCCGGGGACATCCTCACCGCCGATGACGTCTCGACGATGGCCGAGCGATCCATCGTGTTCGCGATGGCGAACCCCACCCCGGAGATCGATCCGGCCGAGGCCGCCAAGTACGCCGAGGTCGTCGCCACCGGGCGCAGCGACTTCGCCAACCAGATCAACAACGTGCTGGCGTTCCCGGGCGTCTTCCGCGGGCTGCTCGATGCCCACGCGACCCGTGTCACCGATCGGATGCTGCTGGCGGCCGCGAAGGCGCTGGCCGACGTCGTCTCCACCGAGGAGCTCAACCCCACCTACATCGTGCCGAGCGTCTTCCACGAGGGCGTCACGAAGGCGGTGGCCGCGGCCGTCGAGCAGGTCGCACGGGAGGATGCCGGGACGATCGACACGATCACCGGTGCGATGCCCGCGATCTACGCGGACGAGATCACCCTCGAAGGGTGATCGGCCCGGTCCAGCACCACTGGGCGGGGGCGAACACCGGATCCGTGTTCGCCACCGCCCATGAGGTTGCTGGATCCTGCCCAGGCGCCACCGTCGTGCCTGGACACCCACGAAGCTCGATTAGGCTAGCCGTATGCAAAAAGGTATTGCTCTGGTTCGCCGCCGTAACGCGCTCCGTGGCATGGCCGCTGTGGGGCTCTTGGGCGTAGGTGTGGGAGCGGTGGGAGGGGCAGGTCTGGCGAGCAGGTGGCCGCTCGGACCGAATTGGGTCGAGCGAGATCTCGAGTTCAACCTCGATCTCGCCTCGCCCTACGTCATCACGTACGAGGGCACCTATCCGCCGAAGAAGGACATCGATTCCGATGGAATCGTCATCACGGAATATGCAGGTTCCCGCGTCTATCATCCCGTAGATGCCTGCTGGTACCTGTTCCCACAGTTGCACAGCTACGAGGCTGATGGCGATAAGGCCCGACTGGAATCCGTGTTGAACACTACCCAGCACTTGCTCGACGGAGCGGAGGAGCACGAGCTCCCGCGGGAGGTGGGCGAGAGCAAGACGGACGTCTCCACGTGGTTCCCCTACCACTTCGAGCATCGCCCGGGCGGTCTCGAGAATGGTCCTCCGTGGTACTCCGGCATGGCGCAAGGGATGATGTTGTCTCATCTTGTCCGCTTGTACGAGGTCACCGGTGAGCAGGAGTGGCTGGATCACGCGCACCTCGTCTTCAACTCGTTCCGCCACTATCGAAACGGCGACGAGGCGAACGAGGGCCCTTGGTTCGTCTCCTTCGTTGATCGGGACGACCGCAGGTTCACGACATTCGAGGAGTACCCCTCCCGGAACCCGGATCAGCTGTCGAGCGTGGTGAACGGGAACGTCTATGCCATGTGGGGCGTCTACGATTATCTCCGCGTGACGGAGGATCGGTACGCCGGCAAGATTCTGGGCCGTGCTATCTCCTCGCTGATCGAATCGTTCGAGGACTACCGAGCTCCGGGAAACCCCTCCTTGTACGGGTTGAGCCCCTGGAGCCATGTTGTCTGGTTCAATCCTGAGAGTTATCACAACGGTGTGGTGTCGATCCTGCGAAGGACAGCAGATTTTTGTGGCGATGAGCAGTTGAGGGCCCAGGCGGATCTCCTTGCTGAAGACTCGAGTGCTGAGTAGCGATGCGACATCAGGGAATTGTTCTGTCGCAGTTCTCATCAGATCTCATGCGGCGGTCGACGCTGCGCCCGTCAGCGAATTCGCGGGTGACCCTGCGCGCTGACCGCCCGCGCTTTCCACACCAGCTCCCGATCTTCTCGGCCGCCGGAGCCGGGATGGGCTGGCCCGGACCGGCGCCCCTCCCAGGAGGCGCGCACGACGTCCGGGCTCGTCTCTGCGGAGATGGGGTGCTCTGGCCGAGCTGCGGAGGAGTAGATTGCGTAAGCGGGTTACGTAATCGCCACGAAGTGTGTAGCGTGATTACATGTCGTTCGCATCACACCCGATCACGGGGCTCGATCTCCTGCTCACCGATCCCGCACTCGTCCGTGGGGGACGGGCCGGTCTGCTGACGCACTTCGCCGCGGTGACCTCTGATCTCTCGCGAGGGGTGGATGCCCTGGTGGATGCCGGGGTCGACGTGCGCTGTCTGATCTCCCCGGAGCATGGCTACTGGGGGACAGGGCAGGCGGGGGACGGCCAGGACGAGGACAGGGACCGAGCTACAGGCCTGCCCGTGCTCGATGCCTATGGGCTGGACAGCGAGGCCCTGGAGCCGCTGCTCGCCGATGCAGGTGTCGATCGTGTCGTCGTCGATCTGCAGGACATCGGGTGTCGCTTCTACACGTACATGTGGAGCATGGTCGACGTGATGGGCGCCTGCGCCCGGCTCGGTCTGCCCGTCACCGTGCTCGACAGGCCTGCACCTCTGGCCACGACGGTGCTCGGCCCCGGGGTCGACCCGAGCTGCGCGAGCTTCGTCGGCCGTCTCGGAGTCCCGCTGCGCCACGGGGCACGGCTCGGGGACATTGCTCGCACGATCGCTGCCGGCCACCTCGACGAGACGCTGGACCTCCAGATCATCGAGGCCCCCGGGGTTGACGGCGCCGCTCCGTGGGTCGCCCCTTCGCCCAACATGCCGACGCTGACCACGGTCGCGCTGTATCCCGGGACCGGGCTTCTCGAGGGCACGGCGCTGAGCGAAGGGCGTGGCACCACTCGTCCCTTCGAGCTGTTCGGGGCCCCGTGGTGCGGCCCCGAGCTCACCGCGCACCTGCGTGAGCTCGAGCTGCCAGGGGTGCGCTTCCGGGAGGCGAACTACCGGCCCACCCACAGCACTTTCGCCGGTGAGCGCGTTCACGGAGTCCAGGTGCACCCGGCCGCGCAGGAAGGATCTGTGGGTTCGGCAGGAGCCGCTGGGCTCGCTGGGCCTGAGGCGCCCCTCGAGAACTTCGACCCGTTGCGCGTAGGCCACGCGATCATCGCGACCGTCGCCGCCCTCTACCCGGACCAGCCGCTATGGCGGGAGCCCGCTCCTGGGCGGCCGGAGTTCATCGACCTGCTGTGGGGGTCCTCCGTGCTGCGCGAGGGCATCGCGGACGGCGCGAGCTTCGAGGAGATCCTCGCTGCGTCCCCGGCCCCGATCGAGCTCCTCGGATGACGGGGTTCCGGCTCCGCGACGGGCTGCGCCCCGGAGACCTCGCCGCGTTGAGCGCCTTGAGCACCAGCTCCGCAACCGCCGTCCTCAGCGTCGACCGACTGCGTGATCTGCTCAAGCTGGACCAGGATGAGGGCACCGACGTGATCATCGTCGAGACGGGGAACGGCCCGGCCGGGTACGTCCATGTCGATGTCGCGGCCGGCGGGGGAGCGGCCTGGATCGTCAGCGGCGCCGTGGATCCTTCACAGCGCCGACGAGGCATCGGCACGGCTCTTCTGACCGCGGCTGCTGAAGCTGCTCGCCGCCGTGGCGTCGACACCGTACAGATCAGTGGGCGTCCGTACGGTTACGCCGCCCCCGGGGTGGACGTGGAGGCTGACCCGGGGGCTGCTGCCTTCCTCGAGGCACAGGGTGCCCGGCCCCTCGGGCGGGCGCTGTCCATGCATCGCACCCTCCACGATCTCGGCTCGGGCTCCGGGAAGTCCGCAACAGCTGTCCGGACCTGCACGCTCGAGGACCTGGGCTCGCTGCTCTCCATGGTGAGCGAGCACCTCGACCAGGAGTGGACCGAGACCTTGAGTCGCTACGTGGAGGGCGGCGGCATACTCGGCCGGATCCTGCTCGCCCACGCCTCCTCCGGGGAGCTGCTCGGCTTCGCCTGCTGGGGCGTCGTCGGCCGCGATCCTGCACGGTTCGGGCCCTTCGGGGTGGCCCCCGTCTCACGCGGCCACGGGGCCGGCGGCGCACTGCTGGACGCCGCCCTGCACCGGATGGCAGGGGAGGGCCTGGCCCACGCCTGGTTCCAATGGACCGGCCCCGGCAGCCCGGCGCACCGTCTCTACACCTCACGCGGCTTCACGCCCCTGCGCACCTTCACCCCCTACGCACTGCCCACGGGCCACGTCGACGTGACCCGCAGCCAGGAAGGAATCACCCGATGACACCAGAGGTCACCCGCCGAGCACTGATGCTCGGCTCAGTCGGCGCTACAGGAGCGACCGCACTCGCAGGCTGCGGGGGCGAGACCGTCTCGGACGAGGACCGGCCTGTCCGGATCAAGGCGTCCGATACCACCTTGTTCCAGCCCAACTTCAATCCCTATTCAGGGCAGGCTCTGCAGGGTGCGAGCGGGCTTATCTATGAGCCCCTGCAAGTGGTCACGGCGATGGACATCGAGAATCCCGAGCAATGGCTGGCCAAGACCTTCACCTGGAACGAGGACGGGACCATGCTCACCGCCGCCCTGCGCGACGGTGTCATGTGGACAGACGGCGAGCCCTTCGACGCCGAGGACGTCGTCTTCACATTCCTCATGATGAGGGACTTCCCCGCAGCCAACACGGCTGCCCTCTCGATAGTCGACGTTGTCGCGGTGGACTCGATGACGGTGGAGATCACGTTCGAGACCACGACATTCGCCCAGGAGGCGACGATCGGAGCCCTCCCCATCGTCCCGGAGCACATTTTCTCCGCCTTCGAAGATCCCGCAGCGGAGCAGGTCGAGGTGCCTATCGGGACCGGCCCTTACACGCTCGACAGATTCTCCGATCAGCTTTACACGTTCGTGCGCAATGACAGCCACTGGATTGCCGAGGAGTTCGCCGCGAAGCATCTCGCCTGGCCTTCTTATACGAGCCAGACCATGGCGACGGCGATGCAGGCGGGTGACATCGACTGGGCGGGTGACTTCATCGCGAACATCGACAAGATCTTCGTGGAGAAGGATCCGGAGCACCGTGGGCACTGGTATCCGGGCAACGGCGTCTTCAATCTGACCTTTGACCTCGAGAAGGAGCTCTGGCAGGACCTCGAGCTGCGCCGCGGGATCAGCCTGGCCATCGACCGCCAGGAGCTCTCCGACATCGCCATGCTCGGGTACGTCGATGTTCCTCATCCGACGGCACTACCCCGCCCGACCTTCGAGGAGTTCATCCGGGAGGATCTCCGCGATCGGGAGTTCGTCTTCGACCCGGACGAGGCGGAGCGGGTTCTCGACGAGGCGGGCTATGAACGAGGGTCGGACGGTGTCCGGGCCGCTCCGGATGGGACCCCGCTGTCCTTCTCGTTACAGATCCCTTCGGATTACAACGACTGGGTGATCGCCACCCAGGTGCTCGACGAGCAGCTGCGACGGATCGGGATCGAGTTCACTCCCCAGGGTGTGTCCTTCGAGGCGTGGACCGAGAACCGGGACATGGGCAACTTCGACGTCACCCTCTCCATCGTCGCCGCAGGCCAGGGCCCGTGGTTCATGTACCGATCGATGCTGTCCTCGCGGCACGCGCCCGATGAGGACGGCAGGGTGTTCGCGAACTTCCAGCGCTGGTACGACGAGGAGACCGATGAACTGCTGAACGCCTTCGCCAGCACCGAGGACGAGGCGGAGCAGTCGGTCGCGATCGACGGATTGCAGCGGATCGTCGTCGACAAGCTGCCCGCGATCCCGATCATCACTGCCCCGAACTGGTTCAACTACAACACCAAGTACTGGACGGGGTTCCCTTCCGAGGAGAACCCCTACGCACTCGGATCGCCTGTGAACGGCCCGGACCGGCTAATCATCCTGCGTCGACTGTCCCGGACCGCGAGCTGACGGAGGCCGCCCCTATGAAATTTCTGCTTCGAAAGCTCGGTCTGTACGCGTTCATCGCGTGGGCTGCGCTGACCCTCAACTTCCTCATCCCTCGTCTGATGCCTGGGGACCCGGTGAGCATTCTCATCGCTGGGTCGGAAGGTCAGATCGACGCGGACGCCCGGGACGCCATAGCGGCCCAGTTCGGCATCTCCGACGATCCTCTGTTCATCCAGTACGTCCACTACCTCCTCGATCTCCTCCACCTCGACCTCGGCGTCTCGCTCAGCCAGTACCCGGTCCCGGTGCTGGACATCATCAGTCAATCCCTGCCCTGGACGGTGGGTCTGGTGGGCGTTTCGACAGTGATCGGCTTTGTTCTCGGCACCGGCCTCGGCGTCGTTCTCGCCTGGCGACGAGGAACCTGGTCCGACCACGTGCTGCCGGGGCTCACGTTCCTCAACGCCATCCCGTATTTCTGGATGGCCCTGATCCTGGTCATGCTGCTCTCGGTGACCGTGAACATCTTCCCGGCCGGTGGTGGGTACGACCGGGCGATCTTCCCTGAGCCCACGGCGCAGTTCGCAGCATCGGTGCTTTACCACGCCGCGTTGCCCGCGCTCACGATCGTCATCGGCGCGTTCGCCGGGTGGGTGCTCCAGATGCGGAACATGACCGTGACGATCATGGGAGAGGACTACGTCTCCATGGCCGAAGCGAAGGGTCTGCCCCCGCGGATGGTCCTGTTCGGATATGCCGCGCGCAATGCGATCCTGCCCAGCGTCACCGGGTTCGCGCTCGCCATCGGTGCGGTCGTGGGCGGATCGATGCTGACCGAGGTCATCTTCAACTATCCCGGTCTTGGATATGCGCTCTTCCAAGCCGTCAGCGCTCAGGATTTCCCGCTCATGCAGGGGCTGTTCCTGATCATCTCGCTGGCGGTGATCGTGGCGAACCTGATTGCTGACATCGCCTATGTGTTCCTCGATCCCAGAACCCGACAGGGGGCCTGAGCAATGTCGATCTCCTCGCTCATCCCGCGCAGCGGAAAAGTCCGTGCCGGAACGATCATCGTCCTGGTGTTCGTCATCATCGCTGTGATCGGGCCCCTGGTGGCCGGCCACGACCCCAGGTCCACTTCGTTCGACATGCTCGAGCCACCTTCAGGGCGGTACTGGCTCGGGACCACGCAGTCCGGACAGGACGTCTTCGCCCAGTTCGTCCACGGTGCCAGGATCTCACTGCTGGTGGGTCTGTTGGCGGGAGTGATCTCCCAACTGTTCTCGGTCGCGGTCGGCCTGATCGGCGGCTACCTTCGGGGCGTCGCGGACGACCTGCTGTACATCCTCACCGCCGTGTTCCTGGTGATCCCCGGGATGCCGCTCCTGATCGTGCTCACGGGTTACCTGCCCTCCCGCGGGATGCTGTCCATCGCCGTGGTCATCGCGATCACGTCCTGGGCCGGAGCGGCCCGCGTGATCCGTGCCCAAACCCTCTCGCTGCGCAACCGGGAATTTGTCGAAGCGGCGCGAGCCACCGGTGAGAGTCGCATTCGGATCATGTTCTTCGAAGTGCTGCCGAACATGCTCCCTCTGGTCGCCTCGGGATTCCTATTCTCCGTGATCGGGGGCATCCTCGCCGAGGCCGGGCTTGCCTTCCTCGGGCTGGGTTCCCTGACCACCACCAGCTGGGGATCGATGCTGTACTTCGCCCAGAATGCGCAGGCGCTGCTATCGGGCGCTTGGTGGTGGTTCGTCCCCCCAGGCCTCGCTATCGCCGTGATCGGTGCCGGACTCGCTCTCATCAATTTCGGGATCGACGAGTACTCGAATCCCCGTCTGCGCACGGGTTCCGCGACGAAGAGGTCGGCGAGCAGCCGGGCCGCCGGCGGCGATGCGACCGCCGCGAACGTCCAGGCCTCCGGGGTGGCCTCGGGCGCGGGTGCCGCCCCGGGCGGGGCCACCTCGGCGACCGCCGAGCACGTGGCTCTCACGGAGGAGCGCGACGGCGTGAGTGATCGGGATAGCGATCCGGATCTCGCGCCGCAGCTGCGGCCCTCGCCGATGCCGGGATCCCCGATCATCGAGGTCGACTCGCTGCGGGTGGACTATCCGACGGCGTTCGGCACGGTGCACGCCGTCCAGGACGTCTCGCTGACCCTGCGTCGCGGCGAGGTCCTGGGACTGGCGGGGGAGTCCGGGTCGGGCAAGTCCACGCTCACCAACGCGGTCACCCGTCTGCTGCGACCCCCGGCGGACGTGGCCGGCGGGTCGATCACCTACCGCGGGGAGGACGGCACCGCCACGGACATGCTGCACCTGGAGGACCGGGAGCTGCGTGCCCTGCGCTGGAACGAGATCGCCGTCGTGTTCCAGAGCGCGATGAACGCCCTCAACCCGGTCACCTCGATCCACGCCCAGTTCGACGACGTGATCCGGGTGCACCGGCCGGGCCTGCCGCCCGCCGAGCGCACCGCCATCGCGCGCGAGCACCTCGAACGGGTCGGGATCGAGGGGAACCGTCTGGAGGCGTATCCCCACGAGCTCTCCGGCGGCATGAAGCAGCGCGTCGCCATCGCCATCGCGCTCGTGCTCGAACCTGACGTGATCTTCATGGACGAGCCCACCACCGCCCTGGACCTGCTGGTCCAGCGCGATGTGCTCGACCAGATCTTGCGGCTGCGCGAGGAGTACGGCTTCGCGATCGTGTTCACCACGCACGACCTCGCGCTGCTGCTGGAGATCTCCGACTCCATCGCCGTGATGCGGCACGGCGAGCTCGTCGAGTACGGCCCGGCCGTGGACATCTACCGCGATCCCCGCCACCCGTACACCAAGAACCTGCTGTCCTCGCTCGCAGAACTGGGGAGCCTCGCATGACCCTCACCGACACCACCGACGGATCCTCCGCCCGGGCCCACGCCCGGGTGGTCCTGGAAGGCCGCAACCTCGTCAAGGAGTACCCGGTCGGGGCCCGCAGCGGTCTGCTGCGCCGGCAGCAGACGATGCGGGCGGTCGACGACGTCTCGATCTCGCTGGTCCAGGGCAGGGTCACCGCCCTCGTGGGCCAGAGCGGCTCGGGGAAGTCGACGCTGGGCAGGATGCTCGCCCGCCTGATCCCCTCCACCTCGGGGCGGATCCTGCTGGAGGGGCGTGACGTCCCCACCAGCGGCGGCTCCCGGCACCGGGAGTACGTGGGGGACGTGCAGCTGACGCTGCAGGACCCCTTCGCCTCCCTGAACCCGCTGCGCCGGATCGCCTACACGCTGGGGCGCGCGGTGCGCATCCATCAGGACGCCCGCGGCGAGGCCGCCGTGCACGAGCGGTGCATCCAGCTGCTCGAGCGCGTCGGCCTCACCCCGGCCGAGCGCTATCTCGACCGGTTCCCGCACGAGCTCTCCGGCGGGCAGCGCCAGCGCGTGGCCGTCGTCCGGGCGCTCGCCGCCTCCCCGAAGGTGCTGATCGCCGACGAGCCGGTCTCGATGCTCGATGTCACCATCCGCAAGGAGATGCTCGATCTCATCGACTCGCTGCGCCGCGATGAGGACCTCGCCGTCCTTTACATCACCCATGACCTGGGCAGCGCGCGACGCTACAGCGATCAGGTGATGGTCATGCACCATGGCCGCGTGGTCGAGCAGGGCGAGAGCCATGCGGTGATCGACGACCCGCAGGACGAGTACACGAAGCGACTGCTGGCCGCCGCGCCCAACCCGGGCGCCCGACTGGGCTGATCGACCCGCCGCTCAGACGAACGCGATGCGGGCCAGCCCGCGCCGGGACCGGTCGATCGAGAACCGCGTCCGGTGCGGGTGGACCCGATTGGTCAGCAGCACGGCGACCGTGCCGGTGCTCGGATCGGCGAGGACGGAGGTGCCGGTGAACCCGGGATGCCCGACGACGCGGGGCAGCACCTCGCCCGGGCAGAGCTCCTGACCCACCCGCAGCCCGAAGCCCTGCCGCCACGGAGCCCCGGTGGTCACCCCGGGCGGGAGCTGATCGGTGGTCAGCAGGGCACGCACCGGGCCGGAGAGCGTCGGCCCCGGTCCTCGACCGGCCAGAACCCGTCCGAGAGCGAGCGCGTCATCGAGGGTCGCGAAGACCCCAGCATTGCCGGCCCCGCCCAGGGACCACGCCGTCTCGTCATGGGTGGACCCTCGCACCAGCCCGCGCGGCGGGTCCTCCTGGTACTCGGTGGCCGCGGCGCGGGAGCCCTCCTCGACGGACGGCGACCATCCCGCGCTCGTCGCCCCGGCGGGGTCGAGGACGCGTATCCGGGCCAGCTCCGGCAACGGGGTGTCGGTCAGCCCTTCGAGCAGGGTTCCCAGCAGGATGAAGCCGATGCAGGAGTAGGCGTGCGCGGTGCCGGGTTCGGTGTCGAGCTGCGCACCGGCGATGGCGGCAAGGCGCTGCTCGCGGCCGCCGGGGACCTTCCACAGCGGCATGACCGGTGGCAGTCCGGCGGTATGCGTCAGCAGCTGCCGCACCGTGATCGACGGATGCGGCGACGGGAGGTACTCGGCGACCGGGGCCTCCGGGTCCAGCAGCCCGTCGTCCATGAGGGTGGCCGCAGTGAGCGTCGTGACCACTTTGGTCACCGACGCCATGTCGAACAGCGTGTCCGCCACCAGAGGGGTCAGCTCGGGGGAGTCCGCAGGCAGGTGTGCGCCATCGGGCGCGAAGAGCGCGGTCGAGCCGGCGAGCGCGCGGGCGACGGGGCGGCCCGGGCTGTCCACAGCGGCCGTCGCAGCGGCCGCGCCCTCGATCGCGGGACCGTCAGCGGGCGCGGTCGCCGCGCCCCGGCTCACGGCGGTGACCAGCTCCTCGAGCCGGTTCTGCGCAGTGCCGTCCGTCGTCGGGTCCGGTGCGTCGGTGTCGTCCATGGACGTCATGCTCTCCTGTAGTCCGCGAGGGCGTCGTAGGTGGTGCGCAGGGCGTCGACCGTGTCGTCGCGGCTGCGCTGGGCGATCGCCACGAACATGCAGTCCACGACGAGGAGCTGGGCCGATCGTGAGGCCATCGCTCCGGAGCGGTAGGTGGATTCGCGCACGGAGGTGCGCAGCACGATGTCGGCCTGCGCGACCACCGGTCCCTCGACGCTGTTGGTGAGGGCGATCGTCCGGGCGCCCGCGGTCCGGGCCTGGGAGAGGACGGCGGCGACTTCGCGGGTCGAACCGCTGTGGGAGAACCCCAGAGCCACCTGTCCCGGCCCCATCAGGGCGGCGGCGGCGAGCGCATCGTGGGTGTCCCGGAGGCAGCGGGCGTTGCGCCCGATCCGCTGGAGCTTGCGCTCGAGGTCGCCCGCCGCGGAGGCCGAGGCGCTGATCCCGTGCAGGAGCACCATCGACGCATCGGCGAGGGCCTCGACGGCCCGGTGGAGCTCGGCGATGTCGAGCGTCGCGGCGGTCTCCTCGATGCCCAGGGCCTCGGTCAGGGCGATGTCCGCGACGATCTGCGAGAGCGTGGAGTCGGCGGGGAGGTCGGCCCCATGGGTGCTGCCGAGATGGAGCCTGCGGACCTGCTCCGAGGCCAGCTCCCCGGCGAGCGTGAGCCGCAGGTCCGCATATCCCGCGAGTCCCAGCCGCTGGCACAGACGCACCACCGTGGGCTCGGAGGTTGCACAGGCGGTGGCCAGATCGGTGATGGTGCCCTGGAGGATCCGGTGCGGGTCCTCCAGGATCGCGTCGGCGACCCGGCGCATCGAGGGCGGCAGCTGCTCCCGGACGGCCTGCAGGTGGGACTGGGTGCTCATGCGCCGATCGTAGGGGCGGTTCAGCGTGGGGGAGCGGGGTTCTCGGGAACCTGGTCCATCTGTGACCTGACAGGTTCCACCGGGTCGGCGGGCGCCGTCCCCTCATGCTCCAGCTCGTCACGCTCGAGGCGTGCTCCGGCGCGTTCGTGGCGCAGCCGCTCCCCGAGCCAGAGTCCCAGGCCCAGGGCGATGCCGATGACGTCGAAGAGCACATCGGTGGCTTCGGCGCCGCGCTCGGGGAGGAGCACCAGCTGGACCAGCTCGATGAGCAGGCCGTGGGCGAACGCGACGATCACGATCCAGCCCATGGGGAAGCGTCGGCGCGGCGCCAGCGCACGCCCCGCGGCCCAGACGGTCAGTGCGAACACCAGCAGGTGCACGAGCTTGTCGAGGCCGGGCATCCCCGTGCCGGGCGTGCCGGCCGGGATCGAGGGCAGGTAGAACCCGATGTTCAGGATCAGGGCCAGCAGGAGCAGGCCGAGGCGCCCGAGGAGGGACCCTCCCGCGCGACGGATCTCGTGGGGCAGGCGGCGGAGGAACTCGGCGACGACGTCCATACCCGGCATTATCCCAGCGTCGGCGGCTGTCTCCGGGGAGGCAGGGCCGCTAGGCTCACGGCAGCACGACATCGACCGAGGGAGTTGCCCATGTCCTCCACATCCGACCCGTCCCGGCTGGATCCGTACAGCGACGATCCCGGGGCCGCGCCGGGCAGCACTGCGGTGCTGGACCGTCAGCTCCAGGAGAAGGAGCAGACCACCGACGACGGTGACCACGACCGGTACGCGCACTATGTGCGCAAGGACAAGATCACGCAGGCCGCGCTCGGCGGCACGCCCGTGATCGCCTTGTGCGGCAAGGTGTGGGTGCCGGGTCGGGATCCCGAGAAATACCCGGTGTGCCCGGAGTGCAAGGAGATCTACGAGGGCTTCCGCGACCCGCAGGACGGCGGCGGCGACGGCAAGGGCGGCTCCGGCGGGAAGGGCGGCGGTTTCCGCGGCTTCTTCGGCGGCCGGCGCTGACCGCTCGCCGCTGCGGCCCGGGTGATCGCCCGGGCCGCGGCGCGCTCGCGGACTTCCTCACATCGCGCTGGTGCGCGGGTCGTCGTACCGCGGCGGTACGGTGGATCACGCCGTGAATACCACCCCTTCCTTGTTCTCCACGAGCGATCCCCGCCAGCCCTCCGAGGCGGCCGCGCGATCGCTTCCCGTCGCCTACCCGGAACGCGCCGCCTGGGGCACCGTCCCCAAGCTGCGTGCCTGGCAGTCCGAGGCTCTCGAGCTGTATCGCAGCCTCACCCCGAAGGACTTCCTGGCCGTCGCGACCCCCGGCGCCGGCAAGACCACCTTCGCCCTGCAGGTCGCCGCGGGGCTGCTTTCCGAGGGGACCGTCCGCCGCATCACGGTGGTCGCCCCGACGGAGCACCTGAAGACCCAGTGGGCCGACGCCGCCGCACGGGTGGGCATCTCGTTGGATCCGAACTTCTCCAACGCCCAGGGCGCCCATGGCTCCCACTATCAGGGCGTGGCGGTGACCTATGCCCAGGTGGGCATGCACCCTGCGCTGCACCGAGCGCGCACCGAGGCCGATCGCACGCTGGTGATCCTCGACGAGATCCACCACGCCGGCGACTCCCTCACCTGGGGTGACGGTGTGCGCGATGCGTTCGATCCGGCGGTGCGCCGCCTGTCCCTGACCGGAACCCCGTTCCGCTCCGACGCCTCGCAGATCCCCTTCGTGATCTACGAGGAGGACGGCGAGGGCTTCTCCCGCTCCAAGGCGGACTACGTCTACGGCTATGGCGAGGCGCTGCGCGACCATGTGGTGCGCCCCGTGCTGTTCATGACCTATTCGGGGCGCATGCACTGGCGCACCAAGACCGGTGATGAGGTCTCGGCGCAGCTCGGCGCGCTCGAGACCAAGGACATCACCCAGCAGGCCTGGCGCACCGCCCTGGATCCGAACGGCGAATGGATGCAGTCGGTGCTCTCGGCGGCGGACCGGCGACTGACCGAGGTGCGTCGCCACGTCCCGGACGCCGGCGGACTCGTGATCGCGACCGACCAGAAGGCGGCCCGCGCCTATGCCGGGACACTCCAGGACATCACCGGCCAGGCACCCACCGTCGTGCTCTCGGACGACGCCGGCGCCGGCAAGCGCATCGAGGACTTCTCCGCCTCCGAGGATCGCTGGATGGTCGCGGTGCGCATGGTGTCCGAGGGCGTCGACGTGCCGCGCCTCGCGGTCGGCGTCTACGCCACCTCGACCTCGACCCCCATGTTCTTCGCGCAGGCCGTCGGCCGCTTCGTGCGCTCGCGGACCCGCGGTGAGACCGCGAGCGTCTTCCTGCCCACGGTCCCCATCCTCATGGCCCATGCCGCGGAGCTGGAGGCCGAGCGTGACCATGTGCTGGACCTGCGCCCTGCGAGCGGCGACGAGGTCACCGGCCTGGACGAGAGCCTGATCGAGGAGGCGAACCGTCCCGAGGAGACCAGCGATCAGCTGGAGATGACCTTCGAGGCCCTCGAGTCCGAGGCCTCGTTCGACCGTGTGCTGTTCGACGGCGGCGAGTACGGAGCCGGCGGTCTGGCCGGCAGCGAGGACGAGCAGGAGTTCCTGGGGATTCCCGGCCTGCTCGACGCCGACCAGATGCGCACCGTGCTCCAGCAGCAGCAGGCCCAGCAGCAGGAGCGGCGCAAGCGCAACGGCTCCGCGGACCAGACCGTCACCCCCGGGGTGGTGGACCACCGGCAGCTGATGGAGCTGCGCAAGGAGCTCAGCACGCTGGTCTCGGCGTGGGCGAAGAAGTCCAGCATCCCGCACGGTTCGGTCCACAACACCCTGCGCAGCCGGTGCGGAGGGCCTGCGGTGGCCCAGGCCAGCGCGGAGCAGATCCAGGCGCGCATCGGCGTCGTGCGAGGCTGGTTCGTCGGCCGCCGCTGAGCTCATCCGGCGCGTGCGGTGACCTCATCCGGCCCGCCCGCTGAACTCACTCGGCCGCCGCTGACCCGTCCGTCGCGCGGCTGTCTCAGCTCAGCACGCGGGCGGCCTCGACGCCGTCGGTGACCGTGGGGATGGCGGGAGGGCCATCCGGGCCGTCGTCGGGGGACAGGCCCAGCTCTGCGACCGAGGCGGCATGCCGCGCCCGCGCCGCCTCGACCACAGCGGGTGCTCGCAGATCGTGCACCGGCTCGCCGCCGAGGATCATGGGCTTCTGCAGGGGCCGCAGCGAGGTGCGAGCCCACTCGGGGTTCGCCTCGCCGGACGTCAGCTCGGCGATCAGCTCCCGCTCGAACTCCGCGACCTCGGACTCGCCGGGGAGCACCAGCTCGGCGTGGGCGCGCTCGCCCACGATCATGCGGTAGGCGGCCTTGCCCGCACCGAGCGTGGCCTTGTCCTGGGACCGCTTGCCGACCGGGTGCATCGCGCCGTCGGCCCCCTCGCGCTCGACGAGCTTGTAGACGAAGCCGGGGGCGGGATGGCCCCCACCGGTGACCAGGCGGGTCCCGATGCCGTAGCCGTCCAGCGGTGCCTCGGTGAGCTCCTCGACGCGGTACTCGTCGAGGTCGCCGGTGGCGGTGATCCGCGTGTCCGTGGCGCCGAGGGAGTCGAGCAGGGCCCGCACCTCGTGGGCCTGCACGCCGAGGTCCCCGGAGTCCAGGCGCACCGCGCCGAGCTGGGGGCCGGCGATCTCGACCGCGGTGCGCACGGCGGCCTCGACGTCGTAGGTGTCCACCAGCACGGTGGTCCCCGCCCCCTGGGAGGCGATCTGGGCGCGGAAGGCCTCCTCCTCGGAGTCGAACAGCAGTGTGAACGCGTGGGCCGCGGTCCCGGCGACCGGGATCCGGTAGTGCGCTCCGGCGGCGAGGTTCGAGGTGGAGTGGAAGCCGACGATGTACGCGGCGCGGGCGGCGGCGATGGCGGCGTCCTCATGCACCCGGCGCCCGCCCATCTCGATGCACGGGCGGCCGCGGGCGGCGGTGATCATCCGCGACCCGGCCGAGGCGATGCCGCTGTCATGGTTGAGGATGGACAGCACGACGGTCTCGAGCATCACCGCATCCTCGAAGGTGCCCTCGATCCGCAGCACGGGCGAGTTCGGGAAGAACAGCTCACCCTCCTCGTATCCGTGCACGTCTCCCGCGAAGCGGTATGCCGCGAGATGCTCGAGGGTCTCCTCGTCGAGCAGCCCGGACCGGCGCAGGTAGCGCAGGTCGGCGTCGTCGAAGCGGAAGTCGGCGATGGCATCGAGCACGCGGCCGGTGCCGGCGAGCACCCCGTAGCGCCGGCCCTCGGGGAGCGAACGGGTGAACACCTCGAAGACGCAGCGGCGCGATGCGGTGCCCGCCTCGCGGGCACCATGCAGCATCGTCAGCTCGTAGAGGTCGGTGAGCAGGGCAGAAGTCACAGTGTCCACGGTAATGCGTGCCGGGCCGACCGAGTGACGGACGCGCCCCGTAGACTCGACCGGGCCGCTTGCCGAGGACCATGTCAGCTGTCATGGGACGGCGAGCGGCGGGATACAGGAGGAGCACGAATGCCGGTGGAGCTGCGGCGGGCCGACCCCGGGATGGGCTCGTTGACCGACCCTGCCGGTGCCGTGCAGGAGGACGTCGGGACCAGCGGCCCGTGGTGCACCGTGGTCTGGAACGACCCTGTGAACCTCATGAGCTACGTCGTCTTCGTCCTGCGTCGGCACTTCGGGTACTCGCGGCTGGTCGCCGAGCAGCTGATGATGCAGGTGCACGAGGAGGGCCGGGCGATCGTCTCGCGCGGCTCCCGGGAGCGCGTCGAGACCGACGTGCAGGCCATGCACTCCTTCGGCCTGCACGCGACCTTGGAGAGGGCGGGGGAGGACTGATGGCGCACGCATTCCGACGCCGCCCCGATGGCAGCCTCGCCTGCCGGCTCGACGGGGAGGAGAAGGCGATCATCGCGCAGGTCGCCCAGGAGACCGCGGATCTCATCCGGGCTGACCTGGGGATCGACGCCGATCCGGGTTTTCTGCAGCGCGCGGCGGAGAGCGACGATCCGCTGCGCCGCCTGGAGGCCGAGTTCGCCGGCCGCGATGCCCGGGAGCCCGCGGACTCCGCCGTGAAGCGGCTGTTCCCCGCAGCCTCCGAGGACCCGACGCTCGCCGGGGAGTTCCGGCGGCTGGGCCAGCAGGATCTCGCCGACGGGAAGCTCGCCGATCTCGCCCAGGTGATGGCGATCATCGACTCAGCAGGCCCGAGCCACAGCGAGATCGTGCTCGACGACGCCCAGGCGATCGCCCTCCTGCGCGCCCTGAACGACGTGCGCATCGTGCTCGCGGACCGTCTCGATCTGCAGCGCGACGGGGACTTCGACACCGTGCGGATGCTCCAGCAGATCGGGGAGCGGGTGGAGGAGGCCTCGGAGCCGGAGGGCGATCAGGTCGGGTCCGACATCGTGATCGCCGTGTACGAGCTGCTGTCCTGGCTCCAGGAGAGCCTGCTCCGTGCGCTGGACTGATGTCCGCGAACTGTGAAACAGCACCCAGTGAGGGGGCAGTCACTGCCCCGAACGGCAATCGACACTAGCCTTACCGGGATGAACAACGCGCCGATCGGGATCTTCGACTCCGGGGTGGGCGGGCTGACCGTGGCCCGAGCCATCCTCGACCAGCTGCCGCAGGAGGAGCTGGTCTACATCGGCGACACCGAGCACGGACCCTACGGGCCGCGATCGATCGCCGACGTGCGCTCCCTGACGCTCGACATCATGGACAACCTGGTCGACCACGGTGTGAAGATGCTCGTGATCGCCTGCAACACCGCCTCGGCCGCCGTGCTGCGCGACGCCCGTGAGCGCTATGACGTGCCCGTCGTCGAGGTCATCCAGCCGGCCGTGCGCCGTGCCGTCGCCGCGACCCGCAACCGCCGGGTGGGAGTGATCGCCACGGAGGGCACCGTCACCTCCCGCGCCTACGAGGATGCCTTCGCCGCGGCTCCCGATCTGCAGATTCTCACCCAGGCCTGCCCGCGCTTCGTCGAGTTCGTCGAGAACGGGGTGATCACCGGCGATGAGGTCATCGAGGTGGCCGAGGAGTATCTGGCGCCGGTGCAGGAGGCCGGGGTGGACACCCTGGTGCTCGGCTGCACCCACTACCCGATGCTCGCCGGTGCGATCAGCTATGTCATGGGTCCGGAGGTCACGCTGGTCTCCTCCGCCGAGGAGACCGCCCTGGACGTCTATCGCCAGCTGCGCGGCGGGTCCCTGCTGCGCGTCTCGGAACGGGGTCCGCACCACGTGTTCGCACAGACTGCGGAGGGCGAGGGCAGCGAGTCCTTCGTGCGCCTCTCGCGCCGGTTCCTCGGCCCGATGCTCGATGTGACCACGAGCCTGCCGGTGGTGACGGCATGAGGATCCACGTCATCGGCTGCAGCGGCAGCTTCGCCGGCCCGGACAGCGCCGCCTCCAGCTACCTCCTCGAGCACGAGGACGAGAACGGACGCACCTGGCGCGTGCTCATGGACCTCGGCTCCGGCGCTTTCGGACCGCTGCAGTCCGTCATCGATCCTGCGGACCTCGACGCCGTGATCATCTCGCACCTGCACCCCGACCACTACCTCGACGTCACCGGGCTCGAGGTCTTCTGGGCGTACCACGAGCGCACCGACCTGCCCCAGCTGCCCCTGTACGCGCCGCGGCCGCTCCCGGACCGCATCGCCGCCGTGCTGGGCCGCGCCGGGAACATCCCGGACGGCGTGGACTGCGTCCCGTTCGAGAACCACGCGCTCGAGGACCACCAGCGGTTCACGATCGGGCCGTTCGACATCCAGGTGCGCGAGGTGCTGCACCCCGTGGAGGCCTACGGGTTCCGGATCACCGCAGGCGGCGACGTGCTCGCCTACTCCGGTGACACCGATGCCTGCGAGGCGCTCGACGAGCTGGCGGCCGGCGCGGACCTGTTCCTCTGTGAGGCCGGCTACATCGAGGGCCGCGACGACCGCTTCTCCGGCGTGCACCTGACGGGCCTGCGCGCCGGGCAGGCCGCGGTGACCGCGAACGCCGGGCGCGTGGTGCTCACCCACATCGCCGCGTGGACGGACCCCGCGGTGCCGCTCGCCGAGGCGCGCAGCGTCTACTCGGGCCCGCTCGAGCTCGCCGTGCCCCAGGCGGTCTACGACACCACCAGGACCGACGCCACCGCCTGAGTTCGGCGTTCCGGGTTCTGAGGGCCCGGTGCCCGGCGGCTATCCTCGATCAGTACGCCTGAGCGACACCGAGGAGAACCTGCTCCATGAGCACCCAGAACCCCACCCCGACCGGCGACCGCGTCGACGGTCGCACCCCTGACCAGCTGCGCGAGGTGCGCATCACCCGCGACTGGCTCGACCATGCCGAGGGCAGCGCCCTGATCGAATTCGGCCGCACCCGCGTGCTGTGCGCGGCCAGCTTCACCGAGGGCGTGCCGCGCTGGAAGAAGGGCTCCGGCTCCGGCTGGGTCACCGCCGAGTACGCGATGCTCCCGCGCGCCACCAACACCCGCGGCGCCCGCGAGAGCGTCAAGGGCAAGATCGGCGGCCGCACCCACGAGATCTCCCGCCTGATCGGTCGCTCCCTGCGCGCGGTCATCGACCTGGACGCCCTCGGCGAGAACACCATCCAACTGGACTGCGACGTGCTGCAGGCCGATGGCG
Organism: Brachybacterium tyrofermentans; assembly: GCF_039526165.1. Classification (NCBI taxonomy): domain Bacteria; kingdom Bacillati; phylum Actinomycetota; class Actinomycetes; order Micrococcales; family Dermabacteraceae; genus Brachybacterium; species Brachybacterium tyrofermentans. Next base: position 189,777 of record NZ_BAAAIR010000007.1, read on the forward strand.
GCACCCGCACCGCCGCGATCACCGGCGCCTACGTGGCGCTGGCCGACGCGATCTCCTGGGGCAAGAAGCACACCGCCGTCCCTGCCGCCCGCGAGGTGCTCACCGACTCCGTCAGCGCGATCAGCGTGGGCATCGTCGAGGGCCGCCCGCTGCTGGACCTCGAGTATCGCGAGGACGTGAACGCCGAGACCGACATGAACGTGGTCGTGACCGGTTCGGGCTCCTTCGTCGAGGTGCAGGGCACCGCGGAGGGCGCACCCTTCGACCGCACCGAGCTCGGCGCCCTGCTGGACCTCGCCACCGGCGGCTGCGAGCAGCTCGCCGCGATCCAGCGCGACGTCCTCGCCCAGCAGCGATGAACCCAGCAGCGTCGAACCCTGCTGCGATGCACGAGGGGACCACGAGCGTCTCGGCGGGGGCCCGGATCATCCTGGCCTCCCACAACCTCAAGAAGCTCCACGAGCTCCAGCGCATCATGACCGCCGCCGTGCCGGGGCTCGCGGCGGAATCGATCGTCTCCTCGGCGGGCATCGAGCTGCCCGACGTGGTCGAGGACGCGGTCACCTTCGAGGGCAACGCCCTGCTGAAGGCCCACTCAGCGGCCGCGGCGACCGGGCTGCTCGCCGTCGCCGACGACTCCGGTCTCGCGGTCGACGTCCTCGGCGGCTCGCCGGGCATCTTCTCGGCGCGCTGGAGCGGAGCTCACGGGGACGACGAGGCGAACAACGACCTGCTGCTCGCCCAGCTCTCCGATGTGCCCGATGCGCACCGCGCCGCGCGCTTCGTGTGTGCGGCGGCGCTGGTGGCCCCGGACGGCACCGAGGTGGTCGAGCGCGGCGAGATGACGGGGCACCTGCTGCGGGAGCGGCACGGCGAGGGCGGCTTCGGCTACGACCCGCTGTTCCGGCCCGACGGCCAGGCGCGGACCGCCGCGGAGCTCAGCCCCGAGGAGAAGGACGCCATCTCCCACCGCGGAACCGCGTTCCGTGCGATCGCGAAGCACGTGGCTCCGCTGCTCGACTGATCCGGGCCCCGCTGCTCCGAGATGCGTCGAGCTGAACCCTGGCCGGTACACGCGGCGCCCCTGATCCGAGCGGATCAGGGGCGCCGCGTCGTGGTGGTGTCGGGCGTCGGGTGCGGAACGTCGGGCGTCCCGTGCCCGTCGGCGAATCTGTCAGGCGGCGCCGACGTGGGCGAGTGCCCGGCGCACGATGAGGTCGTGACCGCCGCTCATCTCGTCCAGCGGGGAGGACTCCGCGAGCAGCTCGTCGATCCCGAACCAGGTCAGCTCCAGGGCGTCCTCCTGCGGGGCGGTCTCACCGTCGATCGGCACCACATAGGCCATCGAGATCGCATGCTGGCGGGCGTCGTGGAAGGGCGAGATCCCCGGGGTCGGGAAGTACTCGGCGACGGTGAAGGGCACGGGGGAGACCGGGATGCGGGGCATCGCCATCGGTCCCAGATCCTTGTCGATGTGGCGGGAGATCGCTTCGCGGATCGTCTCGTGGATCATGATCCGGCCGGAGACGATTGCCCGCACGATCTGGCCGCTGCCGGAGGCGCGCAGCAGCAGGCCCACCTCGACCACGGAGCCGTCCACGTCGGTGCGCACGGGCACGAGGTCCAGGTAGGAGATGGGCAGATGGCGGCGGAGCTGCGCGATGTGCTCGGGCTCGAACCAGGCGCCCTCGGTGTCCACAGCCGTGCGGGGGCTCATCGGGTCGCCTCCGCGGAGTGGTCGTCCCTGTCGGCGGCGGCCGCCGCGGCCAGCGCGGGGGCGAGCTGGCCCTTCTCGACGTGGAAGCGCGGGTTCTGTTCGCGACTGGCGACCTTCACGGCGTGGTCGACCTCCTCGCCGGCGATCATCCGCACCCGCCAGGTCGTGCCCTCGAGCTCCACGAGCGACAGGGTGGCGTTCGGGATCGAGGGCAGGGGCTGCTCGATGATCCCCGACAGGATGAAGCGGATCAGGGTGCCATGAGCGACGACCAGGACCTTCTTGCCCGGGTAGCGCTCCTCGAGCGCCTCGAGTCCGTCATAGCCGCGGTCGGCGACGGCCTGGTGGTCCTCCCGTCCCGGGAAGGAGCGATCCGGGTAGGCCTCCTGCATCTCGTCGACCGGCTTGCCCTCGGCGAAGCCCCAGTCGATCTCCACGAACCGCGGATCGGTGCCGCCGAAGGGGATGCCGTGGTCCTCGCCGATGATCCGGCCCGTCTGCTCGGCACGCTGCAGGGGTGAGGTGACGATCACGTCCCAGTCCACGGGCGGGAGCTGGTCGAAGGCGGCGTGCGCCTGGGCGATCCCGGTGTCGTTCAGCGGGATGTCCGAGGACCCCTGGAAGCGGTTCTGCAGGTTGTAGTCCGTCTGCCCATGGCGGACGAGTCCGAACAGCGTCATGAAGCGTCTCCTCGATACGGGGATGGTGCGTGCGCGAGAAGGGACTCGAACCCTCACGCCCTGGGGCACTGGAACCTAAATCCAGCGCGTCTACCGATTCCGCCACTCGCGCGCCCGCCCAGCCTATCTGCAGCCGCCGGATGCTCCGGGTAGGCTCGTGGGGCTGGTGGCGCGATGCACCTCGCCCGTCCTGGGCGACCGCAGCCTCCACCTCGTCGTTCCCGATCCCCAGCATCACAGGAGTCCCCCATGAGCGCCCTCGCAGGCAAGACCGCCGTCGTCACCGGTTCCTCCCGAGGGGTCGGCGCCGCCACCGCGAAGCTGCTCGCCGACCAGGGCGCCGCCGTGGTCATCAACTACCGCCAGAAGGCACCCCGCGCGAAGAAGGTCGTCGCGGAGATCGAGGCCGCCGGCGGCAAGGCCGTCGCCGTCGGCGCCGACCTCACCGAGGCCGAGGGCGTCGACACCCTCATGCAGACGGCCATCGACACCTTCGGCAGCCTGGACCTGCTGGTCCTGAACGCCTCCGGCGGCATGGAGGCGGACCTCGGCGAGGACTACGCGATGCGCCTGAACCGCGACGCGCAGAACGATGCGCTGACGGCGGGCCTCGAGCGGCTGTCCACCGGCGGCCGCGTGGTCTTCGTGACCAGCCACCAGGCGCACTTCATCGACGACGTCGAGACCATGCCCGAGTACGAGCAGGTCGCCAGGTCCAAGAACGCGGGGGAGAAGGCGCTGACCGCGCGGATCGGTGAGATGTCCGAGAAGGGCATCTCCTTCGTGGTCGTCTCCGGCGACATGATCGAGGGCACGGTCACCGCGACCCTGCTGAACCGTGCGCGTCCCGGTGCGCTCGAGGAGCGGCGAGAGGCCGCCGGCAAGCTGTACTCCGTCGAGGAGTTCGCCGCCGAGGTGGCGGCGATGGCCACTGCCGACGTCGAGACCGGCCACGTGGAGCTCGTGGGCGGCGCCGACGACTTCCTGGCACGCACCCAGGGCTGAACCGACCGGTTCAGCCAGACGACCCCAGAATCACGCCTGATTCCCGGCTGGTCACCTCGCGACCTCCTGCTCGCGATACGATCAGCGGGATCAAGCCCTGACGACCCCCGGAGGCAGTGGTGGCCAAGAAGAACAGCCTGGACGACATGCGCGACGAGGCCTACCGGCGGCAGGACAACCTGGCGTCGGACATCGACGAGCTGGTCGACCGTGTGAACCCGAAGAACGCGGCGACCCGCTGGAAGAACGAGCTCGTCGGTTCGGTGAAGGGTTTTTCCGACGCCGGTGACGACAAGTCCGCCTCGACGCTCCCGATAGCGATCGCAGGCGGCGTCATCGGCGTGGTGCTCATCGGTGCAGGAATCGCTGCGGCGATCGCCCTCTCCGGTGGTGACGACAAGCCCGCGAAGCCGTCGAAGACTGCGAAGGCCGCGACGAAGAACGTCAAGAAGACGTCGAAGAAGGCCTCCGAGCAGGCGTCTGCGCAGACGCAGAAGGCGAAGGCCTCGGCAGCCAAGGCCAAGGCCGAGCTCGACAAGGCTCTCGCCACGGCGAAGGCCCGCGCAGCCGGCGACTGACCTCACGGGGCAGTCCCCGGCGGACGATTCCCGCACCGCGCGCCCGACGGCGCCGGTCACCTCGGTGACCGGCGCCGTTCGCTGTGTGCAGCTCGCCCGCCCCTCACCGGGTCCTGAGCTGTGCCGCGTCCGCTCCTGGCCTGCTCCGGGCCTGTTCGTCGTGGTCCCCTACAGCTCGCCGTCCACGAAGAGCCAGGTGCCGTCCTCGCGCACAAACCGGGAGATCTCGTGCTGCTCCTGGCGGCCCTGCGGGGTGCGGGCGACGGCGGTGAACTCCACCGTGCCTGCGTCGTCGAAGGGACCGCCTGCCGAGGTCGTGAGGATGGACAGGTGCACCCACCGCGTCCCGTCCTCGAGCGAGTCCGCGAGCTCGTCGCGGTCCGGGCGCTCGCGCGGGTGCCAGGACCTCAGGAGATGCTCGACGTCCCCGACCGCGAAGGCGGTGTAGCGGGACCTCATGAGTGCCTCCGCGGTGGCGGCACGGCGTTCCTGACGCAGCACGGGGCCGCAGCAGGCTCCGAAGGTGTCCCCGCGCCCGCAGGGGCAGCGCGTCTCGTCGGCCGGGGGAGTGCGCGTCGTGCTCATCCCTCGAGTATCTCGCGCGGGGAGGTCAGCTGCGGGACCAGCCCGGCGTGGACGGGCCCACCGTCGGCCGCCAGCCGGTCTCGGACATGAACCGCACGGAGGAGACACGCAGCGAACGACGCTGCGTGTCCAGCCTCGTGCCGACGATGGCCTGAGTGATCTCCGGGTAGAACTTGGCGGGGTTCTGCGCGCCCGCCTCCATCGCGAGATCCTTCGCCCAGCGTGCCTTGGTGATCGGCTCGCCGCCGACGTTGTAGAAGCCGCTGTCCGCCCGGAGGGCGGCGACGAAGGCGCGCCCGGCATCCGTGTGATGCAGCAGCGTCACGTAGTTCTCCGGCTTGCCCAGCAGGATCGGGTCGCCCTCACGGGTGGCCTTCAGCGCGTGCGTCGTGTGGGGGTCACGGCCGAACAGGAGTCCCAGTCGCAGCACGACCGCGCTGCGGCCGGCGGCCGCGAAGTCCACGGCGGCGCGCATCTCGGCCACGCGCGGGCGGAACGCCTGGTTGCGCACGCTGAGCGGCAGATCCTCGCCGATCCACTCCGACCCGTTGTCCGGATACAGATAGATCGTGGATTCCTGGATCAGCTTGCCCACGCCCGCCTGAGCCGCGGCCTTGGCGATCGCGACGGAGGCCTCGAGGTGGAGCTTGTCGTCCTCCCGCCAGGCGAGGGGGCGCAGCCCGGCCATGCCGACCGGCACGTGGGCGAGGGTGTTGATGACGACGTCGTACCCGCGGAACGCGCGCGCGAGATCCGAGGCGTCGAAGACGTCGGCCACGACTGCCCTGCCGCCGCGGCCCTCGATGATCGGGATCCCGGAGTCGCGTCGGGTGATGCCGGTGACCTCATGCCCGGCGGCGACGAGCGCCTCCACAGCTTCCTGGCCGAGCACGCCTGTGGCGCCGGTGACCGCGATCCTCACGCTGACCTCCTTCACCGACGGCCTGCTGACCCTCGTGCGTCGAACTTCCTGGGAGGAGCAAGTCTATGCGATCGGCCGCGCCCGCTCCGTCAGGTCCGCGGACGGGAGGTGTTCTGTCAGCTCGCTCACAGAGGGTCCTCTCGAGTTGGCGACTCGGAGGGTGGGGGGTAATGTTTCTTCCTGTTCGGCGCCATTAGCTCAGTTGGTTAGAGCAGCTGACTCTTAATCAGCGGGTCCGGGGTTCGAATCCCTGATGGCGCACCGACGCTCGAAGCCCCACCGGTTCTCCGGTGGGGCTTCGTCGTGTCCCGGAACAGTCCGAGGCCGTCGAAGAGGTCTCCCACGGACACGCTGAAGTAGTCCGCCACCGACTCGATCTCGTTGGCCTTCCATGGGACCTCGCCCTTGACCTTGGCAAAGATGGTCGCGCGGCTTGCGCCAATCACCGGCGCGAGTTCGGAGTTCTTGACGCCACGGCCGGCAGCAAGCGCTCGGACGGCAGCCGAGATCTTCTGGTCCGCCGTTGCTGCCTCTTCCGGAGTCTGGGCTTGAATATCAGTCATAGGTCAAGAGTACCCGCCTCCATCGCTGCGATCTAGGCTTAGAGCCGGTTCGCTCTTGCTTGGTCTAGAAAACTGGACTACTGTCTCGACGCATGAACAGTCGAGCGGATCTGGCGGATCGCCTACTTCGAGATTTGGGGCACGGCGGGCTTTGGGAGTGGGCGATGGTCCAACGGCGCTCGGTGCGCCCGCCCAACTGGAACGAGCTGGCCTATCGCCTGCTGGTGGACACAGACGGCGAAGTCCAGATCAAGGGCGAGATGCTGCGGAAGTGGCTGCTTGCCGCTGAGGCCGAGCGTGACATCGATTCCTTGCACCACCAGGCGTGAGGGGCATCCCGTGAACCGAATCGAAGCGAGTGACGAAGAGCGGTTTCGCGCCGCACTGGAGCACCTCGCTGCTGGCAACGGGGGCTGGCAGAGCAGCGCCGGCGCCGAGTTCCTCGAGCTCGTGGGGGAGGTACTCCAACGCAAGGCCGCAAGGATCCGTGCCGACGTCGGTACGAACGGAGTGATGGTCGACCCCTCCGACGTGGTCTCTGAGGCGGTAATGATCGTCGATGGGCCGCCTCAGATCGCGTTGTCGGCGAACATCCACAGGATCCTCGCCATGGAGAAGCCCTTGGGATACGTCGTTTCAGCGGTCTCCACGAACCTGTCGCGCGCAGTCCTGTCAGAGCGGATGGGTGTGCAGTCTCGGCAAGTAGTACCCGGTCGAGCGCCCGTCGCGCATCTTGAGGACCTGATGGACGCGTCGGGTGGCGCCTTTCTAGACCGGCGCGAAGCGGCTGCAGCCTGGCCGCGCGGTCCCCGAGCCGGCAACGCTGCACCGCCCCGCGTCTCCCGTCAGTTCATGGGCGTGCTGGTCGGTCGCTTCCAAGTGCGGGCTGTGGCAGTTCGAACGGCCCTCGATGTCACTGTCGACGTCGCACTGGCTGACGACGTTGGCGCAGGGATGACCAGCGCGACTACTCGCCGCCGGCTAGCCCTGTTCTGCGATGAGAGCGCTTCTCTCGCTCGTGCCGGGCTCAACCAACGCCAGGTGCGGGCGATGGGCTGGCTGCTGTTCGGAACCGAGAGGCATCCAGAGTGGTCGCTTCTGGCCGAGTGCGCTCGCGCAGTAGAAGACGGAGACGCCGTCAACGTCACGGCGTGGCACGCACGTCACGCTCGTGAACTCCGTACTCCGCGACGGAGCAGTGCCAAAGCCTCCAGTCGCCGTTGGCAGCCCTCGCTGTTCGAAGCCGAGGAAGGGCGTCGTCGGCCTCGAGCAGCGGGGCGTAGCGCTTAGACAAACGGAGCGCCGACCCAATGGGCCGGCGCTCCGGAAAAGCGGATTCGGAACTTCAAAGGTTTGGCGGCCTGTTCCGAGTCCTAATCCCCATCAATCAAGAAGATCGACAGGAGGTGTACGGCTGATGGTACGTCGGAGTGTGACAGCCGATCAACAGTCGGCGTGGCTACTCGCGTGGTCGATCGCTGGTCGTTCTCGGGTGCGGATTGGGCGCTGGGACGGCCGGAGAGACAAATGGGAGTACTCCACGCGCGATGAGCGGGATCTGACGGATGAGGTGCCGGGGAAGCCGGCTGCGGTGCTGCTGTACAACTCCCACGGCAAGTGCCGGACGCTCGTGGTCGATGTGGACGTGCCCGGTGCTGCCGGTAGGGAGGTGCTGCATCAGATCGTGGCGCTGCTGGAGCGGTGCGGTGCCTCGGTGATCGTGGATCGGTCGCCTGCTGGCAAGCATCACGTGTACGTGCCGTTGCGGGACGGCCTGAGCGTCGAGGACGCGGGCACGCTGGCGAAGGCGCTGGCGCTGAGGTTCCCAGGGGTCGATCCGCTGCCCCACACCACGGGCGCGATCTCCGGTTGTATTCGCACGCCTGGCTCCCCGTACAAGGACGGCACGGGCTGCCAGGAGCTCGTGACGCCGCTGGACACTGCGCGGCGGGTGCTGCTGACCCGTAATGGCTCTGAGGTGCTGGGCGCGCTGCGGCGTGAGCTGAGCGAGGAGCTGGCAGAGACGGCACGCGAGGCGATCACGCTGGCGCGGCCGATCGAAGAACTCGAGGACGAGGCCTCCGTGCTGAACGCACCGTTCGTGGGCCGCGTCATGGCCCCCAGGTTCGTTGCGCTGGCGCGTGAGGGCCTGTTCCAAGCTGCCGGCTACTCGGATCGCTCCACGGCCCGTATGGCAGTGCTGTGCGCGGCGGTGCGCTCGGGGATGAAGTTCGCCGACGTGACAGCGCGAGTGGAGGACGGGCGCTGGGCGGGGCTCATGTCGCTGTACCTCAACGCGAACAAGCCCGGTGTGTTGATCGGGCAGGAATGGCGGAAGGCCTGCGCGTTCGTGGCGAAGAAGCAGGCAGCGAAGAAGTCTGTCCGTCACTGCAACACAAGCGAGGCGCTGGGAGTCACGAGGGGGGGACCCCGGGTGAAGTCCGATCAAGAAGTCGCGGTTGATGAACATCGGTTCGTGCGTCGCTGGAGGGTGGTGCTGGCTGAGGTGGAGGGGCTGGAGCTGTCGGGGCCTCGGGGACTGCACGCACGGTTCCTGTTGAGGGCTCTCGCGGCTGCTGCTCACCAGAGCGGGTCACGGCATGTGGAGTTCGGGGTGCGGTCCCTGTCCCTGTCTCTTCCTGTGCAGCCTTCTACGGTTTCTCGTGTGCTGGCTGAACTGCGCGAGGCGGACGATCCCTGGTTGGTGCTGGTTCGTGAGGGTGAGGGCACCCAAGCTGATCTGTACGAGCTGCGCATCCCTGCCCGTCACGCTGAGGTGTCCGAACGGGTGGACATGCCGGCGGGGAAGATCCACGCGCTGCGGCCGGTATTCCGTGAGCTGGGCGTCGTGGCGGCATTGCTGTTTGAGGCGATCGAGCAGGGGGCAACCTCGGTAGCGACCGCTCACGTGCGCGCGCATGTCTCGCGAGCGGCTGCGTTCGAAGCACTGGAGCTGTTGGAGGGGTGGGGGTTGATCGAGCGCGACGCTTCGGGCCGACTCATCGCGCGGCCGGAGCTGCTGGGCGAGATCGCCGAGCGTGTTGGGGCAGCACTGGTGGTGGGATTGCTGATCGAGCGGTTCCGTGCCGAGCGGCGTGCTTGGATCGAACACCTGTCGCGGCACGCTGTCTCGGCTGAGTGGTGGGCGGCCGTCGTGCGCGACGGGCCACCACCGGATGACGAGCTAGAACCTGGGATTTTTACGCGGCGTAGCGGGGCGTCGTGATGGTCGCGCTTGTCGAAGGTGACAGGGAATGGACTAGAGGAGCTGGCATGTGGATTTTCAGGGTGAGGAAGGTACAGATCGCGTTGGTCGCCTTCGTGGCGGTCATGGCGCTGATCGGAGGTCTGGCGCTCCTCGGTCGTTTCTCCAACGTGCCGGAGGACGAAAGGATCAATGTGCAGCCGACGAGCGAGGAAACGGGCGTGACGGGGTTGGATGACCCGGCGCCGGAGGAGAACCCGGTGGTGCTGCCGCTGCCGGCCACCGAGGAGCCCCAGAAGCTTGCGCCGGCTGTGGCAGAGGTGCTGGGGAGCCCGGATACGGCGCGCTTCGATGAGGCGTACTACGTGGCGACAATCGCGTCGGCGGCCCCGGAGATCGAGAACGAGGGGAAGGACCCGACGACTCCGAAGCAGTGGGCCGAGCAGGTGGTCTCTACCGCGTGGGCGGCAGATCCATGGGAGGACCGCGCCGAGTACAAGACGACCGACACGTTCACAGCGCAGAAGGTCACCGAGAGCGATACGGGGGAGTTCTTGGACTTCTTCGCCCCTGACTCTTCCGAGGTGCAGGAGTACCTGGAGGGTCGAGGTCTTGTGGTGATGGAGGTTCAGGGGACGCTTCTTCGTGAGCTGACCGATCCCGACGATGGCGTGCGGAAGCAGGCCGACATGGGGGAGACGACCTGGTCGGTGGCGATGCTGTGCGCTGAGGGTGAGGACTGCCAGGTGTTCCTGGCGGTCCCTGGGCAGTTCGACCAGGCGCAGAAGGAGGGCTGAACCATGGGGGAAGATCTTCTGGGCTTGGCCGGTAAGGCGGGTAAAGGCTTCGCTGGCGGACTCCTCGGCGGAGTGGGGACTGCGGGCGAGGCCCTTGGGAAATCAGATCTGAACCCGGTTACTGCGGCGGGTGACGCTGCTGCGGCTGCGGTTGAGGGCAAGGCGGAGGAGTTCTTGTGGGAGTTCGCGCAGAGCACTGTTGATGGCACTCAGGTGTTCTTTCACATGATCGTGGATCTGCTGTTTCAGATCGCCGCTCCCCAGGTGACGGGGGAGTTCATCTACACGATGGGTGGGCGGATCTTCTTTATCAGCCTGCCGCTGATCGTGCTGTTCGCGGCGATGCGGATCATCGCGGCGTCTCTGCGTGCGCAAGCGCTCACGGGGGCCAGGGATGCGTTCTTGGGGGCCGGTGCTTCGGTGCTGGGGACTGTGGCGCTGGTGCCGCTTACTTCGTTGGCCGTGAGGGCGGTGGATGCCGCTGCGGACGGATTGCTGACGGCGACCCTGCTTGACGGTGACGAGTTCGTGGACAACATCATGGAGGCCGTTGTTCAGATCGGGACCGTGGTGGGGAACCTGGTTGCCGGCGAGGAGATCGCCGGCCCGGTCGCGGCGTGGAGTGTGCCCGCTGGTGGTGTGGTCGCAACCTGTCTTATCTGCGTGTTGGCGGCGGCGCTGCTGCTGGCAGCGTGCGTGGTCATCGGTCTGGCGTTGGTGGCGCGGAACATGCTGCTGTACATCGTGATTGTCATCGGTCCGCTGTGCCTGTCGGGTCTGGCGTGGGAGCGGGGCCTGCCCCTTGTTCGTGGACACGCTGATTCCAGCATTTGCTGGGGAAGCGAGATCATGAACCATGGCCAGGAAGCACTA